>SXJR01000344.1 GCA_005779305.1 Myxococcales bacterium
CCGTCGCCCGCCAGATGCGCCGCTACAAGGGGCCGCGCATCGCGTTCGTCAACAAGCTCGACCGCTCGGGCGCCAACCCGTACCGCGTGCGCGACCAGCTCAAGGAGAAGCTCAAGCTTCACCCGGTCATGATCCAGATGCCGATCGGCCTCGAGGACAAGCTCGAGGGCGTGATCGATCTGATCGACATGACCGCGATCCGCTTCTACGGCGACAACGGTAACCAGATCGAGTACTCGGCCATCCCCGACGAGCTCAAGGCCGAGGCCGACAAGCACCGCGAGGTGATGCTCGACCAGCTCAGCATGGTCAACGACGAGCTCACCGAGGCGATGCTCGAGGACAAGGTCACCCCCGAGGTGATCCGCAAGGCGCTGCGCGACTCGACCATCGCGCTCAAGTGCACGCCGGTCATGATGGGCTCGGCCCTCGGCAACAAGGGCGTGCAGATCCTTCTCGACGGCGTCACCCAGTACCTGCCCGACCCGCGCGAGGTCGAGAACATCGCCCTCGACCTCGACAAGGATGAGGCGCCGGTCGTGCTCGAGAGCGACCCCAAGAAGCCGCTCATCCTGCTCGCGTTCAAGCTCGAGGACGGCCGCTACGGCCAGCTGACCTACGTGCGCATCTACCAGGGCTCGCTCGCCAAGGACGACTTCATCGTCAACACCCGCAACGGCAAGAAGGTCAAGGTCGGCCGGCTGGTGCGCATGCACTCGGACGACAAGGAAGACATCCTCGACACCAGCGCCGGCGACATCTGCGCGCTGTTCGGCGTCGATTGCAACTCGGGTGACACCTTCACCGACGGCACCGTCAACGTTGCGATGACGTCGATGTTCGTGCCCAAGCCGGTCATCTCGGTCGCCATCAAGTCCAAGGACTCCGGCTCCGAGATCAACATGTCGAAGGCCCTCAACCGCTTCACCCGGGAGGACCCGACCTTCCAGTGCTGGGTCGACCCCGAGTCGAGCGAGACCATCATCGCCGGCATGGGCGAGCTCCACCTCGACGTCTACATCGAGCGCATGAAGCGCGAGTACAAGGCCGAGGTCGTCACCAGCCCGCCCCAGGTCGCCTACCGCGAGACCATCGGCGCCAAGACCGAGTTCAACTACACCCACAAGAAGCAGACCGGTGGCTCGGGCCAGTACGGCCGAGTCGCCGGCTTCGCCGAGCCGTTCGACGGCGAGTTCGAGTTCGCCGACGAGATCCGCGGCGGCTCGATCCCCCGCGAGTTCATCGCGGCGGTCGAGAAGGGCTTCAAGTCGATGATCGCCAAGAGCCCGCGCCTGGGCGTGCCGGTGGTCGGCGTCCGGGTGACGATCGACGACGGTCAGTCGCACGCGGTCGACTCGAGCGACATCGCGTTCCAGGAAGCGGCCCGCGGCGCGTTCCGCGACTTCTTCCCGCGCGCCAAGCCCCGCATCCTCGAGCCGATCATGAAGGTCTCGATGGAAGGCCCGGCCGAGTTCTCGGGCAACATGCTGTCGCTGATCATGCAGCGTCGCGGCATCGTCATCGGCTCGACCGAAGACGACGGCGGCGCCCGCGTCGACGCCGAGGTGCCGCTGGCCGAGATGTTCGGCTTCTCGACGCCGCTGCGCTCGGCGACCCAGGGCAAGGCCGAGTTCACGATGGAGTTCGCCAAGTACTCCGAGGTCCCCACCAACATCGGTGAGGAGCTCCTGGCCAAGGCCGCCAAGGCCAAGGCCGACGCCAAGAAGTAGGGCCCGCCCCTTCGACTCGCCCGCCACGCGGGACTCGCTCAGGACTTTCGGGGCGAGGTATCGTGCCGGGCCGTGGGCAAGCCGATCACCAACGTCGTCGGGTTCGACGACGCGCCGTTCGCGCACGAGCACTTCGGCGACGTGCGCGTGGTGGGCGCGGTGTGCTCGCGCACCCGGCTCGACGGCGTGCTGTCGGGCAAGGTCCGGCGCGACGGCGTCAACGCCACCGACGAGCTGATCCGCCTGGTGCGCGGCAAGTTCCGCGAGCACGTGCGCGCCGTGTTGCTCCAGGGCATCGCCCTGGCCGGCTTCAACGTGGTCGACATCCACCGGCTGTCGGCCGAGCTCGACGTGCCGGTGGTGGTGGCGGTGCGCAAGCATCCGCGCCTGCACCTGGTCGAGGACGCGCTGCGCGAGCGCACCCGCGGCGGCGCGCGCAAGTGGAAGCTGATCCAGCAGGCGGGCACGCTCGAACAGATCGGTCCGATGTGGATCCAGCGCGTGGGCCTCGAGCGCGGCGAGGCCGCGGCGCTCCTGCGGGCGACGACCCTGCATGGCAACCTGCCCGAGCCGCTGCGGCTCGCCCACCTGATCGCCGGCGGTGTGACCACCGGGCAGAGCCGCGGGCGGGCCTGATGGCGCCCTTCGCCAGCGGTGCACCGGGGTGAAGCTCTACGGCAAGATCCCCCACCTGCCGGGCTCGCGGCTGGGGCCGTCCGACCGTACGGCGCCAGCCGACCTGGCCGAGCGCTGCGCCGGCGCCGGTCGCGACGGCGATCGCGTGATCGTGAGCGAGAAGCTCGACGGCTCGTGCGTCGCGATCGTGCGCCACGACCACGAGCTGGTCGCGTACGGACGCGACGGGCGACCGTGCACGATGTCGCGCAACGACGGGCGGGTGGCCTTCGCGGCCTGGGTCGACGCTCGCGCCGCCGAGCCGGGCCTGGCCTGGCGCGACGTGCTCGCCGAGGGGGAGCGGCTGGTCTGCGAGTGGATGGTCCTCGCCCATGGCACGAAGTACCTGCTCCCGCACGGACCGGCGGTGGCCATCGACGGCTTCGACGTCGACGGCGCGCGCTGGCCGCTCGACGAGGTGCGGCGCCGGGCCGAGGCCATGGGCCTGCCGGTGGCGGCGGTGCTCCACGACGGTGGTGCGCTGACGGTGACCGAGGCCGACGCCCGTCTCGGCGTGCACGGTCACCACGGTGCCGTCGACGGCGCCGAGGGCGTGGTCTACCGCGTCGAGCGCGGCGGCAGCGTGGTCGGGCTGGCCAAGTACGTTCGCGCCGGCAAGCGCGACGGTATCTACCTCGCCGATCACACCGGCGCTGACCACGTGTGGAACACGTGGCAGGATGCGTGACCGTGTCCACCCGACATCCCAGCTCGAGCACGCGGGTGGTGTTCGCGACGCCCAACCAGGGCCACCAGGACGATCTCAAGCGCCTGCTCGCCGACGTCGAGGTGGTGATGTCGCGAATCGGACCGGCCGTCCCCGACGGCCTCGACCTGGCGGCGGCGGCGACCTGGCGAGCCCGCAAGGTCTTCGCCGAGGTCGGCGAGCGCTGCTTCGTCGAGAACACCGGGCTCGAGGTCGAGGGCGAGGCGCCATGGCGCGGTCGCGACGCCAAGGCGCTGCTCGAGCAGCTCGGCGAGGACGGCTTCTGCACCCGGTACGGCGGCCGCTTCGCCACGTCGCGGGTGGTGGTGGCGCTGTGCGAGCACGATGGGCCCGACGGCGTCCGCCTGTTCGAGGGCGAGCTCGAGGGTGCGATCGCGCCCGCGCCGCGCGGGGTCCCCGGCCGCGGGTGGGCCTCCGCGAGCGAAGCGAGCGGTTCCGTACAGCTCGGACCGGCGAGCTTGCCGGCCCGACCGATGATCGATCCCCAGGCCAGGCGAAGCCTGGGATGGGATCGCGTGTTTGTCCCCGAAGGCTACCGACGCACGTTCGCCGAGCTGGGCGCGAGCACGTACCTCGTCAACATGCGCCACCACCCGTACCTCGAGCTGGCCGATCACCTGCGCGGGCGCACCTACGGCGGCGCGTTCGAGGCCCACGTCACCGTGCGCTGCGCCGTCGAGGACGCGCCGCGCTTCGCCGCGACCTGCGACCGGCTCGAGGTCAAGCACATCCAGATCGAGCTGGCCCACGGCGAGCACGTCACCCAGCCGATGACGGCGACCGTGCACCGCGGCGAGCTCCGCCAGGTCCAGGAGGAAGTCCACGATCTGGCCCGCGCGCTGGTCGCCGATGGCTTCGAGGTCGTGCGCACCAAGATCGAGGCGCTGCCCCGCAACCGTGACCTGCCCGAGACCGACGAGGCGGCGCGGGCCGAGCCGGCCCGCTACTTCGAGTACCACCTCAAGGTCGTCGTGCCGCCCGGCGTCGAGCTGGCGCCGGTGCGGGAGGTGGCGGCGGCGCACGGCGCCCGCCTGTCGCGCAACGCCCTGCGCACCCGCGCCGACGGCGGTCACGAGCGCTACCTGACCCTGCGTCTGCCCGGGCTGGGCCGGGCCTCGGCCGACGAACGTTTCGCCGCGCTCGAAGCCGCAGTGGGCGCGCTGCCGGTCACCATCACCCGCCGCGTCCGCGAGTACACCGTCTATGACTCCAACCTGGCCCTCGATCGCGGCTGGCACTGACGGCGCCAACGCCCCGGCGGTGCGGTCCGCACTGATCTGCGGCTGGCTGCGTCGCGCCATCGCCGAGCCGGCGGCCTCGGCGTGGATCCTGCGCGGCAGCATCGTGACCGCCGTGTTGTGCCCGGGCGCGCGGACGCCCGGCGACGTCGACTACCTGGTCCCGGGCGATGCCACGACCTTCGATCCGTCGGCGATGGAGGACGCGGTGCGCACGGTGTGCGACGCGCGTGACGCCGAGACCAGCTTCTCGCTCGTGTCCGCCGAGGTGATCTGGGGCGAGAGCAAGTCGCCGGGGCTGCGGGCCCACGTCCGCGGCGACACCGGCGCGGCCCTCGGTCGCTTCCAGGTCGACCTCGCCGTCGGCGATCCGATGTGCGTGCCGCCGGTGATGCTGACCATCGGCGGCGTCGGCGACGTGCGCGCGGTCGCGCCCGAGACCTTGTTCGCATGGAAGCTCCACGGCCTGGCCGAGTTCGGTCCGGGCAAGTGGCGAGCCAAGGATCTGTTCGATCTCGATGTCCTGTGGCGGCACGCGGCGCTCGATCGCGGGCGGACCGTCGCCGCGGTCGAGCTGGCCTTCGCCTCGCGCGACCTCGGGCTGGCGGCGCTCGACGACTTCCGGACCCGACCGAGCTGGGGCTTGTCGCGCGGTGGCGCCCGCAAGTGGCGCACGCTCGGCCGAGCCAACCCCATGTGCGACGAGCTGGTCGCGACCCGTGACCGCGTGCGCGCTGCCGTCGAGGACCTGCTGTCGTGACCACGCCGTGTCCCACGCGCACGTGCGTGCTCAGTGGCCGAGGCCCATGAGCACGGCGCCGCCGAAGACCAGGACGGCGCCGGCGAGTTGACGGGCCGACGGGCGATCGCCGATCGTGAAGGCGAAGGCGGTGGCCCATAGCACCGAGGTGTTGCGCAGGGTGAAGACGTAGCCGGCGCCGCCGCGGTGCAGCGCGTACATGAAGAGGAGGAAGGCGGCGGCGGTGATGACGCCGGCGCCGAGCGTGGTCCACGGCGACGCTCGCACCACGGCGGCGAAGCCCTCGCGATAACGGCGGCCGCCGAGGCCGGCGCCGAGCGCGGTCGCCACCATCATCGAGACGAAGAAGATCGGCGCCGGGCTCGAGCCGGTGGCGAGCGCCTCCTTGTACGCGAAGTGGTAGCCGGCGATGAACACCGCGGTGCCGACCGCCCACAGGACCGCGGTGCGGGTGGCGCCGCGGTCGAGCGACGAGGCGGCGAGGCCGAAGAGGACCAGCGCGCTGCCGGCACCGGACAGCCACGTGAGCTGCTCGCCGAGCGCGATGATCGAGATCGGCCACACCAGCACGGCCGCGGTGCCGCGGGAGATGGTGTAGACCGGCCCGAGCGGACCGGCGGTGAGCGCGCGCCCCAGGGCCTGGAAGTAGCCGGCCTCGAGCGCGCCGGCGACGGCGCCGAGCACGGCCGCGCGCAGGGTGAGGGTGCCGCCGCCGAGCGTGATCTCCACCAGGGCCACGCCGCCGGCGAGCAAGCCGGCGGCGGCGACCACCGCGTGCACCGCCGCGCCAGGATCGGGACTGCGCTTGACCAGCGCGTTCCACGCCGCGTGCAGGAACGCCGAGACCAGGACCAGCGCGTAGGACGTCACGGCGTCCCGTGGAGGTAGCACGGCGCGAAGCGGTCGGGCGCGCCGCTGCATCTCAGGCCCGCAAGTGCGCTACTGTTGAACATCAGTCAGGGAGGTCTCGCATGGCGTTCGCAGGCTTCGGCACGTCCCAGCTCCGCTACGACATGTTCGATCTCGAGCGTTCGGCCGCCGAGGCCAAGCGCCTCGCCAAGTGCGAGAACATCTACCACCGCAGCCAGGTGCTGGCCTGGGACGGCAAGGACGTCCTCGGCGAGCTCCTCGCCAAACACGGTGGCGTGCACGTGCCCGAGGACAAGCGCCGCGCTCTCGAGCGCGTGTTCACGATCATCCTGTGGGGTGAGCTTGCAGCCTGGAAGATCTCGGCCCAGCTCGCCGATCGCCTGGTCCCGCTCGAGGCCAAGATGGCGGCGACCAGCCAGGCCTTCGACGAGGCGCGCCACTTCTACGTCATGCACGACTACCTGACCGCGCTCGGCTTCAAGCCGGGCCGGCTCGATCGCGCACCCCAGGCGCTGCTCGACCTCGTGCTCGACACCGATGACCTGGCCGCGAAGCTGATGGGCATGCAGCTGATGATCGAGACCATCGCGCTGTCCCTGTTCCAGGCGGTGCGCGAGCGCGAGGTCGAGCCGGTGTTGACCGAGCTCCTGCGCTATTACGAGCGTGACGAGGCCCGCCACGTCGGCCTCGGCATGCAGTACCTGCCCAGCCTGCTCGCCGGCATGTCCCGGGGGCAGCACATGCGCCTGGTCACCTACCAGATCCGGATCCTCTACTGGGGTCTCACCGAGCTGCGCCTGGTGCAGGACGACTTCATCACGCTCGGCGTCGATCCGCGCCAGGTGATCGAGAACGTGCGCAAGAAGCAGCTGGCCGCGCTCGGCGCCGCCTACGAGGCGTGCGGGATCCCGTTCGATCGAGACCGCAACTGGGCGGCCATGAGCTTGAACGCCGCCGTCGAGATGTTGTTCCCGGTGACGCGACGGGCGCCGCTCGGCACCCGGGCTCGAGCCGCGTGGGCGGCGTTCTGGCATCGCAACCAGCCCGGCTCGCTCGACGTGTTCGCGCCGCACCAGCATGCGATCCGGACCGCGCGCGATGTGATAGCAACTCCGGACGGATGACGTACGACCTCGCCGCCGCGGCCGCGCACCTCCAGGAGGTCGAGCCGCGCTTCGTGCCGCTCGTGGAACGCCACGGGGTCCCCGACCTCACCCCGACCCGCGATCCGTTCGCCAGCCTGGGCCGTGCCATCATCTATCAGCAGCTCGCCGGCGCCGCCGCCGCGACGATCCACAAGCGCTTCTGCCTCCTGTTCGGCAGCGCGACCCGGTTCCCGCGCCCGGCCCGGCTGGCCGCCACCACGGTCGAGACGTTGCGGCCGGCCGGCATCTCGAGGGGCAAGGCCCTGGCCCTCATCGATCTGGCCACCCACTTTCATGATGGCCGCGTGACGTCGCGGACGCTTCTTGCAGCCGATGATGCGACGGTCGCGGCGATGCTCTTGCCCATCCGCGGCATCGGCCCGTGGTCGGTGGACATGTTCTCGATGTTCGGACTGTGCCGTCCCGACGTCTGGCCCGTCGGAGATCTGGGCGTGCGCATGGGTTTGCAGCACTTCCTGCGCCTGCGCGCGCTGCCCGAGCCGAAGCGCATGGCCAAGGCGGCCGCGCCCTGGCGTCCGTGGCGGTCGCTGGCGGCGTGGTACATGTGGCGCGTGGTCGAGGACCGGCGAGAGAAGCGCTAGAATGCTCAGCAGCGAGACATGAGCTGGAAGGGTCAAAAGTTCCCGCTGCAGCCCGGGACCGCGCCGGGCTCGACCGGCGGTGGACGCACCTTCCAGGCGCCGGCGGGCTTTCGCGACAGCCCCGATCCCGCGCTCGCTCTCGGCGAGGTGGTCAGCTCGACCTACACCGTGCGGCGCGAGATCGCGCGTGGCGACGGCGGCAACGTGTTCGAGGTCTGGGACATGCTCGTCGAGCGCGCCGCCGTGCTCAAGATGGCCTGGCGCGATCCGGGGACGGCGTCGCTGGTGCCCGAGGCCCGGCGCTGCGCGGCGGTGACGGCCCACGGGACCTCGGGCGCAGCCGTGTTCGGGGTCGGCAACCACCGCGGCGCCGAGTACGTGAGCGGTGAGTACATCGAGGGCGTCACCGCCAGAGATCACCTGCGCGCCATCGTCGCCACCGGCGCCCGCCCCAGCGCCACCGAGCTGGTGGCGCTCATCCTCGCCGCCTCGCGGGCACTGGCGTCGGTGCACCAGGCCGGGTTTGCGGTCGGCGATCTCGCGCCCGAGACCGTGCTGATCACGCCGGCGGAGCGGATCGTCTTCGGTCGCTTCTCGCTGGGGCAGGTGGCCCCGGTCGGGCCGGCCGGCGTGTGCTTGGCGCCCGAGGTCGTGACCGGCAGCCGCAGCGCCGCCGATCCGGCCGCGGTGGCCGCGATCGATCTCTATGGTCTCGGCTGCCTCGCCATCGAGCTGGCGCTCGGCCAGCCGGTCTTCGTCGGCGACACGATCAAGGCGGTCATGTTCGGGCACGTGCACCAGCGGCCACCGGCGCTGGCCGAGGTCCGCACCGACCTGCCGGTCGAGCTGGCCGACCTGGTGAGCGAGCTCCTCTCCAAGGACCCCGCGGCGCGGCCCCTCGACGCCGCATCGGTGGTCGAGCAGCTCGAGATCGTCACCGAGCGCACCCACGCCGGCAAGCGCAGCGTGCGGGTGCTGGTCGTCGACGACGACGGCGATCGAGTGCGTCAGCTGTGGAGCGCGGTGCGCCGCGCCCATCCTCGCTCGCAGGTCGACGCTGCGCGCGACGGCCGCGAGGCCGCCGCCAAGCTGACCCGCGATCGCCCTGATCTGGTCCTCATCGATGCCACCTTGGGCCTGATGAACCCGGGCATGAACGCGCTCGAGCTCATCATGTACGCCCGTGGCCTCGAGGAGATGAAGGGCGCCATGCTGGTCGTCACCGGCGACGGCATGGGTGATCGCGACGCCCAGATGCTGGCGCAGTTCGGCGCCCGGCTGGCCGGCGGCCGCAACCGCGTGGCCGAGGTGGTGGGCCGGCTGGTGCGCGAGGTGGCGGCCTTGCCGCGGGTCACCGGCGCGCGCCGGACGCTGGTGGGCTGACGGAGCGCGGTTGGAGGGAATGCACGATGGCTTCGCCGGGGACAGCTGCTTCGTGTGCGGCCTGCTCTGGCCTGGCCGCCGGCCGTGCCCGCGCTGCGGCGGCGAGATGCGCTGGGTCCCGGCCCGGCTGATGGACGAGGACATCGCCCTGGTCCAGGTCGCGCGCGCCCTCGACACCTGGCGCATGACCGGCTTCGACGACGACCTGGCCGCGCTGCTCGAGATCGTGCACGCCGGAGCGCCGATGACCCTCGACGTCCTGCCCGATCTGGGTCTCAGCGTCGACGAGCTCCGCCGGGCCTGGACCCGAGTTGCGCCCGAGCACGCCGAGTTCTGACGACGATTGACAGGGCGGCGGCGCGTGACGTCTCCTCGGGGGGATGTCCTTCGTCCGTCTGTTCCTGTCACCGGCCCTGATGCTCCTGCTCGCGGCCTGCGGCAGCGACGATGATCCGCCGGGGGCGCTCTTCGATCTCGACGGTGAGCTGGCTGGCGACACCTTCTTCGATCTGCCGTTCCCGTCGGATCTGCGCCTCGACGCCGACGGAACGCCAACCTTCGCCGGCTTCCCCAACAAGGGGAACAACATGCTGGTCGCCCAGCTGGTCGGGCTCGCCGACACCCGGGTCGGCTACTCGGTCATGTCGAGCGTGTACTTCCGCTTTGCCGAGGCGCTGCCGCCGCGGTCGGCGGCCGAGTTGCTGGTGGCCTCGCCCGACGCGCCCATCCTCTACGTCGACATCGATCCCGATTCGCCCGAGCGCGGCCGCCTGGTGCCGATCCACGCCCAGACCTTGGTGCCCGACGACACCGCCATCGCCTTCCTGCTCGGCGTCGGGCCTCGCCCGGGCTGGGTGCTGGCGCCGTCGACGACCTACGCGGTGGTCGTGACCCGTGCCGTCGCGCCGGGCGTCGCGCGTCCGCGTGCCATCGACGAACTGGCGGCAGGCCGTGCCCCGGCCGGCCCCCGCGGCAGCGCCGCCGCCGCCAGCTACGCGCCGTTGTGGCCGGTGCTCGACGAGCTCGGCGTCGCTCGCGACGACGTGTTGAACGCAACGGTGTTCACCACCGGCGATGAGGTCGGCGTCCTCCACCAGCGCAGCGAGGCGCTGCGCACCACCCACGACGCCGTGATCGCCAACCTCCGCGTCGATCCTGCCGACGGCGCTGCCCACACCGGCTACTGCGAGCTCCTCGCCGACGTGACCTTCCCGCAGTTCCAGGCCGGGGTGGCGCCGTTCGCGACCGACGGCCGCTTCGTCCTCGACGGCGCCGGCGTGCCGATCGAGCAGGCCGACCTGACCGTGCCGCTGGTCCTCACCATCCCGACCGGCGAGATGCCGGCTGCTGGCTGGCCGCTCTACCAGTTCTTCCATGGCTCGGGCGGGGTCTCGAGCGGCGTGGTCGACCTCGGCAAGACCCTGACCGTGGGCAGCGAGCCGGTCGTTGGCGAGGGGCCCGGCTTCGTGGTCGCCCGCCACGGCATCGCCGCCGCGGCGTCGGCGCTGCCGCTCAACCCCGAGCGGTATGTCAACGCCAGCGACTACGAGTATCTCAACCTGCTCAACCTCGGCGCCATGCCGTACACGTTCCAGCAGGGCGTGATCGAGCAGCGCCTCCTGCTCGACGCCCTGGTCGAGCTGCGCATCGCGCCGGCCACGCTGAGCGCGTGCGCCGGGCAGAGCCTGCCCTCGGGCGTCACCGCCCACCGCTTCGATCCGGCCCGGCTCAGCGGTGGCGGTCAGTCCATGGGCGGCATGTACACCAACATGATCGGCGCGGTCGAGCCGCGGCTGGGAGCGCTGGTGCCGACCGGCGCTGGCGGCTTCTGGAGCAAGATGATCCTCGACACCGATCTCATTGGCGGCGCCCGTGGTTTCCTCGGCGGTGTGTTCGCCACCGACGCCGATCAGCTCACCTTCCTGCACCCGGGCATGGCGCTGCTCAACGTGGGCTGGGAGATCGCCGAGCCCATGGCCTCGATGGCCCGCGTGGCTCGCCGGCCGCTGCCCGGCTTCCCGGTGCGTCACGTCTACGAACCCATCGGCATGGATGACGTCTACTTCTCCGACGAGATCTTCGACGCCGCCGCGCTGGCCTACGGCAACCGCCAGGCCGGCACCGCGCTGTGGAGCGGCACCCAGGAGGCGCTCGCCCTCGATGATCTCGGCGGCGTCGCCACCTATCCGGTCAGCGCCAACGTCGGCGGCAAGACCCGTGTGGTGGTGCAGTTCGCCAGCGACGGTATCGCCAATGCCCACTACATCTACCGGCAGCTCGATGAGGTCAAGCACCAGTACGGCTGCTTCCTCGACAGCTACGTGCGCACCGGCACGCCGGTGGTCCCGGCGCCGGCCGCGCTGACCGCGCCCTGTAACTAGAACCTCTAACCTCGGCGACGGTCGCGGGTCGAAAGGGCATGAAGCGAATCGTGCTCCTCGTCGGTCTCCTTCTCGCTGGC
Organism: Myxococcales bacterium; assembly: GCA_005779305.1. Taxonomy (GTDB): domain Bacteria; phylum Myxococcota_A; class Polyangia; order Haliangiales; family Haliangiaceae; genus UBA2376. The sequence goes on from SXJR01000344.1 coordinate 11,592, forward strand.
GGCGCCTCCACCGCGCTCGCCGATCAGTTCGCGCCGCCGTCCGGCCCCGTCGGTCCCGGCCCGGGCCCGGGCATGCAGGGCCCGGGCATGCAGGGTCAGGGGATGCAGGGGCCGGGTACGCAGCGTCAGCGTCATCGTCACCGCTTGCCGCCGCAGGTCCGCCAGCAGTTGCTCCAGCGCTTCGATCGCGACGGCGACGGCCGGCTCACCGGTCGCGAGCGGCGCGCGGCCAAGCGCTTCGTGTTGCGGCTGCGTCATCAGCTCCGCCAGGACCGGCAGCACGGGAGGCAGCAGCCGCAGGGCTTCAAGGGGCGCGGGCGCGCCCAAACTCGAACGGGTATGTAACCTCGACGGTGCCGCCGCCCGCTGGTGGCGGGAAGATCCACTGGAAGGTCTTGCCCGCGACACACCGGGCGATGCCGCGCTGGCCCTGGAACGTGTCGCCGACGATGTCGGTGCTCTTGACCGTACCGTCGCCGTCGATGACGAACTTGATCGACACTCTCCCGGCGTCGATCGAATCGTCAGCGAGGACCGCGCTCTCGTAACACGCCTTCACGTCGCCGACCTTGGTGCGGATGGTGGCGCGGATCGAGCTCGTGTCGAGGTCACCGTCGGCGACGGCACCGGTCGGTGGCCGAGGCGGATCGGGTGGCGGCGGTGGTGGTGACCGCTCCGGGACCTCGAGCCTGTCGGCCTTGCCGGCGTCGGGCTTCCCGCCCGCGCTGAGCACCAGCAGCAGGACGCCACCGGCGACCAGGACGGCACCGCCCGCGGTGGCGATCAGCCAGCGGCGTTGCGGTGACGCGGTCGGCGGCGGCAGCGCGGCCGGCGCGGCCGGCGGTGACAGCGCGGTCAACAGCGCGTCCATGTCAGGGAAGCGCTGTTCGGGGTCTACCGAGAGCGCGCGGCGCAGCGCGGCCTCGATGGGCGGGGCCACGCCGGCGCCGTCCGGCGGTGGCTGGAGCTCGCCACCGATGATCGCGGCGGCGATGATCTCGAGGGTCTTGCCGCGGAACGGGCGCTCGCCGTACAGCGCCTCCCACGCCGAGACCGCGAAGCCGAACTGATCGGCGCGGGCATCGGAGGCCACGCCCCGGTGTTGTTCGGGCGCCATGTAGGCCGGCGTTCCGAGCAACGAGCCGGTCATGGTCAGATCGATCGCGAGCGCGTCCTGCGACGGCGGCTTCACGCCGGGCTCGTCGCCGGTGGCGCCGCTGGCCTCGATGCCGCGGGCCAGCCCGAAGTCGACGACCTTGACCTCGCCGTCCTTGGCGACCAGCACGTTGTCGGGCTTGAAGTCCCGGTGGATGACGCCGGCCGAGTGCGCGGCCTCCAGTCCGCGCCCGGCAGCGATCAACGCCTTCAGTCGCTCGTCGTTGGTGCGTCCGGGTTCGCGCATCCAGGCGCCGAGCGTGGCGCCGTCGATGAACTCGAAGGCGATGAAGACCTCGCCGCGCACCGCACCGACGTCGTAGACCGTGGCCAGGTTGGCATGTTTGAGGCGGGCCATGGCCTGGGCCTCGCGCAGGAGCCGGTGCGCGAGGCCGCCGCTACCGCTGCCCGGCGCCTGGCGCAGCACCTTGATCGCGAGGTCGCGGTTGAGATCGGGATCGCGGGCCCGGTAGACCCGACCCATGCCGCCGGCGCCGAGCACGCCGACGATCTCGTAGCGACCGATATTGTCGCCGGGGACGAGCTCGTGCAGCTCGGGGCGGTCCGCGCCGCCGTGGCCCGAGAGCGTCTCGGCGCTCGGGGTCGCCTCCAACGTCTCCGAGACACCGTCGACGGGTTGGGCCACCGCGGCGAGAATATCACCGGCGGCGTCGGCGGCGCAGCAGCACGAGCAGCCCGAGGCCGCCCAGGCCGAACGGCACCAGCGAACCGCGAGGATCGGTGCCGGTCGAGCAGCAACCCGCCGGCTCGTAGGGATCCTCGGGCGCCAGGATCAGGCACCCGCTGTCGCACTCGTCGGTGTCGTCGTCGTTGCCGTCGTCGCACGGCTCGTTTGAATCGACGATGCCGTCGCCGCAGAAGGCGACCCGGCAGGTGGTGCGGCAGGTGTCGGGCACGTCGGCGTTGGCATCGCCGGTGTCGCACTGCTCGGCGCCGCTGCGCCGGCCGTCGCCGCACACCGAGTTGATGTTGGCGACCACGCAGATGTCGTCGAGCTGCCAGCCGCCGAGCTGGAAGGTGTCATCGGCGTCGATCTCCCAGCGCAGCTTCACGTGCTTGTCGAAGATGCGCGAGCTGAGCGCCACGTCGTTGAACACCCAGACCCGATCCTCGTGGTGCTGGGTCCGGTTGCTGTTGCCCATCGAGGTGAGGTTGGCCCACGCCTGCTCGCCGTTGACCTTGATGGTGGCGCGATCGAAGAAACCGTCCTCGACGCCCAGCCAGCGGCGGTAGTGCAGGCGCACGTCGCTCCACTGGCCGGTCTCGATCAGCGGTGACTCGAGCCACGTGATCTGGTCGCGCGGATAGCCGCCGGCGCTGGCGGCGAGGCCGGTGCCGAGCACGCGCGTGCCCGAGAACGCCACCGTAGGGTCGCCATGCTCGCGGCTTCCTCCGGGCACTCCCCACTGCCAGGCGCCGGTGCCGTCGGCGCGCCAGCCCTCGGCGAACGGATCGCTCTCGAAGTCGGTGCAGTACAGCGGCATGACGTCGCCGCGGTAGACCTGGAACCACGGATCGGCGCGGTTGTCGGGGAAGATCATCTCGCTCTGATCGGCGAACAGCACCCGCACCTGGTACTGGGCCACGTCGCCGTCGTCGGGGAGCGGCATCTCGGCGCCCCACACGTCGCCCTCGTAGGTGGCGGTGGCCACGGCCGAGCCGGCCCGCGGGCTGTCGCCCGAGCCGCGCGGCTTCCACTCGAGCTTGACCTCGCTGATCGTGTCGCCGCAGTGGGTGTCGAGGCCATCGAGGCTGAGCGTCACCGGCAGGGTGGTGGCCGCGGTGGTGAGCGGCACCAGGCCTGCGGCGTCGAGGTGCCCGCCGACCGTGCGCATGCCGTGGCGGCCGAAGGCGGCGCGGATGATGCATTCGTTGGGCGTGCCGTTGTTCAGATCGCCGTCGTCGTCGTCCTCGACCAGGATCTCGATCAGCGAGGCCGGGATGCTGGGCGCGCGCTGGACCGCCGCGTAGTAGAGCAGGTCGGCGTAGGCGATGCCGGCGTCGCGGCCCATCGCGTCCATCAGGCCGGCGCGCATGTCCCACAGCGCGCCGGCGATGATGACGCCGGTGGCGTGGATCTCGCCGACGTCGCGGGGCCAGATCGCCTCGCTGCCGACCGGGTTCATCTCGCGCAGCGGTGCGTCGGTCCTGAAGAAGCCGCGGCCCATGCCCGAGTCGTCGGTGATGGTCGCGGACAGGTAGTCCGACAGGCCCTCGCTGAAGGCGCCGTCGAAGAAGCCGGCGCCGGGGATGATCGAGTGCGCGTGCAGCGAGTGACCGAACTCGTGATAGACGACGTCGGCGATGGTCGCGGTGTTCTCGCACCTGTCGCTCGAGCGGAAGAAGTTGATGCTGGTCCCGTCCGAGAAGGCGTTGCACTCGTCGTCGATGTTGACCCGAACCGGCAGCTGCTCGTCGAGGAACGCGAGCCCGGGGGCGAAGCGGCGGGTGTACTCCTTGACCAGGTGGGCGTGGACGTAGGCCGAGAGCTGGGCGTCGAGATCGCGATCGTCGCCGGGCAGCCACACGCCTGTGGCGGCGTCGGCGATCGACAGCGTGGTCTGGGCCTCTTCGCCGGAGCGGTTCTCGACCCGGACGGCGGGGCCGAAGACCGAGGTCCGGACGTTGACCGCGGTGCCGCCGCTCCAGCTCACCCCCCCGGCCACCGTGGTGGTGGCGTTCACGCCGCCGACGCTGACGTCGAGGCGCGGGGCCGGATAGACCCGGCGCGGGCGACCGGTCCAGCGCTCGACCGCGTCGAAGGCGACGGTGCCGACCCCGAAGCGGGTCAGCGAGCGGCGGACCAGGGGCGCGCCGGTGGCCGGATCGGCGAACACCTGCCAGCGGCCGGCGTTGCCGCCGTCGATCTCGACGGGCACGGCGACGCGGTACCCCAACACGCCGTCGTCACCGACGATCGGCACGATGATGAGCTGGCCGGGTGTGGCGGCGCTGACCGACGTCGGCGCGAGGTCGAGCTCGGTGGCGGTGGCGGCGGCGGCAGCGAGGCCGAGCGGCGTCGGGGCGGCGATGCGGCGAGGCATCGAGACCTTCACGTCGGGCAGCGCCTCCGAGGCCAGCACCAGCAGGCGATCGCGCTTGAAACGGAAGCTGACCTGACCGCCGAACACACGCAGGCCGCCGTGGCGCTGCGCGAAGCCGACGGTGCGGACGCCGTTGCGCTCGACGTTGGCGATCAGCTCGAAGTCGGTGATCGCCGAGCCCGGCGCCAGCAGCTCGCCGTGGTCGACGAGGAAGCGCCGCGCCGCGGCGGCGGCGATGTCGGGGTGGGCGACGCTGCCGGGGACGTCGACGCCCCGACCCCAGATGCGCGACGGCACGCCGGTGGCGCGATCCCAGCTCGACTGGGTCAGACCGGGCGCGGCCGCTTGCAGGCGCTGCCAGGCCGCGCCGCGCGTCGCCGGCACCACCTGGTGAACGAGCTCGACGTGCGTGCGCAGCGAGCGGGTGAACCCTGCGGCGGGCAGCACCACCGCCTCGACGTCGTGCGAGCGGCGGGCGCGCGAAAGACCGGGCTTCGACGGCTGCACCGCGAGCGCACTCGAACCCAGGGCTGCGACGGTGGTGAAGGCGAGGGCCACTCGGCGGCGGGTGAGCATCCGGTCCATCTTGGCCGAGAAAGCGTCCCGGCGATCGCGTGAACTGGCTGACAGCCGCGGGCAGCGGGCGCTACGTCACCGCCGCAAGCCAACATCCCGGATCTGCTAACCTATTGTCAGGTCGGACAAGAGCAGGTCGCGCGCGGCCTCACGGGCGGCGCCGACGGCACGGCCGAGGGCGAGCTGACCACGCGCGCGCACGCGGTTGTGCGCGCGCCTCGTCGGGAAGCGCGCCGGGTCCCAGCCGAAGTAGGCGTCGTCGAAGGCGTCAACCGCGAAACGCGCGGCCAGCTCCAGACAGACGGTCTCGAGCCCGACGACGATCGCCGCGCGTTCGTCGTCGTTGAAGAGTGGACCGGCCACGTCGCGCCAGCCGGCGATGGCGGCGGCGAAGATGGGGAGATCGAAGGTGATGCGCCCGGCGTCCTCGCCATGGGGGTTGCACCACGAGCGCATGGCGTCGCCGAGCTCGAAGGCCAGGGTCTGCCGCCCGAGCGTGTCGAGATCGACCAGCGCGATGGCCTCGGGCGCGGCCGGCGGCGCGGCGCGGTAGAGCAGGTTGGAGATCTTGAGATCGCCGTGGGCGTGGCGGAGCGGCAAGACCGGCATCGGCGGCAACGCGGCGGCTGCGGCGAGGATCTCGCGGGCCAGCTCGAGAGTCTCGGCGCTCTCGGCGGCGTCGCCGGCAGCGGCCGAGCGCGCGACCCGCTCGGCGAGCCTGGCCAGGTGCGCCGCGGTGTCGTGCACGCCGGCGCGGACGAATTGATAGCGATGCTCGAGGTCGTGGACAGCGCGGTGGAAGCGGCCGACCAGCTCGCCGCCGTGGCGGGCCCACGCCGGATCGGGCACGGCGTGGATCGCGACGCCGTCGACCCACGACAGCGCGCGCCAGACGTGTCCGTCGTCGACGATCGAGGCGGCGCCGTCCTGGGTGCGGACCAGCCGCGGCGTGATGAGCCCACGCGCCGCCAGGTGGGCCGTGATGGCGTCGATGTCGAGGTTGACCTCGGCGCCGAACACGGGGTGCAGGCGCTGGATCACCGCGATCGGCTCGCCGCCGCGGCGCACCGCGAAGGTCGCGTTGATGAGCCCGCCGGCGATCCGCTCCAGCTCGGCCTCGGCCCAGCCGTAGCGGGCCAGCACCGGCGTCGTCGGCGGCTCGACCGTCACGGCGTTCCCGGCGCCGGCACCACCGGCGCCGGGGCGACCGGCGCCGGCACTACCGGCGAGGGCGGCGTCGCCGGCACCGGCTGCGGCGGCAGGATCTCGAGCAGCTCGATGTCGAACACCAGATCGCCGAGCGGGCTGCCCGGCTCGTTCTTGTAGGCCAGGTCGACCGGGACCCAGAAGCGCGAGCGTCCGCCGACGGTCATGGTCGGCAACGCGTCGGTCCATCCCGGCAGCACCTTGTCGACCCTGAACACCGCCGGCTCGCCGCGCACGATCGAGCTGTCGAACAGGCGGCCGTTTGCGGTCCAGCCCGTGTACTGGATCTTGATGCGATCGGTCGCCGTCGGATGGACCGTGCCGGTGCCCGGCTTCAGCTCGCGATACGCGACCCCGAGCGGCGTCCTGGCCGCGCCGGGCGGCGGCGCGGCGACGTCAGCCGGCACCGGCGGCGGCTCCTTCATCGCGTGGACCTCGAGCAGCTCGACCTCGAAGCACAACATGCCCTTGGGCGTGAGCGGCGACGGCTCGGCCTGGCCCTCGGGCAGCCAGATCCGTGCCCGATCGCCGACCACCATGGTGCGCAGCACCTGCTCGATGGCCGGCACCTCGCGGAACACGAAGGTCTTCTTGGGCTGCTTGGTCACCTCCGACGAGTCGAAGAGGCGGCCGGTGGTGGTGAACGCCGAGTAGTGCTCGATCACCAGATCGTGGAAGCGCGGCTTCACCTTGCCGGTGCCGCGCTTGACGATCGTGTACGCCGCGCCCGAGGCGGTCCGCGCCGCGTTGCCCGGTGGTGCGGCCACGTCGGGCGGCGTCGGCGGACCGGCCTCGATGCCGACCAGCTCGACCTCGTAGACCGTGGTCTCGGGCGTGGCCACCGGCGGTCCCATGTAGCCCAGCTCGGGCGGGATCCACATCATCGCCTTCTCGCCCTTCTTCATCGACACCACCGCGGCGGCAAACCCGGGCGCCAGGCGGGCCAGGCTCTGCTGCACCGGGCGCTTGCGCACCGACGTGGTCATGAAGGTCTCGCCGTTGGTTCGCCAGCCGGTGAAGTTGAGGCTGACGGTGTCGTTGCGGCCCGGGTGGGGACCGTCGCCCGGTGAGAGGCGCTTGACGTGGATGACGGCGTTGGGCGAACCCTCGATACCGGTGATGCGCTCGGCGTCGGCGGGCGGACTCGCAACCGGCAGCGGCGGCACCAGCTGCGGCGCTTGCATCGGCGGCTTGGCGGGCGCGGTCGGCTTGACCTCGGTGGCGCTGCCCTTGCCGGCGGCGCGCTTGCCCTTGTTCTTGCCCTGGCAGGCCGCCGCGATCGCGACGATCGTGATCACCGCAAGTGCGAGACGCTTCACGCCCAGGCCTCGCGGGTGAGGTTGCGGATCCCGGTCGCGGTCACCACCACGTCGTCCTCGATGCGGACGCCGCCGAACGGGCGCAGGGTCTCGATCGCGTCCCAGTCGAGCAGCGCCGCCCGATCGTCGGCGCGCAGCGGCGCGAGCAGGCCCTCGATCACGTAGCAGCCCGGCTCGATCGTGAAGACCTGGCCGACCTCGATGACGCTGGTGTTGCGCAGGTACGGGTTGTGGGCGCGGGGGGCGCGCAGCTTCATGCCCACGTCGTGGACCTGGATGCCGAGCGAGTGGCCGAGGCCGTGAGGGAACAGGGCGCGGGTGACGCCGCGCTCGACCAGCGTGGCTGCCGGCGCGCGCCCGACGCCGAGCTCGACCAGGAGCGCGGCCAGGAGCTCGTGGGAGCGATCGTGCAGCGCCTCGTACTCGAGGCCGGGCTCGATCTTCGCGCACAGCTCCTGCTGGAGTCGCTCGACGCCGTCGACCAGCGCGCCGAACAGCGTCGCGCCGTCGCCGCCGCCGCGCACCCAGGTGCGGGTGATGTCGCTGCCGTAGCCCAGGCACGAGGCGCCGGCGTCGACCAGCAGCGAGTCGGCGCCGCGGGCTGGCACGCGCTTGTCGTAGTGGACGTGGTGCAAGACGGCGGCGTGACCGCCGCGGGCGACGATGTTCTTGTACGGCGTCTCGCCGTCGTCCTGGCCGCTGGCCGCGAGGTAGGTCAGGTGGAGCGCAAGCTCCGACGGCGCGTCGTCGGCGAAACGGGCGGCGGCGGCGCGGTGGCCGCGCACGGCCCGGCGCGTAGCCTCGGCCAGACACGCCACCTCGTAGGCGGTCTTGCGCGTGCGCGCGGCGTGGATGGCGGCGACCACGTCGGGCGGGTTGAGCGGGCCGGGCGCCGCGAACGGGAGCTCGTCGTCGGAGGCGATCACCGCGACCCGGCCGGACGGGAGGTGCGCGGCGGCATCGGCGGCGGTCTTCACCTCGACCACCTCGACGTGCGACCAGAAGTGATCGGACTCGGCGTGAGGGAGCGTCTCCCAGTAGTCGTCGGTGATCACGCGGATCAGGCGAGGGCGCACGCCGGCGCTGACCACCAGCACCGCGTCGGGCTCGGGCAACGGAAGCCAGTGCGCGAAGGCTGGCGTGGTCGCCTGCGGCCGGTACTGATCGTCGAAGCGGTTCTTGAGCGCGGGCCGGCCGGCGGCGATCACCACGGCGTCGAGCTGGTGACGGGCCAGCACGGCGTCGAACGCGGCGCGCAGGGTGGCCAGGTGGTCGGGGTAGAGAGCGGCGATCTCGGACATCATGTGTTCACCGGAGGGCCATGTCGGATGATGTCCGAAGGTGCCACGGAACGGGGTGGTGTGCTGGATGACGCGTGCGACCCGACTGTTACCCCACAGCCTCCCGCCGGGGTGATGGTGCGGCGCGCCGCTTCCCGCTACCGTCATGACGGCATGGTCGCCCGCATCGACGAGCCGCGCAGCGCTGGGCCCGATGACGCCGTGGTGGAACCGGTCCTCGCCGGCACCACCAGCGGCCTCACCGCGCTCGATCGCGCCCGCCACGGTCACGCCGAGTCGGTGCGCGTGCTCGCCGTCGCCGGCGACGCCCGCGTGCTCGAGACCGCCCGCACCATCGGATACACCCTGGTCAGCGTCACCGGCGGCGAGATCCTGGCCCAGCTCGCCGAGCGCCATTACCACGCGGTGCTGCTCGACCTCGACGGCCTGGGCGCGAGCGCGCCGCGCGTGCTCGAAGCGCTCACCCGGTCGTCGCCGCCGACGCCTGCCATCGCCATCGAGAGCGCGTCCGACGAGGCCCGGGCGCGGGCCTGGCTCGAGCAGGGCGCCGACGACCACGTCGATCGCGCCGTGCTGTCACCCCCGGTGCTGCGCCGCGCGATCGAGTCGGCGGTGGCGCGCAGCCGGGCCCGCGAGCTGCGACGGCGCCTCGAGCATGCCGACCGGCTGGCGGCGATCGGTACCCTGGCCGCCGGCGTGGCCCACGAGGTCAACAACCCGGCCGCCTACGTCCTGATGAACCTCAAGACCTGTCGCGAGCACATCGGCGAGCTGCGCCGGGTGGTGCTGGGCGACGGCTCGGGACGGCCAGCCGACGAGGCCCAGACCGAGATGTTCGACGAGATGGCCGAGATGCTCGACGACAACGTGCGCGGCGTCGAGCGCATCGTCGGCATCGTCCAGGCCTTGCGCAGCTACGCCCGCAGCGATCCCGACGAGATCGAGCCGGTCGATCTGGCGGCGGTGTGCAAGGACGCCTTCGATCTGGTCGGCAACCAGCTCCGGCACAAGGCCCGGCTGTCGGTCGATCTGGCGCCGGTGCCGCCCATCGCCGCCGACGCGCGCAAGCTGAGCCAGGTGGTGATCAACCTGCTGGTCAACGCCGCCGACGCGGTCCAGCCGGTCGACGATCGCCAGCACGAGATCCAGCTGCGCTGCCTGACTCGCGACGGGCGGGTCGAGCTGTCGGTCACCGACACCGGGGTCGGCATTGCGGCCGCCTACCGCGGCCGCATCTACGAGCCGTTCTTCACCACCAAGCCTCGCGGCGCGGGCTCGGGACTGGGGCTGGCCATCGTCCGCGACATCGTCGAGCGGTTCGGCGGCCGCATCTCGGTGATGAGCACGCAGGGCCGCGGCACCACGTTCACCGTCGGCTTCCCGATCGACGATCGCAGCGACCGCGAGCGCAAGGCGCCGGCCCTGGCGGCGGCGCCGACCCGCGGTCACGTCCTCATCATCGACGACGAGGTGGCGCTGACCAGCGCGCTGCGCCGGCAGCTCCGCGGCCACCACGACGTCACCATCATCAACGACGGCGCCGCCGGGCTGGCCGCGGTCTTGCGCCAGGATTTCGACGTGATCCTGTGCGACATCATGATGCCAGGCACCGACGGCATCGTCGTGCTCGAGACCCTGCGCCGCAACCGACCCGACGTGGTGCCGCGGCTGGTGCTGATGACCGCCGGCGTGTGCGCCGATCCCATGCGCGAGCGCGTGCTCTCGGCGGGCGGTCAGTTTCTCGACAAGCCGGTGCCACTCGAGACGTTGCTGGCGATGATTGCCGGGGTGCGGGGCAGGAGGTCGCGCGGCGCCGACGCCGCGGCGCCCGAGCCGATTCCCTGACCGCGGACCTGATCGGCGCGCAGGGCCTTGGGGGTGAGGAAGCTGATCCGGCGGATGACCGCGTCGAGCACGCGGGTCGGGGTGACGGCCATCATCGCCAGCACCAGGTTGCCGAACCACGGTGCCACGTAGCGGGCGGCGGGGCTGCGGCGGCTGATCGCCTTCTGGATGGCGCGGGCGACCACCTTGGGACCGACGGCGGTCGACATCATGCGCTTCTCGAGGGTCTTGGCCCGCGCGATGGCGGGGCCGTAGACGGTGTGTTCGTACTGGTTCACCGGCGCCATCGAGGTCTCGGCAAAGTTGGTGTGGATGGCGCCCGGCTCGATCACGACGACGTGGATGCCGAACGGACGCAGCTCGAAGCGGAGCGCGTCGGACATCGACTCGATCGCGTACTTGGTGGAGTTGTAGGCGCCCATGAACGGGAAGGTCATCTTGCCGCCCATGCTCGATACGTTGACCACGCGGCCGTTGCCGCGCTCGCGCATCTGCGGCACGAAGGCGCGGGTGACCGCCATGAGACCGAACACGTTGGTCTCGTACTGCCGGCGCAGATCGGCGTCGGAGATCTCGGTGAGCGGACCGATCAGGCCAAAGCCGGCGTTGTTGACCAGGGCGTCGACGCCGCGGCCGCTGGTGAGGCGATCGACTTCGACCAACGCGGCGGCGATCGAATCGGCGCTGGTCACGTCGAGCAGCGTGGTGTCGAGGCGCGCGCCGGCCGGCGCCTCGGCCCGCAGCTTGTCGAGCTCACCGGCGCGGCGGCCGGTGGCGATGACGTGGTAGCCGGCCTGCGCCAGGTGCAGCGCGGTCTCGCGGCCGATGCCGGCGGTGGCGCCGGTGATGAGGACGGTCTTGGCGGTCTTGGCGGCGTTCGACATGGGGATCTCCTGAGCGTTTCGGGGCGTTTGGGAATGAACATTCATTCCCTTGGTACGCAGAAAAGGCAGCCATCAAGGCTGCTTGGGGTCAGTTCAGACGCGGATGGCTTCCCAGACGCACTGCTCGGCGGTGTTCCACGCCGCATCGTCGAGCACCAGCCCGCACTCGGCCGACTTGCGGACGAGCCCGATGAAGGCGCCCATCACGATGCCGATGAGCAGGAGGGGTTCGACCGGGCGGAGGTCACCGCGGCGCTGGGCCTGGCGGATGAACTCCATCCCGAAGTGGGTGATGCGCTCCTCGAGCCCCTTGGACTCGCCGTCGAGGTACGAGCCATGGTTGTGCAGCTCGAGGAACGCGAAGCCGAGCGGCTCGTCCTTGGCGTACTGGACCATCCGCCGCCACAGCGCGCCGTACTGCTCCCTCGCCGACGCGGCGAGGGGAAAATCGCGCAGGACCCGCGTGATGATGGCCTGCTTGTGCCGCTGGTACAGCTCGTTGACCAGCGCTTCCTTCGAGACGAAGTAGCGATAGATCGTGCCGGCGCCAACGCCCGCCCGCTCCGCGACCTCCGGCACCGCCGTCCCGTGAAACCCGCGCTCCACGAACAGCTCCAGCGCCGCCTGCAAGATCGCCTCACGCTTGTCCGCCCCGCGCTCCGTGGTCGGCGCAGGCCGACGCGCGGTCGAGACATCAGCGGATCGGGCTCGGGGACTCATCGGTGGGCAGGGACTGAATATTCATTCCGTCAGCTCCATGCAAGAGAAAAAGCACAGGAACAAGATTCCCATGCCCCAATTACTTGGAATCGCAGGTGAATTTACCCACGCGGCGATCAGGGATCACGAGTAGCGGTCGTTGCGCCACGGATACGCGGTGCTGGAGTACCCGCGCTCCTCCCAGAAGCCGAGCCTGTCGTCACCCATGAGCTCGATGCGCTTCACCCACTTGGCGCCCTTCCACGCGTAGAGCTGCGGCGTGATCACGCGGCACGGACCGCCGTGCTCGACGGCCAGCGGCTCGCCGTCGACGGTGTGGACCAGGAGCACGTCGGGCTTGAGCGCTTCCTCGATCGGCAGGTTGACGGTGTAGCCGTCGTGGGCGTGGCACATGAGGAAGCGCGCGCCGTCGGTCGGCTCGGCCAGCGCCAGCACGTCGGCGAGGCGCACGCCCCGCCAGCGCATGTTCAGCTTCGACCACTTGGTGACGCAGTGAAAATCGCTCACGTCCTCGAGCTGCTCCAGGGCGAGCAGCTCGTTCCACGCCAGCGTCACCGCGCGCGCGACCTCCCCGTCGACGGTGAGCGACCAGCGTGACGTCGGGACCTGCGGCTTCATGCCGAGGTCGAGCACCGGCCACTTCTTGGTCTCGTACTGATCAGGCGGCAGCTGCGGCATGCCGTGGCGATTGGTGGGCCCGCTGCCCATCGGCGCGCCGTCGGCGAGCGACGGCGTGGCCTCGATCTTGTCGAGGAATCGTTCACGCAGCTTCAGCCGCGCCTCGATGATGCGGGCGAGCTTGTCGTCGTCGTCGGGCATCGGGGTCGGTTATACGTCAGGCCGGGGCGGTCGCCCACTGCACGATCCGGCCGTACGCGCCGAGCGGGAAGAGCGTGAGCCCGTCGGGGGCGAACGCGATCGCGACGAACAGACTTCGCATTCGCGACGTCGGTGACAGCATTGACCGGTGCCCGCTCGGGCGGAGGAAGGTAGGATCTACCCATGCGGGTCGCCCTGGCCGTGGCCGTCGCGCTGATGACGTCGATCCCGACATCACCGGCATCGGCCGACGCCCGCGACGCCTGCGCCCGCGGCACCCGCTGGCGCGGCCGCACCGTCGATCTCGATCTCAAGGAAGCCGCCATCCCCGACGTCTTCCGCATGCTCTCCGACGTCGGCGGCATCAACGTCGTCCTCGGCGACGACGTCAGGGGCTCGGTCACGCTTCGCCTGCGCAAGGTGCCCTGGGATCAGGCGCTCTGCACCGTCGCCCGCACCAAGCAACTCCGCGTCATCGTCGACGGCAACGTGTATCTCGTCCTGCCCCGATCGCGCTGACGGCTTCTGGTCAGCGGCTCGAGCCAGCCTTGCGTTCGGCGGCGGCGCGGGCCCCCGACATGGCCCAGCAACAGATCGGGCAGTCGGGCACGACGTGTCCGCGCGCCGGACAGTAGCGGCGGCCGAAGTAGATGATCTGGAGGTGGAGTGGGTTCCAGCGCGGCTCGGCGAAGACGCGCTTGAGATCTCGCTCGGTGGTGACGACGTCCTTGCCCGAGGACAGGCCCCAGCGCGCGGCCAGGCGATGGATGTGGGTGTCGACGGGGAAGGCGGGGACGCCGAAGGCCTGGGCCATGACCACGCTGGCGGTCTTGTGGCCGACGCCGGGCAGCGCCTCGAGGGCGTCGAAGTCCTGCGGCACGCGGCCGCCGTGGGTCGCGACCAGCTCGGCGGCGAGCGCCCGCAGGTTCCTGGCCTTGGTCGGGGCCAGGCCGCAGGTCCGGATGAAGCCGAGGATGGTCGGCACCGGCAGCTTCGCCATCGCGGCCGCGTCGGGCGCGCGGGCGAAGAGCGCCGGCGTGACCAGGTTGACGCGGGCGTCGGTCGTCTGGGCCGACAGCACGACCGCGACGAGGAGCTGGAACGGATCCTCGTGATCGAGCGGGATGTCGGGCGCTGGGAACAGCTCCTGGAGGATGGCGGCGATGCGCGCGGCCTTGTCCGCTCGCTTCATGGCGCAGGGTTCTCGACCTGCGTGCCGGCGCCGGGCGCCGGGGCGACCTTCAGGCTCTGCAGCAGGCTGCGAGCCTGGGCGTCTTCTTCGAGGCGGAGGCCATCCTCGAGCGCGGTCCGGGCCTTGTCCGGGTCGTTGCGGCGCAGCCACACGTTGGCTTCGCCGAAGTAGGCGCGGGCGCGCTTCGGCGCTGACTTCTTGGCCCGCAGGAAGTGAGCGTAGGCCGCGTCGAGCTCGCCGGCGGCGAGATCGAGCTGGCCGAGGTGGTAGTGGGCGTACTCCGACGTGTCGTCGACCCCGAGCAGCCCGTCGTAAGCGCGACGCGCGCTCTTGTCGTCGCCCAGGCGGCGTGCGGCGCCGCCCCAGAAGCGGTAGTAGTCGTCGGCGACCTGGGTCTCGGCGTGGACGGCGATTGGCACTGCGGCGGCGATCGCGAACGCCCACGCCAGGCGCGGCCCGCGGTCGCGCTCGGCCGACACGATGCCCGCCACGGCACCGCCGATCCACAGGAGCGCGGTGAAGACGACCACGGCGCCGAGCGGCAGCGGCACCACCACGAACAGCGCGATCAGCCCCGCGATCCCCGCCGGCCACGCCGCGTGGCGCAGCCCCGGACGGCGCAGCGGCGCGGCCAGCGGCGCCAGCCATTCGGCCACGCGCACATAGACGACGTCGGGGACCAGCAGCAGGTAGATCGCGATCATCAGGTACGAGAACAGGCCGATCTCGAGCCCGACCAGCTCGATGCCGACGTGAAGGCCGACGCCGGCGACGATCGCGGGCAGCCAGAGCCTGCGGTTCCACACCGCCACCGCGAGGAACAGCTCGGCCACCATCACCGCGATCGCCGCCGGCGAGAAGCCGACGTCCTCGATGAGCCTTCGCACCCATCCGTCCTGGACCTGGATGAAGAGCGCGGTGCCGTCGAGCCACAAGGTGTCGATCTTGGCGATCGCCGCCCACAGGTACACGATGCTCACCTGGATGAGCGCGAGCCGCAGCGCCCACGTCGTCACGCGACGCGGCGCATCCGCCGCCGCGCCCGCCGGCAGCGGATCGGGCTGACGCGGCACGAAGCACAGGATCAGCAGCAGGAGCCACATCAGGTAGTGGTGCTGGTAGCTGTCGAGCTGGCTCGAGAAGTAGGTCCAGCCGTAGAGCACCGTCGCGATCGGCAAGGTCGCGCGCACCAGCGCACCCTGCGCGATCAGCGCGAAGAGCACGGACAGCGCGCCGTACGCGAAGGTGATGCTCGGCCGCCCCGGCTCGGGCAGCGGCAACCAGCTCAGGTGCGGGACGTTGAAGCCACCCGCGCCGTACCGCGACGCATGGGACACCTGCAGGAACGCATCGACCGACATGAGCCCGAAGAAGACGAAGCGGAACACGCGCCACTTGGCCCACGAGATCTCGAGCCAGACACCACCGAGCCCCACTCCCTTGCCCTTGCCCTTGCCCTTGCCGTTCTCCTCTTCCCTCCGAGGCTCCGGCGGCGGCGGCTGCTGCGGCTGCGGCTGCGGCTGCCGTTGCGGCTGCCGCTTCTTCCCGGGATGCGCTCGTTTCGCCACTCAAAGCTCCGGGATCGTGCAGAGATCGAACCCGCCCATGTAGCTCTCACTCCCCCGCAGCCACGCGTACCGGGTCATGCCCGGCGGCACCGGTCCCTTGCTACCACGCGAGACGATCGGCTTGCAGGTCAGCCGCGCGATCACCGGCTTGCCGGGATGCTTCCGGCACATCCTGGCGCCCATGCTCTCGACCACCACCCGCCGTCCGCGCGCGGCGATCTCTCCCCAGGCCTCATGGAACTGCCCGCCGAGCGCGACCGGCTGGCCGTCGACCGTCATGCTGACCTCGCAGGTCACCATGCGGGTCGACGAGAACATGCGCCACGCCCAGCGCTCGTCGTAGGCGTCGAGCCGCGCCACGTAGTAGTGCAGCGGCAGGAGCAGCTGCACCGCCACGAAGGCGTAGATGAACCAGTAGGGCCAGCGGAACGTAGAACGCATCTCACAACCTGGCGTCGAGCGAGACCGAGCGGGGCGTGCCAGATCCGGGCCCACGCCCGAAGCGCAGTCGAGGAGCGTGGTGGCCCCACGTGACGAGCGAGCATCGGACGTACGACCGGAGGCGGCCGCATCCGCGACGGTCGCAGCCGACGATGGGTTGTGAGATGCGTTCTGTCACAGGTGCAGGGGCAGCGAGGCCTGCGGCATCGGAGCCGGGCGGCGCGGCGGCGCATGATACGTCAGGTCGTCGTCCACGCGTGCGCCTGGCTCCAGCGTCACGCGCACCACGACTTCGCTCGACTCCAGCGAGGCGATGGGCACGCCGTCGCGGTAGAGGACCGCGTTGCCCAGCACCGCCGGGACCCGGGCGCCGGGCGACAGGATCCCGGCCAGGTTGAGCGGATCGGTGGCGGCGACCCGGCACAGCTCGTGGGTCACCGGCGCGTTGCGCAGGCCGCGCAGCTCGTCGAGCGCCTCGGGCAGCGCGAACTGTTCGCCGCCGCAGCCGGTGACGAAGCGACCGCCGCGGATCTCGCCTCGGGCCTCGAGGCGGCGCAGCGCGGTGGCCAGATCGCGCCACGGCGGCAGCGCCGACTCGCGCGCCACCAGATCGCGGAAGACCACGCCGTAGCGGGCCAGGAGCTGGCGCGCCGAGCGCTCGGCGTCGATCTGATCGGCGCGCGGCGGTCCCAGCAACGACCAGCGGCCGGCGGCGGTGGGCAGGCTGCGCAGCGCCCGGGCTGGCTTCGCCCGGTCCTTGCCGCGGGCCCGGCGCACCGCCTCGCGCCAGGCGTGGGCGGCGGGGGCGGCGTCATCGGCGGCGCGCGGCCGATCGAAGCGCGTCGCGCCTTCCCCGCGTCGGCGATCGACCAGCACGCGCAGGCTGGCGAAGCCGTCGGCCGACGCCAGGCCAGCGCCGACCAGCTCCCACAGCGCGTCCTCGACGGCGTCGGGCGGCAGCGCCAGCTCGCCGCTGTCGACCAGATCGGACAGGAAGGCGGCGCCGCCGCTGCGCAGCTGATCGGCGACGGCGGTGGCCTCGGGGGACAGCTCGCCCGAGGCAGCGGGAACATCGCGCAGCGCGGTCGGGGCCCGCAGCCACGATGCGTCGGCGCGGCGGAACAGCGCCAGCGGCGCGGCTCGCGACGGAGTCGCCGTGCGGGTGCTGGCCTTCGGACTCTCGGGCGCACCGATCGCCGCGCTGCCGTCGGGCACGGCCGCCGCCGGCGGCTTGCGCGGCGACAGCCGGCACCACGCCACCTCGCCGCCCAGACACATCTGATCGAGCCAGCTCGGATCGTAGCCGTGCAGCCGCGCCGGCAGGACCTCGCGCTCCCACGCGCCCGCCGCCGTCTCGAACCCGCCGAGCTGGTCGATGATGCGCGAGAGCCCGTCGGCGCCGATGAGCTGCGAGCCGCGGGCCACGCGCTGCCAGCGCAGGAGGAAGCGCATGAGCGTCGCCGCGTCGACCGGCTCGATCTCCCGGCGCAGCCGGGCCAGGGTGAGCCGGTGGATGCGAGCCAGGATGCGGCGGTTGCACCACTCGAGGCGCGTGCACAGCTCGTCGCTGCCGGCGGCCGCGTCGACGGCGCGCACCGCCGGCATGGTCGTGACCGGCGCCAGGCGGCCGGCGCCGGCGCCGGAACCAGCAATCGACGTGAACGAGCCGCGCAGGATGTCGCCGTCGGCCTCGAGGGCGAGCAGGGCCTCGAGCACGAGCTGCGGACGCAGTCCGAGCCCAAGCGCGAGTGCCGCGGCGGTGCGCGGCCCCGAGATGTCGAGCTGGGCGGCGATGATCTTGCGCATCGCGACCTCGGGCTCGAGCACCGTCGACCACGCCGGGGTCTCGATCGCCGGCTCGGCGGTGGTCCTGGCCGGCAAGATGGCGCGGAGGGCGCCGAGGCGCTCGGTGGCGACCCAGGCCGCGCCGCCCTCCCAGGACAGGAGCGTCGCCCGGCCGGCGGTGGCCAGCTCGGCGAGCCAGCGACCGGTGTCGATCGAACCCGGCCGCGTGGCCGGCAGCATCCACGAGGTCAGCAGCAGATCGTGCAGCTCGTCCGCATCCCGGACGACGGGCGCGACCTCGTCTTCGGCGGCGGCGATGGCCTCGGGCGCCAGCGCACCGGTGGTCTCGGCGATCTCCGGCGGCAGGCCGCGGCGCAGGTTGACGGCGCGGGTCCGCCGCTCCTCCAGCGGCGCGTCGTCGAGGAACGCGTACGGGTTGGCGTTGATGAGCTCGTGGCACAACGGCGACGGCTCCACCGTGTCGCGGGCGATCACCTGGATCTCGCCGCGCTCGAGCGCCGCGCACAGCGCGGTCAACCCGGCACCGTCCATGGCCTCGACCAGGCAGTCGTGGACGGTCTGCCACACCAGCGGGTGATCGGGGATCTCGCGATCGCCGGGGACGTTCTCGAGACACGCTTGCGCTTGCGGGAACACCACCGACAGCAGATCGGCCGCGCGCATGCGCACCAGGTGCGGCGCCACCTTCTTGCCGCCGTGGCGCCGGGCCACGGTCAGCGCCCGCGTCACGTTCCACCGCCAGCGGACCTCGAACATGGGCGCGTCGAGCAGGGCCTGGATCAACACCGGCTCGGCCTGCGTCGAGGGCAGGAACCCGAACACGCTCTCGAGCGGAAAGCTGTGGGGCTGGCCCAGCGAGATCACGATGCCATCGTCGGTGGCGGCGGCCTGCAGCTCGAAGTCGAACGAGCGGCAGAAGCGCTTGCGCCGGGCC
>SXJR01000046.1 GCA_005779305.1 Myxococcales bacterium
CGGCGGTGGCGCGGTCGGCGCCGCCACTGGCGCGCTGCGCGCGTATCGCGATGCCCACGAGGTCATCGTCGCCATCCTCTTCAACGCCATCATCGGCGGAGTCGCGCTGTGGTTGGGCAACGAGTGGTTGTTCGTCGGCGACGCCACCCGCACCGCCGCGGTGGTCGAGGGCGCGCGTTTCGGCGAGCTCGGCATCTCGGGCTCGAACGCCAGCACCAGCGTGCTGGTCGCGCTCGCCGCCGCGGCCGCCGTGGGCTGGATCCAGACCCGCACCACCACCGGCTTTCGCTGGCGCATGGTGGGCAGCGGCCCCGAGGCCGCGCGCGCCTCCGGAATCGTGGTCGCGCGCGAGCGGCTCACCGCCATGACCGCGGCCGGGGCGCTGGCCGGGCTCGCCGGCGCCCACTTCGTCCTCGGTCACAAGCACGTCTTCGAGGACGGGCTCGGCCGCGGCCAGGGCTTCCTCGGCGTGGCGGTCGCGCTTCTGGCCCAGGGACGCGCCGCCGCCATCATCATCTCGGCGGTCGTGTTCGGCGCGCTGGCGCAGGGCGGGATGGACGTCGCCGAGCTGGTGCCCAAGGAGCTGGTCGACGTGCTCCAGGGTGTGGTCGTGCTGGTCGCGGCCGCGACCCTCGGCCGCAGCCGCACGCCGGGAGGTGTCCCGTGAGCGGCGCGCTCGACGTGATCGGCGATCTGCTGGCCTCGATCTTCACCCTGGCGTTCGTGGCCCAGGCCCTGCGCATCACCGTGCCCTACGTGCTGGCCGCGGTCGGCGGCGCCCTCACCGAGCGCTCGGGGATCGTCGATCTGGCGCTCGAGGCCAAGCTCCTGTGCGGCGCCTTCGCCGCCGCGATCATCGGCTACGAGACCGGCTCGATCCCGCTCGCCATCGCCGGCGCCGCGGTCACCGGTGCCGCCATCGGCGCGGTGCAGGCGCTGTGGGCGATCCGGCTGCGCGCCGATCAGATCGTCACCGGCGTCGCCCTCAACATCATCGCGTTCGGGCTCACGCGCTTCTTGCTCCAGGTCTGGTACGGGCAGGGCGCGAACTCGCCGCAGTTCCAGGGCACCGGCACGGCGGTGTGGTCGAGCCCGCTGGTGTGGCTCGCGATCGTGCTGGTCGCGGCGGCGATCGTGCTGGTCGATCGCACCGTGCTGGGCCTGCGTCTGCGCGCGGCCGGCGAGCGGCCCGACGCCACGATCGCCGCCGGGGTCTCGGTCGGCGGCGCGCGCTTCCTGGCGGCGCTGTGCGGTGGCGCCATCGCCGGAGTCGGTGGAGCGCAGCTATCCCTGGCGGTGGGTGGCTTCGGGGACCAGATGTCGAGCGGCCGCGGCTACGTGGCGCTGGCGGCGGTGATCATGGGTGGCTGGCGGCCGGCGTACGTGGCGCTGGTGTGTCTGGGCTTCGGCGCGGCCGAGGCGGTCCAGGCCCGCATGCAGGGCGTGGGCACCGGCCTGCCGCCCGAGCTGGTGCGGCTCCTGCCCTACGTGGTCGCCCTCGTGCTCCTCGCCACACTCCGCGGCCGCGGGCGCGCCCCGGCGGCGCTGGGCCGGCCCACCTGACGGTCGACGCTGCCGGGGAAGACGACGGTTTGGCCTACGTGCCCGCGCGGGCCGTAGTACGCTCGGCCTGATGTTGCGCGTCCTGTTCGCCTCGATGGCCATCTTGCTGCTGGGGTGTGCGAGCGCCAACGTGTCGGGATCGGGCGACGCCAACGACATCGACGGCACCAGCGATCCGATCGACGCCAGCATCGACGCCATCGACGCGTCGACGTGTGCGCGCTCGCCCTGCGACATCCTCAGCCAGTGCGGCTGCGAGGGCACCCCGGCCACGCCGGTCTGCGATCTCGACTTCCAGATGCTCACCACCGGCGCCACCAAGTGTCGGGCCAACAACTTCAGCGGCACCGAGTCGACGACGTGCACGATGACCGCGACCTGCGGTCCGCTCCACGTCTGCGTCGGCGGTCGCTGCCGCAAGTACTGCGACGACGACAACGACTGCCCCGGCGCCGGCGGCCTGTGCCTGATCGAGCTGACCCAGGGCAACCCGGCCATGCCGATCCCCAACGCGCCCGAGACTTGCTCCACCGACTGCAACCCGACCGCGGCCTCGAACGCCGCATGCCCGGCGACGTGGGCCTGTCACATCTACCTCGAGGATCCCACGCCCGGTACGCCCGGCGACGAGCAGTACCTCACCGACTGCAACGCGCCGCCCCAGACCGGCGGCGGCGTCGCCTCGGTGTGCACCGGCAACACCAGCTGCAACGCCACGCTCGACTGCGTGAACCTCAACCCCGGCGGCCCGCAGTGCCGCCCGACCTGCGTCTGCCCCGGCGGCAACTGCGCTGCTGGCTCGTGCCCAGGCGGCACCGGAAGCTGCCGCGGCTACACGACGCCGGTCGTGCTCGGCACCGTGACCTACGGCGCCTGCTTCTGAGCGCCGGATCCGAACCCGGGTCCGACCGGAACCCGACGTCCGAACCCGAACTCTGTGCGGCTCACGCGGACGCGAGGCGGGCCATCGCCGCGATCAACTCCGGCGGAGCCTGCACCAGCTCGATCAACACGCCCTCGCCGCCCTGGGGGGCGTCGTCGGCGCCGCGGGGATGGATGAAACACACGTCGAAGCCCGAGGCGCCGCGGCGGATGCCGCCGGGCGTGAAGCGCACGCCGCGCCCGGAGAGCCAGGTCACGGCGGCCGGAAGATCGTCGATCCACAGGCCGAGGTGGTTGAGCGGCGGCTGGTGCACCTTGGGGCTCTTGTCGGGATCGATCGGCTCCATCAGATCGATCTCGACCCGGGCCGCACCGGCGCCACACACCAGGATGTCCTCGTCGACGTTCTCGCGCTCGCTGCGGAAGGTCCCGGTCTGCTCGAGCCCGAACAGATCGACCCACAACCGGCGCAGGCCGGCCTTCGACGGCCCGCCGATGGCGAGCTGCTGCACGCCCAGGACGAGGAACGGCCGGGCCTCGGCCGCGCTCACGCGCCGGCTCCCCCTGCGGCGAACGCCGCCTTGACCTCGTCGACGGTCTTGAGGCCGGTGCGCGGCGCGTTGACCAGGATCGCCATGTTGCCGCTGGGGTGCTTGTTGTCGCGCATGAGCTGGTGGCACTCGCCGGTGCCGGCGAAGCCGAAGGTGCGCGACAGGCACGGATCGACCTTGCCCTCCATCACCAGCTTGTTGATGCCCGCGCACTGGACGTCGTTGGCGAAGTGCGAGCCCTGCAGGCGCTTCTGCCGCATCCAGTGGTAGCGGAGATCGAGCGTGGCGTTGTAGCCGGTGGTGCCGGCGCAGATCACGACCATGCCGCCGGTCTCGCACATCATGCCCGACGTCGGGATGGTGTTCTCGCCGGGGTGCTCGAACACGATCACCGGGCTCCGTTTCTCGCCCAGCGCCTCCCAGAAGGCCTTGCCGAAGTCACGCGCGCCCTTGAGCCACACGCCGTAGTCGAGCTCGTTGGTCCAGCGCGGCAGCATCCCCCAGTGGGAGAACTTGCGACGGTCGATCACGCCGACCGCGCCGAGGTTCTTGCAGTACTCGACCTTGTCCTCGCCGGCGACGACGGCGACCGCGCGGCCGCCCGCGGCCTTGACGATCTGGATCGCCATCGAGCCAAGGCCGCCGGCGCCGCCCCAGATCAGCACCGGATCACCGGGGCCGACGACGTTGGGCGGCCAGCCGTGCAACATGCGATAGGCGGTGGCGCCGACCAGCATGTAGGCCGCAGCCTCCTCCCAGGTCAGGTGCGTGGGCTTGGGCAGGCACTGGTGGTCCTGGACCTTGGTGAACTGGGCGAAGCTGCCCCAGTTCGATTCGTAGCCCCAGATGATCTGCGAGGGCGCGAACATCGGATCCTTGCCCGCGGTCACCCACGGGTCGTCGTGGTTCCACATGCCGCAGTGCACGACCACCTCGTCACCCACCTTCACGTTGGTGACGTCCTTGCCCACCTTCCACACCACGCCCGAGGCGTCGGAGCCGCCGATGTGGAAGTCCTCCTTCTCGCCCTTCTTCTGCCGGTTCTTGATCACGTCGATGGGGATGCCCATCGCGGCCCAGACATTGTTGTAGTTGACGCCGGCCGCCATCACGTAGACCAGCACGTCGCGCGGCCCGATGTCGGGCACCGGCACGGTCTCTTCCTTGAAGGCTTCGAGCGGCTCGCCGAATCGCTCGCCGCGGATGACCTGGGCCAGCATCGTCGGCGGCACCTGGCCGAGCTCGGGCACGTCGCCCAGCGCGTAGACGTCCTTGGGGGGCGGGGTCACGACTGTCCTTTCTTGGTCGGCGCGGCGATCGTGCGATCGGCCTCGACCAGCGGGCTGAAGAAGTTGTCCTTCTTCACGTTCTCGTCGACGGTCACGGCGAACTTGTAGCTGGGGGCAGCGCGCTGGCTGCAGTCGGTGCGCTCGCAGAAGCGGCAGGTGACGCCGACCGGGACGGCGGCGCGGTCGTTGGCGCGGGCCACGTCGTCGGCGTAGACCATGTGGCGGGCGTTGTCGGCGTTGGTGCCGAGGCCGATCGAGTAGTTCACGCCGCGCACCAGCGAGCCGGCGGCCGGTTGCGAGATGACCTTGGCGAAGCAGAAGTACGTCGAGCCGTCGGGCATCGAGGAGTACTGCTTGGTGATGAGCGCCGGGGTCATGAACGCGGCGTGCACCGCCCACTTGGGGCACGACCCGTGGCCGTGAGGGAAACGCAGCCCCGAGGCCGAGTAGCGCTTGGAGATGTTGCCGGCGGCGTCGACGCGCAGGAAGTGGAGTGGCAGGCCGGGGCGGCGCGGATCGCCGAGGTTGCACATGCGGTGGGCGACCGCCTCCCACGACGAGCCGAACAGGCCGACCAGGCGGGCCACGTCGTAGCGGGTGCGCTGGGTCTCGGTGAAGAACTCGCCGTAGGGCAGGAGCAGTGCGCCGGCGAAGTAGTTGGCGAGGTGGATCTTGATGAGGCGTGGGGTCTCGGCGTGGCGGGTGGTCAGCGCGCCGAGGAACCGCTCGGCCAGCCCGCCGTGGGCCAGGACCTCGAGTCCGATGACGTGGGCGAGCTGGAACTTGAGCGCCTGATCGGAGAGATCGGTGGAGAGGCGAAGCGTGCGCGCTTCGGGATCGAAGGCCCGCACCACCGACGACAAGCCGTGCGGTTGTTCGAGCGTGACCGCGATGCCGAACTGATCGGCGAGCAGCGCAGCGAGGGCCTCGGCCGGGAAGCGGCGGGGCAGGGCGGCCCGGGTTCGGACCTCGTCGGCGGCGGCCTCGAGCTCGGGGAAGTAGTTCTTGTGGGACTCGAGGAAGTCGGTGACCTCGTCGCCGGGCGCGTAGCCCATGGGCGGCAGCACGCCGGCCTCGAGCTTGGTGAGCGCGACGTCGAGCTGGGCGCGCGCGTTCTTGTAGAGGTGGAAGAGGGCGGCGATCGTGGTGGCGACGCGCGGCTCGGCGCGCATGCGGGCGAGGTCGGCCTCGTCGAGGGCCAGGGTGTCGGCGAGCGGATCGTCGAGCAAGTGGGCCAGCGCGTCCTCGGGACGGGCGCCCGAGGCCTCGGCCATGAACTGCTCGAGGTCGGCGCCGAGCAGCTCGAGCGCGCGCAGGAGCAGCGGGAACTGCATCGTGCGGCGGCCCTTCTCGAGCAGGTTCAGGTACGCCGGCGAGATGGTGAGCTGGCGGGCCAGATCGGCTTGCGAGAGGTCGCGCGCCAGGCGGAGCTGGCGGAGTCGCTGGCCGATCGTCGAGGAGTCCATGGCCGGATACGATGCAGTTTCTCGTGGTCAACGCGCTGCGTTGTGAACGCCCAACCCACTGGTACCACATGGAAAGCCGCGCTGACAACGATCAATCGCTGTGAGCACGGTTCCGAGTGTAAATCGGACCGCTACCCGTGAATGGCATTTGCCGGACTTTGCGGCGAGAGCCACGCGCGGTGTGCGTTATCTAGCCCCCGTGCGCCTACATCGTCTTCTCGCGTTCGCTCTGCTGGGCTCGATCACGTGCGCCGCGTGCACGCCCGACGACCCGACGTTCACCGACGCCGGCGGCCTGGACGGCAGTGACCTCGACGCCTTCGTCGACCCGAGCGCGCCGGAGACGACCATCACGGCGAGCCCGGCGGCTCTGACCAACGTCGCCGAGTCCCGCTTCGAGTTCACCAGCGACCGCACCGGCGCGACCTTCCGCTGCAGCACCGACGGTGGCGCCGCTGCTACCTGCGACACGCCGTTCTCGATGGTGGCGACCGAGGGCGAGCACACCTTCACGGTGTTCGCGATCAGCCCGGCCCAGGTCGCCGATCCGTCGCCGGCCGTGCACACCTGGCGCGTCGATCTGACGCCGCCCGAGACCACCATCACCGGCGGTCCCGCCGCGCTCGATAACAGCGTGAACACCGAGATCGCGTTCACCGCCAGCGAGACCTCGACCTTCGAGTGCGCCCGCGACGGCGGCGTCTACGCGACCTGCACCACGCCCTTCGCCGTGACCGGCCTGACCGACGGCGCCCACACCGTGCTGGTGCGCGCCACCGACGAGGCCGGCAACGTCGAGCCGACGCCAGCGATGCACACCTGGACCGTGGACACCGCCGCGCCCGACACCGTGATCGACAGCGGGCCCACCGGCGCGGTGGCGTCGGCCTCGGCGACCTTCACCTTCTCGTCGCCCAACGCCGGCACCGGCGCCTCGTACACCTGCTCGCTGGACGGTGCGGCCTTCACGGCGTGCACCTCGCCGCGCGCGCTGACCGGCCTGGCCGAGGGTCAGCGCACCTTTCAGGTCCGGGTCCGCGACGCGGTCGGCAACGTCGATCCCACGCCGGCCCAGCGCCAGTGGACGGTCGACACCGTCGCGCCGACGGTGACGATCACCGGCGGGCCGACCGGTCCGGTCTCGGACTCGACCCCGACCTTTGACTTCACCACGGCGGGCTCGCCGACCTCGACCCAGTGCCGCTTCGACACCGCCGCCTTCGCGGCATGCGTGTCGCCGTTCACGCCGGCCACGGCGCTGAGCGAGGGCGCCCACACCTTCGAGGTGCGCGTCACCGACGCCGCCGGTAACAACGGCTCGGCCACCCGCGCCTTCACCGTCGACACCATCGCGCCGACCGCGACGATCACCGGCGGGCCGACCGGGCCGACCGGCGATTCGACGCCGACCTTCACCTTCACGACGGCGGGTTCGCCCAGCACGATCACCTGCGCGGTGGGCGGCCAGAGCGGTGCTTGTACGACCACGTTCACGCCGACCGCGCTGGCCGACGGCAGCTACACCTTCACCATCACCGTCGCCGACGCGGCGGGCAACACCGGCTCGGCGACGCGCAGCTTCTCGATCGACACCGGCGCACCGACGGCCACCATCACCGCCGGGCCGACCGGGCCGACCAGTGACTCGACGCCGACCTTCACCTTCACCGTCGCCGGCTCGCCGGTGACGACGACCTGCACGGTCGGCGCGCAGACCGCCGCGTGCGCGGGCGGGACCTTCACGCCGACCGCGCTGACCGACGGCGGCTACACCTTCACGGTCACGGTCACCGACGCCGCCGGCAACTCGGGCGCGGCCACTCGGACCTTCTCGGTCGACACCGTGGCGCCGACCGCGACCATCACCGGCGGACCGACCTCGGCCACCAGCGACTCGACCCCGACCTTCACGTTCACCACCGCCGGCTCGCCCAGCACGATCACCTGCGCGGTGGGCGGCCAGAGCGGCGCCTGCACCACGACGTTCACGCCGACCGCGCTGACCGACGGCGGCTACACCTTCACGGTCACGGTGACGGACGCGGCCGGCAACGTCGGCTCGGCGACGCGCTCGTTCTCGGTCGACACCGTGGCGCCGACCGCGACCATCACCGGCGGACCCAGCGGCGTCACCACCGACAACACCCCGACCTTCACGTTCACCACCGCCGGCGCGCCGACCACGATCACCTGCGCCGTGCCGGGCCAGAGCGGCGCCTGCACGACGACGTTCACGCCGACCACGCTGGCCGACGGCAGCTACACGTTCACGGTGACCGTCACCGATGCCGCCGGCAACTCAGGCTCGGCGTCGCGCAGCTTCTCGGTGGACACCACGCCCCCGACCGTGACCATCACCGGCGGTCCCGTCGGCGCCAGCAACGACCCGACGCCGACCTTCACCTTCACCACCGCCGGCTCGCCGACCAGCATCGTGTGCTCGGTCGGTCAGCAGGTGGTGAACTGCTCGAGCCCGTTCACCGCGGCAACGCTCGGCGACGGCAGCTACACCTTCGGCGTCACGGTCACCGACGCGGCTGGCTGGACGGGCTCGGCGTCGCGCAGCTTCTCGGTCGACACCGTGGCTCCCACCATCACGATCCTCACCTGCCCCGGCCAGACCGTCTACTCCACGACCACGACCTTCCGGTCCAGCACGACGGGCACGTTCAACTTCGTCGAGTGTCGCAACTACCCGCAGGGCCAGCCCTCCGGCGCGTACTTCACCTGCGCCACGCCGACCTACACGTTCGCCAACCAGTTCCCGGTCTACCCGCCCAACACCTTCGCGAGCTGGACCTTCGAGATGCGCGTCCGCGACATCGCCGGCAACACCGGGACCTCGCTCTGCAACTACTCCACGGGCATCATCATCTAGACCCGATGCCGGTCCGATGGCGCAGTGGAGCCCAGACCGTCCGGGGCCAGGTCCACGTCCACGTGGGTCCACGTCGACGTCCACGCTCACGAGATCGTCAACGGCCACGCGCACGTCCACGACGACGACCACGACCGCGCCCCCTCGAGCGAGGCGGCACGGCTTGGTGAACATGGCGACGATGCGTTCGAGCAAGTCGATCGCGGACGCGTGGTAGCCGGCGTCGATGACGCCGAGCACGAGCAAGGCGTCCATCACCGCCGCAGGTGTGCGAAGCTCGCGGGATCGTGGACGAGGTCAAGGAGTACCGCGCGCTTCGCTCGATGACGCGCTTCCGGTGCCTTGGCGGCGCCTGCGAGGATCCGTGTTGCCGGCAGTGGCAGATCCCGGTGGACGAGCCGCACTACCGCGCGATCGCGGCCGCGCTCGGTGATTCTGCGGACGGCCAGCGCGAGCTGGCGCGGATGGTGCGCAAGCTGCCGGTCGTGGACCAGCGTCCGGATCGCGTGGGCGACATCAGGTTCCGCGATGACGGGTTCTGCGTGATGCTCGACGAGGACAAGCTGTGCTCGTTGCACCGGCGGTTCGGCGAGGACGTGCTCGCCGACACCTGCGCGACCTACCCGCGCGCGATCAACCAGCTCGGCGTCCGCCTGGAGATGTCGGGCATGACGTCGTGCCCCGAGGTGGTGCGCATGTCCCTCCTGACCGAGGACGGGGTGGACGTGGTGCCGCTCGATCCGGCGCGGGTGCCCCGGCGCCAGTTGCTGCTGGAGCTCGCCGACCCGAACCAGGCGAGGTTCTCCGAGATCCGGGAGTTCCTGATCGGGCTCATGCGCCTTCCCTTCTCGCTGGCCACCCGGCAGATGTTCGTGGGCGCCTTCGCCCACCGCACCGCCGGCTACCTCGCCCGGGGCCAGACACCCGCCGACGCGCACCTCGATGGCACGCTGGCGTCGATGCGTGACCCGGCCGTGCTCGAGGCGCTGCACCGCTCGTTCGTCGAATCGTCGTTCGACCCCGGCTTCGCGGCCACGGTCGTGCTCGCCGTGCTCGAGGCCGAGCCCTGGCCGATCGGGGGCAACTTCGCCCGGCTGACCGAGCGCGTGATCTCGCGCTACGCGCCGGCGCGCAAGGGCGGCGCCCTCGAGCCGCGGCGGGTGTGGGCCATGTTCCACAAGCGGCGCGACGACCTGCCCGCGCACCTGATGGCGCGCATGGATCTGTACGTGCGCAACTTCGCGATCAGCAACCTCTACCAGGAGTGGTACACGGCGTACCCGAGCCTGGTCGACTTCGTGCAGATCCACCTGATCCAGTGCGCGGTCATCCAGTTCCTGCTGGTCAGCCACCCCGAGACCAGCCGCGCGTGCAAGGAGCCGGCGGCCGAGGGGCTGGCCCGGTTCGACGGCGCGGTCGTCGAGTGCGTGTCCTACTTCTCGCGCGCCGCCCACCACAGCCAAGGCCTGGGCCAGCGGATCGCGCTCCGGCTCGCCGCGCGCGGCCTGGACACGCCCGCGCACACGTACGCGCTGGCGACGATGTGACCGCTACTCGGCGGGCTCGCCGCCGCCGGCGTACAGGGCCTCGATCTGCGCGGCGTACTTCTGCGCGATCGGCTTGCGGCGCAGCTTCATGGTCGGCGTGAGCTCGTCACCGCCGGGCATCCACTCGGCGGTGAGCAGGGCGTGACGCTTGATCTGCTCGACCCGCGACAGGTGGCTGTTGGCCGACGCCATGGCGCGATCGAGCTCGGCCTGGACCTCGGGCGCGGCGACCAGCGCGGCCGGCGACGGATCGAGGCCGTGGGCCTTGGCGAAGGCGGCGGCACCGTCGGGATCGAGCACCAGGAGGGCCACGTTGTAGGGCCGGGCATCGCCGATCACCACGGCCTGGCCGATGATCGGGCTCGAGGTCTTGAGCCGGGCCTCGATGTTCGACGGCGACATGTTCTTGCCGGCGGCGTTGATCAGGATCTCCTTCTTGCGATCGACGATCTTGAGGAAGCCCTCGTCGTCGAGCGCGCCGATGTCGCCGGTGTGGAGCCATCCGTCGGCGTCGATGGTCTCGGCGGTCTGCTGGGGCAGGTTGCGGTAGCCGCGCATGACCAGCGGGCCGCGCACCAGCACCTCGCCATCGTCGGCGATGCGGAGCTCGACGCCTGGCATGGCCTTGCCCACGGTGCCGATCTTGATCCGCCCCTGCGGCATGGTGGTGGCCACGCACGACAGCTCCGACATGCCCCAGACCTCGGTGATGGGCATGCCGAGCGCGTGGAAGAACTCCAGCACCTCGCGCGGCGTGGGCGCGGCGCCGACATAGAAGCCGCGGGACTGATCGAGCCCGAGCGCGGCGCGCAGCGGCGCGAACATCATCTGCTCGGCGCGGCCCACGCCCATGGCCAGCGCCTCGGGCACCGGCTGGCCGGCCTGCTCCAGCCGCACCTTGGCCAGGCTGGCCTCGAGCGCGCCCTTGATGGCGGCCTTGCGCTCCGGCGCCTCGCCGGCGAAGCGCGCCTCGAGCGCGGCCTTGAGCTTCTCCCACACCCGCGGCACGCCGGTGAACTCGGTCGGCTTCGCGTCGGGGACGTGCTCGAAGAGCTGGCGCGGATCGGGGCACGCGGTCACCGTCGTGCCCATCGACATGGCCAGGTAGTGGGTGGCCATGCGATCGGCGATGTGGGCGTGGGGCAGGAACGAGATCACCCGGCTGTCGGTGTAGCTGCGGCCGGCGGCGACGAACGAGCGCAGCTCGAACATCATGTTGGTGTGGGTGATCTCCACGCCCTTGGGCGCGCCGGTGGTGCCCGACGTGTAGATGATGGTGAGCAGCGCGTCGGACGGCACCGCCCGCCACGTCGCCTCGAAGTCGAAGCCGGCCGGGGCCGCGGCCTCGAGACCGGCCAGGCTGACCGTCCCCTCGGCGTCGCCGTCGACGACCACGATGGTCGCGATCGGCGTGCCGGCGGCCGCCTCGCGCAGGAGGGGCAGGAACGCGGTCTGGGTGATCGCGACCTTCGCGCCCGAGTCGACCAGCAGGTGCCGGATCTGCTCGGCGGTCGACGTGTTGTACATGGAGAACGGCACGGCCCCGAGGTGGATCGCCGCGGTGTCGAGCAGGTTGAACTCGGGCCGGTTGATCATCAGGATGGCGACGGTGTCGCCGGCGCCGACCCCGAGCCCGGCCAGGCCGGCGGCGTAGCGCGCCACCCGATGGCCGTACTCGCGCCAGGTGATCGAGACGGCGTTGCCCTTGGTGCGCAAGGCGACGACGTCGCCGCGCTCGGCGATCGTCCGCTGGAAGGCGGCGCACAGGGTGTCTTCACGCAGCGCCGCCGGTGTGCCCTCGAGCAGGGTATTCCAGTCCATATGTCCCTCCAGTCGGCCGCCGGGATCAGCGGTTCGAACGAAGGTACTACCACGCTTCGATGGCGCCATCGTGGGGCGGCACGTGCGCCGAGCACGGTTGCCAGGAATGCACCGGCGGTCGCTGAACCTCAGGTGCAACCGGCGGCCTGGGTTGCGCTGCAGGTTCGCACGTCGATCGCGAGAGCTGGACAGCAGAACGGAGAGCCGCCGGGGCAGTCGGCGCCGGTATGGCAGAACTGCTCGAGTGGCGCGCAGGTGCCGGTGGTGACGCAGGTGGCGGTCCACAAGTTGTCACCGCCGCAGCAGATGCCGCCGGCGCAGTCCTCCGGACCGTCGCAGGCGCGGGTGTAGTTGCTCCCCGGGCACGTGCCGGTGACGCACGTGCGGTCGTCGCTCGCCGCCGACGGGATGCAACAGACCTCCGAGCCGACGGTGCAGCCGGGTGCGCCGCAGGTGATGCCCGCCGGGGTCTGCGCGCAGATGTCGACGCAGGCGACGTCGCAGCTCGCCCAGGCGTCGGCGCCACCGCCGGTGCAGGTGCATTCCTGCTGGGCGCCGGGGTCCGTCGGGCACGCGCGGAAGCCGCGATCACCTTCCCAGACGCGATCGCCGAACGCGTCGACACACGGCGTCCCCGGGCCGACCCCGGCCTGGCACTGCGTGCCGATGAAACAGAACTCGTCGGGCTCGCACTCTCCGCAGGGAAAGCCACAGTCGCTTCGACCGCAGATCCGAGTCCCGCACGACGATGCGTCGCACGAACACGCGGCGGCGTCGGTCGCGGCGTCGATGCCCCCGGCACTGTCGAGCATCGAAGCGTCGGGATCGTTGACGCCGATCTGCTCGTCGGGGGTGCAGGCCGAGAGTGCGACGGCGACCAAAGAGGCGCAGAACAGGGTAGTCGAATGGGCCACGTTCCCTCAGTGGTGCGACACCGCCCCCATTATGAGGCGATCGTCAGGGGCCGTCCGCGAGCAATCGCTGGAGCCTCGTCCGGTAGCCGGAACGAGGGAACCGCTGCACGAACCGGTCGAAGCTGGCCTGCGCGGCATCGCGACGACCGAGCTGGAGCCAGCCCTCGACGATGATCGCCTCGCGTTCCTCGGTCATGGCCCCACTCGGGTAGAGGTCTGCGTGCCGCGTGGCGAGGTCGAGGGCACGCTGCGTGTCTCCCGACCGCAGCGCTTCGTGCGCCGGACCGAGCAGATCGACCTCTCGCGGGCGCGGCTGCGGAGCGGGTGGGGGTACCGTTTCGGCGGGCTCGAGCAGCGGAGGTTCGAGCGGCGGCGGTGGCTCGGTCGGCGGCGGCTCGTTCGGCGGCGGGACGGTCGCAGGCACCGCGGGCGGGCGCCGAGGTCGAGGTGCCACGGGCGCGGCGATCGACCCGATCGGAGCCGCGATGGCAGGGGCGGGATCCGGTTCGGGCGTCACCGCCGGGACCGGCGCCGGTTCCGTCACGGCGACGGGCGCCGAGCGCGGCACGAGCGGCGTCGGCGACTGCGGTCCAGGCGTGCGGGCCCACCAGACGACGCCGGCCACGCCGACCGCGGCCGCGGCGGCGACCAAGAGCCAGAGCTTGCCACCCGCGGGTGCCGCCGCTGCTGTCGAGGTCAGCGTCGGGCTCAGCCGGGCCTCGAGCCGAGCGAGCGCCTCGGGCGACGGGTCGTCCACCCGCGCGGAACGCAGCAGCTCGCGGAGCTCAGGTGAACCGCCCACCGCAAGCCGCACCGGATCATCATGCCCGCTCATGAGCGTACGTCCTTGGCCGCGCGGCGGAGGACCGCGGCTTCCACCGCTTCGCGCGCGGCGTGCAGGCGTGAGTACGCGGTCTGGAGCGGGCACCCGACCGCCTCGGCGACCTCGATCATCGGCAGCTCCTCGAGCTCGTAGAGTACGAACACCGCGCGCTTGGATTCGTCCAGCTGATCGAGGATCTCGTCCAGCGCGGCGCGGGCCTGGCGTTCGGCCACGGCGCCGGGCTGCGCCGGATCGACCGGCGCCGCGGTGACCGAGACAGCCGTCGTCTCGCGCTGGACGTGGGCGCGGCGGCGATGATCGGCCGCGCAGCGTACCGCGATGCCGTACAACCATGTGCGCACAGTCGAGCGCCCTTCGAACGTCGCCAGCTTGCGGTGGACGACGACGAACACCTCCTGGCAAACATCCTCGACATCGGCGGGGCGTACGCCGAGGCGTCGAACCACCCGCCAGACGAACGTGGCGTGCGCGCGATAGACCTCGGTGAACGTCGGCGCCGCGATCTGAGGCGCGACCGCCGGAGCCGGCTGAACGTCATCGGAGGTTTGCACGGCCATCCACACGAAGGGTGTGTGGGGTCAGGAGACCACTTTTAGGATCAAAAATGCAGGCCCATTCCGGCATGGCCGACCACCGCCAGCGCTGGCGCCTGGTAGAGCAGCACGGCCATCCCACCCTGATCGTAGGTGAAGCGGGGCCGAACGATGGGAACCCGCAGACCGAGGCCCGCGTCGATCGTCAGCGTGCGGCCCAGGCGGACCTCGAGCCGAGGCTCGATCAGCACATGTCCGACCAGGGTCGTGGTCCGCTGGCTCAGGTCGAACCCGAACCCCCGCGCGCTGACCCGTCCGGCTTCCCCACCGCCGCACGTGGCCACATCGATCGCGTCGCGTCCCCACACCCGCGGACAGAGCGCGACGCTCGCGGTCGCCAGGTCGAAGCGTGCGCCCACCTGCGCCGAAGCGGCCTCGTCTTCACGCCAGAGCGTCGCTCGGACCACGCCCGGCGGAATCCGTGGCGCGTCGAACGTGACGGCCAGCGCGCCACCGAACGCAGCGCCGGGCAAGAGACCTGCCGCGGCCGTGCCGTTGGCTGCAAGACCGAACTGCCAGGGCGCAGCTGCGGGCGCGGGCGTCGGCGGAGCGGCGCGTGTCGCGGCGTCGGGATCGACGATGAGCGCGATGATCAGCGCGAGCGCGTCATCGACGGAGCGGCACTCCGGTGCGGGATCGTCGAGTTCGCGGGCACCCAGGGCTGCGCCGGCTCCGTCGCGCACCGCGATCGCCACGTGCCATCCCGCGGACGCCGGCGCGATGTGCGCCTCGATCACGACCGGCGCCACGTCGGCGTCGACGAAGACGCGGCGCCGCAGGCGAGCCTCGACCGCGATGCGCAGCGCCGCGGCGTCGATGCAGCTCTGGGCCCCGGGCGCGCGGGTCCAGCGCAGCACGTGGCGCGCCGGTGGCACCTGCGCTCGAGCGCTCCAGGGCAACGGGGCGATCAGCCCCGCCACCACGGCCAGCGTCACTGCCAACGGGCGCATCCAGCGCGACGGTACCGGATCGGCGGTGCGCGCTGGATCCCGAAGCCGGGATTCTCAGGGCGCGACCTCGCCACCGCACCAGCTCTCGACGACCGGCGCCGGGTACGTGACGGGGTTGGCGACATCGATGCGTGCCCGCGACACCACGCCGTGCGGCCCGGCGCCGGTGATCGCCTGGGGCCGCGTGTCGATGACGCGCACCACCTCGACGAACGACGGGCAGCTCGCACAGCGGAGCAGGCCGCGCACCTCGTTGCCGACGGCCTCGATCCGGATCGTGTCGCCCGGCCCTGGCGCCGGCAGGTCGGGATTCGACGCCAGGATGGCGGTCTGGCTCGATGGCACCCCGTCGTACTTGATCTGCCACACGTCGGGATCGGCCTCGAGGTTGTGGTGGAACCCGTAGCGGGCGTTGTCGCTCGCGCGCCGCCGGGCCGAGGCCTGGATCATCATGTCCGGATCGCGGTCGGCGCTCACCACGGCCTCGCTGAACTGATCGGCGCCGATCGCCGTGCCCTGCCACTCGATGAAGGCGCCGCCGCCCGTCCCGGTGACACCGAAGTCGCTGCCGCCGACAATGCCGGTGCCGGGTCCAGCTCGCCAGCTCGCACCCAAGGTGGCCCGTTCGAAATCGTCGCAGACGACGTTGATGTCCCGCAGGCCGCCGTCGGCGATCGCGTCACCCGAGTCCGAGGTGGCCGCATCGATCATCGGCGCATCGACCGGGTCGGCGCCGGGCGATTCGCTGCCGCACGAGGCGAGCACTGCGAGGATTCCGCAACAGTCCACGAGCAAGCCAGGGCGCATGTCCCTGGGTGCCCGGCGGGCTACTCAGCCTTCGCCGCGGCGCGGATCGCCGCGACGCGGGCCAGACCCGCGCGAGCGCTCTTGCGGACCGCAGGCACCGCATCATCGACGGCGGCCTCGAACCGTCGTTCGGCATCGTCGACATGGCCGGCATCGATCTGCAGCCAGCCCAGGCGGGCGGCGGCCTCGCCGGCGCGCGACGATCGCGGGAAGGATGACAGGAAGCCCCCGAGCGCGGCGATCGCATCCGTGGACCGGCCGGCACGGGCCAGGGCGACACCCTCCCAGTACCGCGCATCCTCGGCGACCGCGCCTCGCTTCGCGGCCCGGTGGGATGCCGCAAACGACGCGGCGGCGCGGTCCGCGTCGCCGCGTCGCATCGCGTCCCATCCGTCGCGGAACTCGGCTTCTCCAGGCGCGCTGGCCGGAGCTGGCGGCGCTGGCGGAGCGACGGGCGCCTCTTTCGCCGCGTCGACTCTTCCGTCCGCGCCCGACCTCCGCGTCACCGGCGGTCGTGCCAGAGGCTGCGCTGGCGCTTGCGGTTCCAGCTGTGGCTGCGGCTGCGGCTGCGCTTGCGGTTGCGGTTGCGGTTGCGGCAGCGGCAGCGGTTGCGGGTCGTCCACACGCGCCGTCTTCGCCGGCTCCCCATCCGGCCACCGCTGCCCCGCTTCCAGCATCACCACCGTGCCCGACCGAAGACGCAGCTCGACGACGCCGCGCTCGACCGCGACGGCCACGAGCCGCCCCTGATCCGCCGCGACCACGAAGCGCGTCCCGCGCACCTCGACCTCGGCGTCGCTGGTGATCACCCGGAACCGCTGCCCCACACCGAGACGCGCAACCTCGATCGTCAACGAGCCTTGACGGAGCTGGACGATCTCGTCGGGCGGAGCCCCGATCCGGGCAAGAACCGCGTCGGCCGCGGGCTCGAGCGTCGCGCTCGACAGACCGGCGGAAGCCTCATGGCCGCGGCCGACGAAGAACCACATCGCCACGGCGGCCGCGAGCGCGACCGCAACCGCGGCAACGCCAAGCGTCCGTGGCCCGAACGTGCGCGTCGGCAGCGGCGTCACGCCACCGGCGGACGCGAGCAGCTCGCTCCGCATCCGTTCGACCCGGACGGCATCGGGCCGCAGCGCGGGAATCGAGCGCGCCAGCTCGTCGATCGCGTCGTCAGCCGGGTGGTGGCCGCGCGCGCTCATGTCCCGCTCCCTTCGATCGTGGTGCGGAGCGCGGCGCGGGCTTCGTGGACGCGTCGCCACACCGTGCCTTCCGAGGTTCCGATCGCCGCCGCGGCTTCCTTGGCGGACATCTCCTCCACCACGCAGAGCACGTACGCCACGCGCAACGGCTCGGCGAGACCGTCGAGCGCCCTCGCGAGCTGTTCCAGCTGGCGGGCGCGGTCGGTCAGCGCGTCGGGCCGATCGGCCTGTGGTTGGCGCTCGGTCGCGAAGCGCTCCAGCGTCACACCGCGCCGGCTCTCGCTGCGGTGATGGTGTCGCACCACGTTGATGGCGATGCCCATGAGCCACGTCTTCACCGAGGAGCGCCGCGTGAAGCGAGCCGAGCCGCGATACGCCTCGAGGAACGTGGCCTGGACCAGATCGTCGATATCGGCGGCGTAGCGCCCCGCGATGCGCGTCACGAAGCGGTGGAGGTCGCCGCAGAAGCGATCGAAGAGCGCCCCGAGCGCTGCGGTGTCGCCGGCGCCGGCGGCGGAGACCAGCGCCTCGTCGGAGAGCTCGCGGACCTCGCCGCTGATCCGCCGCAGCGGGATGATCTCGGCCCCGCGAGCACCCATCACCGACCTCCGTAACGGAGACCGAGCCCCAACCGACCCAGGCTCCCGGGGACGGTCGCCGCCCCACCCAGCGCCACACCGTCGGCGCCGACCTCGACGTTGACCGCCCACCGGCGCCCGAGCCGGCGGCGGACGGCGCACGTCGCACCGACGCGGAGGCTGGCGACGTTCTCGGACTGATCCATGTGGGGACCGATCTCACCGATGTGATCCCAGCCCACGCCGATCCCGACGCCGGGCGCGACGGCGAATCCACCCAGCGGCAACGCCAGCTCGACCAGGACCCCGGCGCTGACACCGCTCCGCGGATGCGTGGTGCGCTCGAGCCTGAGATCGCGCGTGACCGCGGCGCGGCCGCCGAGGCATACGGGTCCCAGCCTGCGGCAGCCGGCCGCATCCACGCGCATCCACGCCGTGCCGTCGTCGGCATAGGTGGCGCCGGCGACGAGGGCGAGCCCGGTGGTCGACGGCATCAGCGGCGCTGCGCGCACTCCGATCGTTCGATGGGTGACAGGACGATCGGCGGGCGGAGGAGGCGGCGAGGCCGCCTCCATCGGAGCGATCCCGGGAAGGTCGGCATCGACGACCTCGGGCCGGACCCAGGATTCGATGAGCGCGATCGCCGTGTCCGTATCCCGGACCTCGCGCTGGCTGCGCCGCCCGTAGCTGTCGGTGACCTCGACGCGGAGCAACTCACCGTCGCGCTCGACGCGGGCGTGGAGCAGTGGACAGCGGCCGGTCGCGTCGTCCACCAGTCCGCGTCCGGCCAGGCTGGCGCGGATCGGTTCGGCGACGCTGCGATCGCCCGACACGCGCACGGCCGGCTCGCACTCGCCGGGTGCGGCGCGCGCGGTCTCGGCGGTCACGGCGCATGCCGTCACCGCGATCGCGAGCCGCGTCGCCAGGCCTCTCATCGTGGTCGATCGTACTCGATCCAACTCGGGGATCCCAAAGGGGAAATCGCGGGCGAAGGGAACGGGCGCGAGCGGGCACTCATGGTCGTGGCGAACCGCGGGGGCCCCTTCATGCGTGATCTGATCGTCGTCCTTGCGCTGCTCTGCGCGTCGGCGTGCGCCCGGGTCAAACCCCATCAACGGCAGGACCTGGCCCGGCGCTCGATGGATCCGGCCGGCGATGCCGGCGAGCGCAAGCTCGACGGCCACGTCGAGGAGTACCGTGAAGGATCGATGGGCGGCACCGGCGCCGGAGGTGGTGGATGCGGCTGCAACTGATCGCCGCGCTGGTCGTGCTCCTCCCCGCGACCGGCGCCACCGCGCAGGTCGATGATCGCGAATCAGGTGAGGGCAAGCTCGACTCCGAAGTCGCGTTGTACGCGGACGACGACGCGACCACGGTGATCACCACGCTGGTGGCTGCCGACCTGCGCCTGCCCGCGCCGGTGGTGGTCGATGCGCACGCCCTGATCGATGCGGTCTCGAGCGCATCGGTCGACGTGGTCTCGGCGGCCACGCCCCGCTGGACCGAGAACCGCATCGAGCTCGGCGCCAAGGCCCAGGCCCGCCTCGCCCGTCTCGACCTCGTGCTCGGCTACGTCTCGTCGGGAGAGAACGACTGGCGGTCGCACGGCATCGCGCTCGGCGTGGGCAAGGACCTCGCCGACGACAACACCACCATCCGCGCCGGGTACGGCTACACCACCAATCGCATCGGCCGCGCGCGGGATCCGGTGTTCGAGAAGACTCTCGATGTCCATGGCGCCGAGCTCAGCCTCGCCCAGGTGATCGGACCGTCGACGCTCGCGTCCCTCGCCTACACAGTCCAGCGCTCCGACGGGTATCACGCCAGTCCGTACCGCTACGTCATGACCACCGGCGGCGGCGCGGGACCGGAGGTCCATCCGAGCGGCCGCACCCGTCACGCGATCACCGGGAGGCTACTCCGCGCGCTCGGACCGACGACGACGGTCGACGCGAGCTACCGCGCCTACGTCGACGGCTGGGGGGTGTCGTCGCACACCGCCCAGCTGGCGCTCACTCGCGAGCTCGGCGACGCCCTCGATCTTCGCGTGCGAGCCCGCGGCTACTACCAGGACGCCGCCGACTTCTACCAGGAGAGCTACGCGGCCCCGATGCGCTACATGTCTGCCGACCGCGAGCTCTCGACCTTCTGGGACGCCGGCGGCGGCCTCAAGCTCGCGTGGTACGGCGAGGCCATCGAGATCGGGGTCAAGATCGATGGTTCGTACTATCGCTTCCTCGACTTCGGTCGCCTCGGCGGACGGGTCGCGGTCGTCACCGGCGGAGGCATCACATGGCGCTGGTGAATCGCATCGTCGTTGCCGTGCTGGGCGTGGCCGCGGCGTCGTGCACCGACGATGGCCTCACCGATCCGAGCTCGTTGCCCGAGCTCGATCGCGACCACTTCCGCTGCGCCGTCCAGCCCGTGCTCGCGGCCCGCTGCGCGTTCGCCGGCTGCCACGCCAGTGCTCGCCGCCCGCTGCGCCTCTACGCCGTCGGTCGTATGCGCCTGGGTGTTCCCTGGGACCGCCTCGCCGAGCCCCTCGGCGAGGCGGAGCTCGAGGCCAACTTCCAGGCCGCGCGCGGCTTCGCGTCCGCGGACGGCGACGAGTCACCGCTCCTGCTCTCCAAGCCGCTCGATCCGCTGGCCGGCGGTGGCTACCACCGCGGCCAGGATCTGTACGGAGACCGCGACGTGTTCGAATCGACCGACGACCGTGGCTATCGCCTGGTCGCGGAGTGGCTGGCGGGGGCGTCGGCGCCCGCGGACTGTGTCCCCACGACGGAGGTGATGCCGTGAAACTCGCCAGCCTCGCGATGCTCGCCGTGCTCGTCGTTGCGCCCGTATCGGCGGCGGCCTTCCATCCGGCGCTCTCGTTCGAGAAGACCGCCAACGAAGGCGGCGGCGGCGGCCTGTCCTTCACCGGCTCGCCACGCCACAAGGGCTACGACTGCGCCATCTGCCACGTCGATCCGGCGCTCCGCATCACCGCCGAGGTCACGTCCGACCCCGCCGGGTTGTCGGCCGGAAGTTACACACCCGGTGCGAGCTACGCCCTGGTCGTCCGCATGGTCGGCGAGCACCGCGGCTTCGGCACGCGGGCCAACCAGAACAGCATCGTCCTCGAGGTCACCGACGACCTCGGACGCTCGGCCGGGACGTTCGTCGGCTTCGACTCGGACGAGATGACGCCGATCGATGACGGTCGCGTGCTCGGTGGACGCGCCGGTCCCGATACCGAGTGGCGGTTCGGATGGCGCGCGCCGATCGCCGGCACCGGCGCGGTGACCCTCTATCTCGGCGTGGTCGATGGTGACGGTGCTGGCAACGCGGCCGAGGCCCAGACCGATCCGAACGGCGACGACGTCGCGATGGTGAGTCTGCGCGCGTGCGAGGGTGCGGCCGGATGCGCGGATCGTCCGCGCCGTGCGCCGGACGAATCGATCGCGGCTGGGTGCGCGGCGGGAGGAAGTGGCGTGGGCGTCCCGTGTGTCGTCCTGATCCTGTGCGCGGTGGTGACGGCGAGACGCCGCCGCGCGCTGATGCCGCCCGTGCTCGCGCTGGCCGCCGCGAGCGGATGCTTCGACCCCACGGTCCCGGGCGAGTGCGCGGGCCGGGTCTGCGGCGCCGACACCGGCGACGGCGGTGTCCCGGGATGCCCCGAGAGCTGGGAGTGCACGTCGTGGGAGGCACCGCTCGGCTCCGATCAGGCGACGCGGACGTGCATCGACGCCAACCAGGTCGGCACGACCGAGTGCAAACCGTCGGAGGGACCGGTGACGCTGCCGGCCCTCGATCTCGAGTTCTACCAGTGCAACGTGCACCCGATCATCCAGCGGGGCTGCGCCATGCAGGGCTGCCACGGCACCGAGACCGGTCGCCCGTATCGGGTCTACGCCCGGGGCCGCCTTCGCAACAACGAGATCGTCAACCGCACCGGCACCTGCATCCCGGCCACTGGCCAGGTCAACCTGGCCGAGGCGGGCACCGGCACGGTGATGTGCGAGGGCTGGCTGCCGCACACGCCGCGCGAGTGGAAGAAGAACTTCGACAGCGCGCGGTCGTTCATGCTCGACGTCGCTGCGCCGGCCGACTCCGACATGCTGCTCATGCCAGTCGTCGGTGGCAAGCCGCACATCGAGGTCAAGCTGTTCCGCAACACCGACGCCGACTACCGCACCATCCGCGACTGGCTGGGCGGCGGGTCGCTCCAGACCTGCACCACGGGAGTGAACTGATGCGCACCGCGATCACCGTCCTCGTCCTCCTCGTGACCGCCGCGCCGGCGGCCGCGTGGGATGGGCCCGAGCTCTGGTACGACCGCGCCGACGCGGCCAGCCCCGGCGGCGGCGGCATCTTCGGCACCGGTGGGCTCCGCGACCACCGCGTCACCTGCAGCCACTGCCACGTCGACCGGGTCGAGAACGGCGTCACCCTCGATCTCCGCTTCCAGCCCGCGCTGGGCAGCGCCGGCGGCGAGGCGACCTTTCAGGCCGGTCAGCGCTATCGCATCGACGTGTCGCTCGTCGGCGAGACCCTCGGGTCGATCTGCGATCCGTACATGATGAACATGAACGGCTTCGCGGTCGCGTTCGAGAACGACGGCGGAGCGATCGTGGGGACGCTCGAATCGGACTCCGGTCAGATCCAG
The DNA here is from genome assembly GCA_005779305.1 of Myxococcales bacterium. Lineage (GTDB taxonomy): Bacteria > Myxococcota_A > Polyangia > Haliangiales > Haliangiaceae > UBA2376. Next base: position 22,537 of record SXJR01000046.1, read on the forward strand.
AGCAACTGCCCGACCAACTTCACCGATCCACCTTCGGGAACGACCGCGCTCTACCGCGATTGCCAGACGGTGTTCTCGATCGCGCCCGAGGACGTCGCGGCCTGGACGTTCTACTGGACCGCGCCGGCCACGGGCGGCACCGTCCGCATGTACTACGGCGGGGTCGACGGCGACTGTACGATGAGCTCGATGGGGGACGGGGTGGTCGCGGGGCGCCGCACCCTGATCGGCGCCTCCGCCCAGTCGGCGTCGCCGGCACCTGGCCGCGGCCCGGGCTCGGGAGCGATCGGCCTGGTCGGCCTGGCCGTGCTGGCGGGGCTCGGCGCCCCGCGCATGATGCGCCTGCGTCGTCGGGAGCACGACCTGCGAGCTCCACCATGACGAGCGAGGGGCAGGGAAGGGAGCGGGGGCTCATGGCCATGCGAAGCGCTGTGCTGCTGCTGGTCGGATGCGCGGCATGTGGTGGAACCGGGTCCGACCCCGTGGATGCATCGACGGGAGGTCGAGACGGCTCTTCGGTCGACGGCGCGCCGGTCGACGCGAGCGACGTCGCGACCGACGACTTCGAACGTGCCGGGCTTGGAACCGACTGGGTGGTTGTCTTCCCGCCGACCCCGCCGAACACGCAGGTCCAGATCGTCGGTTCGAGCGATCTCGGGATGGGCCCCGGCCCTGAGGGATTCTTCCTGGTCAACTGGACTCGGCGCGCGTTCTCGGCCGACCAGTTCTGTGAGGCAGCGATCCCGGCCGATGTCACACCGGGCTGGGCGCACATGGTCTACGTGCGTTGGCGTGCGAGCGATCGTGCGCGTTATGGATTCGCGTACGACAACGATCCAGGGCAGCCGAACTTCGGCGACTGGATCTTCAAGTACGACGGCGTGCCCGGGCCGCAGACGCGGATCATCGCCAGGGTGGCCGCGACCGCCACACCGCGACCCGGCGACACGATCCGCATCGAAGTCGTTGGCTACCGACTGCGCGGCTACCTGAACGGGACGCTGGTTCTCGAGGCGACGGACACAGATGCCAGCAAGATCGCCGACGGTGTTCCCGGGCTCGCCGCGCGGTGGGCGACCGGCAACCAATCGACGACCACCGCGGTCCGGGTCTGGGAGTCGTGGTCAGGCGGCAGCTTGTAGTCGCCAGCAACGCGGGAGCGCCTGGGCTGGGTCCCTGCGGCAATGTCGATGGAACGTTGACACCGCGCGCCGGGCGCGCGATGCAGATGCCCGATGCCGGAACGCCATTCGCTGCTCGCGCTCGCCGCGCTCGTCGCCGTCGTCGTGGCCGGGTGCGGTGACAACGCGGAACCGCCTCCTCGCGAGGTCACGCTCGATGCCATGGTCGGCGCCAACGGCCTCTCGAACGAGATCGTCTTCACGGTTCCCGAGGACACGCGGTCGGTGACCATCGTCGTCGAGGGAGCGGCCACGGCCCTGTATGCGCTGGGCGCGCTTACGCTCTTCGATGGGATCGACCGCGTGGGTCTCGGTGCCGAGCCGATCGGCGCCGCGATGCGCGCCAGCTACGACGACGAGGAGATCGGGCAGATGCCCGGCGGGCTCCTGCAGTCGATCCGGCTCGGCACGTACACCCACGTCTACCCGTACCGCCCAGGTCAGGAGGTTCCGGCGGGACAGGCGCGCCTGCGGGTCGCGTCCGACGCTGCCGGTCCCGTCCGCGTCACGGTGCTGATGCCCGAGGAGGACGCGGCCAACGTCCTTTCGCTCCACTTGATCGTGATCTCCGACACCCTGACCGATCCGAACACGGCGCCGTTCGTCACCGAGCTGGAGCGCATCTTCGGCCAGGCCGGCATCGTGGTCCGTGTGGCGAGCGTCGAGCGCATCACCGGGTCGGCGCTGGAGCGGATCACGCAGTCGACCGAGCCGCAGGAGTCGCCGGCCAGCCAGTCGGCCATGCTGCCCGGCCTGATCGGCGACGACGCACGCGACGGGCTCGACGTGTTCATCGTCGAGTCGCTGCCGTCGGGGATCGGCGGCCTCTCGCTCGGTACCCCGGGTCCTCCCATCCGCCGCAGCTACTACTTCGGCGTCCTGATCAGAGGCGGTCCAGGCGCCGTGCCGCTGGCGCGCGTGGTGGCACACGAGGTCGCACACTTCCTGGCCCTCCAGCACGTGCAGAACATCGGCATCTCGGGCGCGATCTATCCCGACCCGCTCGACGACACCCAGCCCGGCCAGGGCAACCTGATGGAGACCGGCACGATCCTCACGGCGGACCAGGCCTTCGCCCTGACGCGGAGCGCGCTCCTGCGTCCGTGAAGGCTTCGTTGCCCGGGTGACGTGACGCCGGCTGTCAGGGAGCTGCGATGCTGGGCAGCGTCCGCGGCGCCATCGTCTCCGTCATGCGGACCACGACCACGAGTCCGGAACCGAAGGTCAGCGCGGCCACGGTCCACATCGCGGCGGGCGCGCCAAGCGCGTCGGCGATGACGCCGGCGAGGATCGCGCCTACCGCGTATCCGAGATCGCGCCAGAGCCGGTAGACGCCGACCGCCGAGGCGCGCCACGACGGGTGGGCGACATCGCCGATCGCGGCCAGGAGCGTCGGGTACACCATCGCCGTGCCCAGGCCGAGGAGGACGCCGCCGATCGCGAACAACGCGAACCCGTCCGCGACGGCGACCACCGCGATGCCGCCGGCCTGGACCCACATCCCGCTTGCGATGAGCCAGCGGCGACCGACGCGATCCGACCACGCGCCGGTGACGAGCTGTCCCAGCCCCCAGGTGGCGGGATAGATCGCGGCCAGGGTTCCGATCTGCCCGAGATCGAGGCTCGCCGCGGCGAAGACCATCGGGAACAGGCCCCAGGCCATCCCGTCGTTGAGGTTGTTGACCAGCCCGGCCTGGCTGATGCTGGAAAGATTCCGATCGTGCAGCGTCGTGCGCCAGAAGATCTGGCGGGCGGTCAGGGCCGTGGCGGCGCCATGGATCCTCGATTCCGCGGAGACATGGTGACGGGTCTCTCGCACCACCAGCGCCGACAGGCCCAGCCCCACGGCGACGTACGCGACTCCGAGGTAAAACGGCGCGGGTCGCAGGCCGTACGTCGCCGCGATCCATCCGGTCGCGAGTGCGCTGACGGCGACGGCGAGGTAGCCGGCAAACTCGTTGAGCCCCATCGCCAGACCGCGCCGCTGCGCGCCGGCGAGATCGATCTTCATGATCACGGTGGTCGACCAGGTCAGGCCCTGGCTCACGCCCAGGAAGACGTTGGCGAACAGCACCCAGGTCCAGCTCGGCGCCCACATGAGCATGAACGGCACCGGGGTCGCGACCAGCCAGCCTGCGACGAGCACGTGTTTGCGGCCGATCCGATCGGAGAGGCGACCGGCGACGTAGTTGGTCAGCGCTTTGGTCACGCCGAACACGACGATGAACGACAGGACCGCCGTCTTGGCGGCGAGATCGAATTCGTCCTCCGCGATCGAGGGCAGGATCGAACGTTCCATGCCGACCATCGCGCCGACGAAGGCGTTGACGACGACCAGGAGCGTGAACTGGCCGAGGTTGGCGCGGATGCCGAGGCGTGGCTGGGTCACGGACCGCGACCCTGGTTGAAGCGGACGATCGCGTTCATCTCGGCTGGCTTCGGCGGCGTGTTCCCGACAACCTCGTCGACGAACGCCGCCTCGCTCAGGGCGAGCAACACGTTCCAGCGCTTCTCGAAGGCCACGGTACTCGACGGCTTGCCGCTCAGACCGGCGCCGCACGCAGAGCCGGCGAAGTGGGCCGGGTAGATCTCGACGTCGTCGGGCAACTCGAGCAGGCGAACGTGAACGCTGTGGTGGAGCGACGCGGCGTTCTCGCGCTCGTGGCCGGGCAGATCGGGACGCCCGACCGCCCCGACGAACAGGGTGTCACCGGTGTTTACGAACCACGGCTCCGGCCCACGGCGGAGGTCGCTGACGACCAGGCTGATGCTCTCGGGGGTGTGGCCGGGCGTGTGCAGCACGCGGACGACGGTGTTGCCCAGCTCGATCGTCTGCCCGTCGTCCAGTGGATCGAACGGGAACGCGACGTCGGCCGAACGATGCAGCCCGTAACGCGCACCGGTCCGGGCCACGAGCGCGCGTCCGCCGGAGCGGTGATCGGCATGCACGTGGGTCTCGAACACGTGTCTGATCCGCATTCCCTTGGCCTCGGCGAACGCGACGTAAGCGTCGACGTCGGCCTCCAGAGGATCGACCACGCAGGCCAGGCCCTGCCCGCCGCAGCCGAACAGGTACGAGGCGCACCCGGTCTCGAACCGGTAGAAGGGGCGGAAGATCACGCGTCAGCTCCGCGACCGGTCACGACCGGGAGCCCGGCGGCGCGCCACTCGGAGACTCCCGCGTCGGAACGGGTGGCGCGGATCCCACGCTTGCGGAGCGCGGCGACCGCCTGGAGCGCGTACACGCAGTAGGGTCCGCGGCAGTAGGCGACGACCTGGCGCGGCTTCGGCGCGCGCTCCTGGAACGCGGCGAGGCGGTCGAGCGGGACCGAGATTGCGCCGGCGATGTGGCCTTGCTCGTACTCCTCGGCAGGACGGACGTCGATCAGCGTGACCGAACCGGCCCGGACGCGTCGGGCCAGCTCGGCTCGATCGATCGGCTCGAAGTCGTCGCGGCCGGTCAGGTAGGCGCGGGCCACCTCGTCCAGCTCGACCAGACGCGCCTCGGCCGTGCGTTGCAAGGCGTGCCACAGCGCCTCGACGGTCTCGCCGCCGAGGCGATATAGGACTCGCTGACCGTCGCGGCGCGATTCGACCAGCCGGGCCGCGGCGAGCACCTTGAGGTGCTGCGAGGCGTTGGCCACCGACAGCTCGGTGGTCTGGGCCAGGGCATCGACCGAGCGCTCACCCTGGGCCAGCAGGTCGAGGAGCTCCAGGCGCGCGGGTGCGGCCAGCGCCTTCGAGATGCGCGCGAACTGCTGGTAGATGCGCTGTTTGGCGGCGTGGGGTGCGCTCGATCTCGACATTCAAGTAAGTGATTGAATACGTGCCCGTGCATGAGCTGTCAAGTCAGGAAAATGCGTGAAAATTCAAGGAGGCGATTGATCCATTCGATGAGATGATCTTCTCGGGGATGAAGCCGTCCTCGGTCACTTCGATCATCACGTGTTCGGGATCGGCACCAAGATCTTGGCCGCGGATCCCGACGCAGCGCTCCCCGAAGACGACGCCTCCTTGTTGCAGGCGCCGGCAGCGAGGAGGAGCGAGGTCACCAGAGCGATGCGCATCATGGTTCGAGGTCCTTTGCGGGGTGGGGTTCGGTCGCCGGCAGGCCGCGGTCCTTCCACAGGGCGAAGATCGCGGGGTAGACGGTCAGCTCGAGCAGGAACGAGGTCACCAGTCCTTCACCAATTCCGCGGTTGGACTGAGCCGGCAACGTCGGAAGACTCAAGAACCGAACCGCTGCGGTCGATCAACGGGCGCCGCAGACGGCGGCGCACGGCTGCAATCGGTCGGTCGGTGCGCGCGAGCGGACGACGGATGCAGTTCGGCAGCAGGCGGCGGTTCAGCTCTCCTCGGCCTGCTATCACTCGGGAGGATCTCGCCCGCGACGAACCGACGTGTGGTCGTGATGCGTACGCTACATTCACGCTCTGGCTGAGCTCCGCTCCGGTCTCGCGATCCTCGGCACCCGCCGCATGGCGGCGGCGATGCTGCTCGGCTTCGCGTCGGGCCTGCCGCTGTTCCTGACCGGGCAGGTGCTGGTCACCTGGATGGGGCAGGAAGGCTTGCGTCTCGGCACGGTGAGCGCGTTCGCGTCGGTGGGATTGCCGTACGCGTTCAAGTGGGCGTGGGCGCCGGTCTTCGATCGCTTCGCGTGGCCGTGGCTGGGCCGGCGGCGGGGCTGGATCGTGGTGCTCGAGATCGCGCTCATCGCGGCCATCGCGGCGCTGGCCGCGGTCGGCATCGCCGCCGACGCCGAGACCGTCGCGATCCTGGCGGTGACCGTGGCCGCGGCCTCGGCCAGCCACGATGTCGTCGTCGATGCGTTCCTGGCCGCGTCGCTGGCGCCCGACGAGCGCCCGGCGGGCTCGGCGGCGTACGTGCTCGGCTATCGCGCCGCCATGCTCACGGTCGGCGGCGGCGGCTTCCTGCTCGCCGCCCGCTCGTCGTGGCCGACGGTCTACGTCGCGGCGGCGGCGCTGGTGCCGCTGGGCGCGCTGGGCGCGTTGCTCCTGCCCGAGCCCGCGGCGCCAGCCCGCGCGCCGTCGATGTTCGACGCCATCGCCGGCTCGATCTGGGACCTGCTCACCCGGCCGGGCCTGGTCGCGGTGACGATCGCGATCGCGACCTTTCGCTTCGGCGAGATGCTGGTGCTCCACATCCAGAGCTACTTCCTGGTCAACGTCGCCCGGGTCGAGCTCGACACCATCGGCTGGGTGACCCAGGTCGCCGGCTTCTCGGGCCTCGCCGCCGGTGGCGCGGTGCTGAGCACGGTGGCGCCACGGCTGGGCCCGCGGACCTCGCTCTACGTCTTCGGCGCCACCGCGGCGCTGGCCAACCTGGGCTGGGCGCTCCTGGCCTGGGTCGGCGCCCCGTGGCAGCTGTTCTTCGCGGTCGCCTTCGTCGACAGCTTCGGCACCGCCCTGGCCTCGGGCGCCTTCGTCGCCTTCCTCATGGGCCAGTGCGCGCCCGGCCGCGCCGCCACCCAGTACGCGCTCCTCAACGCGCTGTCGTCGGTGGGGGGGCGCGTCTTCGGCTTCGTGATCGCGCCGATGGTGGCCAGCCTGGGCTGGGCCGGCTTCTTCGCCGTGACCGCGACGATGATGATGCCGGCGATGCTGGCGTTCGCCCTGGTGCCTCGCGAACGCTTCGCGGGTGTTGCATCATCGGGGGCACCGCCATGAACCGCGTCACCGTCATCCTCGTCGTGTTCGCGCCGATCGCTGTCGCCGGGTGCAAGCGCAAGGCGAAGGTCATCGACGCCGGTCCCAGCGCGGTCGCCGACGGCGGCGCCGGCGGCGGCGACGAGCCCGACGAGGCCGACGTGCGCGCCGGCAAGCGCACTGGCATGGGTGCGCCCGACGAGTTGCCCGAGGTCGCCACCGAGCCGCTGGCCCGGGCGCTCCTGCGCGGCGAGACGCCGTGGCCGCGGGTGGTCGACGCGGGGCAGGGCGTGGTCGAGCTGCGGGCGCTGCCGGCCACCGACAGCGCCCCGGCCGAGGCCGCGGTCGCCCACCGTTGCGGCGCTGCGCTCGATCAGGCGCTGACAGCGATCAGCGGCTCGGCCACCGCCGCCCTCGGCGATCCCGGCCTGGTCTACGACGTGCTTTGCGACAACGTCGGTCTCGCCGTCACCATCGCCGGCGTGGCCTCGCACGCCGTCTGCACCGTCTCCAGCCCGTCCGGGGAAGGGCTCGAGTTCGATCTGGTCTTCGTCCCCGACGCCAGACGCGGCCTCCGTCTCATCGGGGTCGCCACCGCCGACGCCACCGACACGCCCGACGAGCTCCGCGATCGCTTCGACGAGGAGCTCGGGCGTTACGGCGCCAGGTGCCCCTGATCGGGCTCGAGTGGGCCCATGACCTGCCACACCTGCATCTCACCCTTGCCCTTCACCTGCATCTCACCCTTGCCCTTCACCTGCATCGGGCCGCGGGACTCGCACCGGAACCGGTCACGCACCAGCGCGGGCGTGAATGCCGAAACGGAAGGCCAGCGCTCGCCCCGCGTACGTGCGAGCGGCGACCGCGTCAGCTATCGCCGATCGTCTTGATCTTCTCGACCCCGTGGCGCTCGACCAGCTCGTCGGGCGGTCGAACCGGCCATGACGTTCGGTTCGAACGCACCAGTCGCACTACTTCAGCAGGCGCGACAGGATCTTGAAGTCGTCGGTGCCGGCCTTGCCGAGCAGGTCGAACACCACGGTCTCGGTGTTGGTGATGATGGCGCCGGTGCGCTCGCAGAGATCGAGGCCGTTCTGCCAGTTGGCGTCGGCGCGGCTGGCCACGGCGTCGGCCACGACGTGCACGGTGTGGCCGGCGTCGCGCAGCGCTCGCACGGTCTGGAAGACGCACACGTGGGTCTCCATGCCGGTGACGATCCAGGTGCGCCGGTTCATGCCGGCCACCGCCTCGGCCCAGGCCGCGGCCGCGGTCGCCGCGAACTCGACCTTCTCGAAGTAGCAGACGCCCTTCACCGGCTCGAGAGCCTGCGCGACCGACGGGGTGGTGCGGCCGAGACCGCGCGGGTACTGCTCGGTGACGATCACCGGCAGCGCGAAGCGCTCGGCTGTGGCCGCCAGGGTGATCAGGTTGCGCTCGACCGCGGCCCGGGCCCCGTCGGGCATGGCCGCGATCAACCGCTCCTGGACGTCGATGACCAGGAGCGCACAGCCGTCGGGAGTGATGGCCAGGTCCACAGGGACATCCTAGCTCAGCCTAGCTGGCCGAGCGCATCGATCAGGCGGCGCTTGCGCGTGCCCTCGTCGTCGAGACGGCCGCGCAGCTCGGCGACCACGTCCTCGGGGGCCTTCTCGATGAAGTTCGGGTTGGCCAGCCGCCTCTCGAGGTTGCCGATCTCCTTCTCGGCCTTGGCGATGTCCTTGGCCAGGCGGGTCTTCTCGGCGTCGACGTCGATGAGGCCGGCCAGCGGCATCACCACCTCGGCCCAGGCGCCGACGATCTCCTTGGCCGACTGGGCGACCACGCCGCCGCCGGCGACCAGGCTCATGGTCACGCGGGCCGCGTTCTCGATCAGGGCGCGGTGGCGATCGACCAGCGAGCGCTGGAGCTCGTCGGGGACGCGGACCTCGACCGGCACGCTCCACGACGGCGGCACGTTGTAGGTCGAGCGCAGCATGCGCACCGCGGTCGCGACCTCCTGCACCGCGGCCATCTCCACCTCGGCGACCTCGTCGACCAGTCGGGCATCGCCCTTGGGATAGATGGTCACCATCAAGGACGCCGGCAGGTGGCCGGGCTTGGGCAGCTTCTGCCAGATCTCCTCGGTCACGAACGGCGCGATCGGGTGCAGCATGCGCAGGGTCTGCTCCAGCACCAGCGCCAGGGTGCCCTGCACGGCGCGGCGGCGCGGGCTGGGCGGTGAACCATCGGGCGGCAGGTGCAGGTGAGGCTTGGCCAGCTCGATGTACCAGTCGCACAGCTCGTGCCACACGAACTGGTAGATGGCGTTGGCGGCGTCGCTGAAGCGGTAGCTCTCGAGCGCCGCGTCGATGTCGACGGCCAGCCGTTGCACCCGCGACAGGATCCAGCGATCGGCCAGGCCGAGCTGACCCGCGCCTCCGTTGCCGGCGGCGATCATGGCCTCGAAGGCGTCCGGCTCGTGGCCGTCGAGGTTCATGAGCGCGAAGCGCGACGCGTTCCACAGCTTGTTGATGAAGTTGCGGTAGCCCTCGACCCGCTCGACCGAGAGCCGGATGTAACGACCCGAGGTGTTGAGCGCGGCCAGGGCGAAGCGCAGGGCGTCGGAGCCCATCGCCGGCACGCCCTTGGGGAAGTTCTTCTTGATGTTGTTCTTGATCGTCGCGCGCGCCTTCTCGTCGGCGATGTCGGTCTCGGCGCGCTCGAGGATCTCCTCGAGCGTGGCGCCGTGCACCACGTCGAGCGGATCGAGCGTGTTGCCCTTGGTCTTGGACATCTTGTCACCGTTCTCGTCGGTGACGATCGACGTCAGGTACACCGTGCGGAACGGCGCCTTGCCCATGAAGTGGATGCCCATC
>SXJR01000345.1 GCA_005779305.1 Myxococcales bacterium
CGATGTCGAACATGAGCAACGACAGCGGTCGGCGATGGCGGGCGCAGCGCGCGATCTCGCGCTCGAGGAACTCGAGGAACGAGCGTTTGTTGTGAGCCCCGGTGAGACCATCGATGATGGTCATCCGGTAGATCTCCTCGTGGTACGCGGCCTCGACGCCGGCACCGCTGAGGAACTTGAAGATGGCCGCGCCGATCTTCAAGAAGTCGCTGTCGCGCAGGATCGACCGCTGCACCGGTACGTCGTTGACGTAGCTGCCGTTGGTCGAGCCGAGGTCCTCGACCATCCACTGCTCGCCGTTGCGAAAGACGCGGGCGTGGCGGCGCGAGACGCTGTCGCGGTCGACCTGGATGTCACAGTCGGAGCCACGGCCCAGCACTACCTCGTTGCGCTGCAACGGGAACCGCTTGCCCATATCCGGGCCTGGCGGATACACGAGTACCAGGCAGGCCTCGCCGGAGTCGACCCGCGGCTTGACGACCTGGACCTTGGTGATGCGGGTCTTCCACTCGCTCATTCGGACCGGCGCATGACTTCCAGAAACCTCAGCGATCTAACCGCCCTCGGCGCCCTCCTGTCAATGTGAGCAGGCGTGCGAGAACCGGCAAACAGCCCATTTCGGGGTACCGTTCGGCGAGGCAAGGACGTGAGTAGCGAGCCGTTCGACTTCGCCGGCGACGAACGCGGGGTCCTGTGTATCCACGGGTTTACCGGGACCCCGTTCGAAATGCGGTTCCTCGGCGAGTCGCTCGCGGCCCGCGGCATGACCGTCCGGGGAATCGCCTTGCCGGGCCATGCGACCCGCGTCGAGGATCTCGAGCCGCTCGGCATGACCGAATGGACGGAGGCGGTGACCGCTGCATTCGACGAGCTGGCGGCGCGATGTAGGGCAGTGGCGGTGGTCGGTCAGTCGATGGGTGGGCTCCTTGCCATGCACCTGGCGACCCGGAGGCCGGTCGCGGCGGCGGCCTCGCTGGCGGCGCCGCTCTGGTTCGACGGCCTGTCCGGTTTCGTGGCCCGCGTGACCACGCGCGGGCCGCTGGCCGGCAAGGTCCGTTACCTGCCCAAGCTCGGCGGCCCCGACGTGCGCGCGCTCGACGTGAAGCGCCAGAACCCGGCGTACCGGGCCTTCCCGGTGCGCGCGCTCGGCCAGCTCATCGCCTTCATGGACCTGGTCGACGACGCGCTGCCCGACGTGCGGGTGCCGCTGCTGGTGCTGCATGGCGAACACGACCACACCGCGCCGGTGGGCTCGGCGTCGCGCATCGCCGAGCGCGTGCAGGCGCGCGAGCTGCGTGTCCGCATCCTGCCTCGCAGCTTCCACCTGATCGCCATCGACGAGGAACGCACCGTCGTGGCGGCCGAGGTCGGCACGTTCTTCGAGCGCCACCTGCGTGCGTGATCACGTGCCCGGCGTGATAGATCCGGCCCCAGGACCATGCGCCACGTCATCGCCATCGATCAGGGCACCACCGGCACCACCGTCCTCGTCCTCGACGACGAGCTGCGCCTGCGCGGCCGCGGCTACCGCGAGTTCCAGCAGCACTATCCCGAGCCGGGCTGGGTCGAGCATGACCCCGAGGAGATCTGGGGCTCGGTCACCGACGCGCTCGGACAGGCGCTGGCGCAGGCCAAGCTGGGCGCCGGCGAGATCGCCGCGATCGGCATCACCAACCAGCGGGAGACCGCCGTGCTGTGGGAGCGCGCCGGCGGCGCGCCGGTGCACAAGGCGATCGTCTGGCAGGACCGGCGCACCGCGGATGTGTGTGTGCGGCTCAAGGAGGCGGGACACGCCGCGAGGGTGCGCGAGCTCGCCGGACTCACGATCGATCCGTACTTCTCGGCCACCAAGGTGGCGTGGATGCTCGACCACGCCGGCCTGCGGGCACGGGCCGAACAGGGCGAGCTGGTCTTCGGCACCGTCGACAGCTTTCTCCTCCACCGGCTGAGCGGCGGCACCGCCCACGCTACCGACGTGAGCAACGCGTCGCGGACGCTGGTCTTCGATCTGAACAAGCTGGCCTGGTCCGACGAGCTGCTCGGCCTGTTCGGCGTGCCGCGGGCGATCCTGCCCGAGGTCAGACCGTCGGCCGGCGTGCTCGGCCACACCCGCGGCGTGGCCGGCATCCCCGACGGCGTGCCGGTGGCAGGCATCGCCGGCGATCAGCAGTCGGCGCTGTTCGGGCAAGCCTGCTTCGAACCCGGCGACGCCAAGTGCACCTACGGCACGGGCGCCTTCATCCTGATGAACACCGGCTGCGCGCCGGTGCCGTCGAAGAGCGGGCTGCTCACCACCGTGGCCTGGCAGGTGCCGGGCGAGCTGGCCTACGCACTCGAGGGTTCGGCCTTCATCGCCGGCGCCGCGGTGCAGTGGCTGCGCGACGGCCTCGGCTTCTTCACCAGCGCCGCCGAGATCGAGGCGCTGGCCACGTCGGTGCCCGACTCGGGCGGAGTGGTGGTGGTCCCGGCCTTCACCGGCCGGGGCGCGCCGTACTGGCGCCCCGACGCCCGCGGCCTGATCACCGGCCTGACCCGCGGCACCACCCGGGCCCACATCGCCCGCGCCACGCTCGAGGGCATCGCGCTGCAAAACGTCGATCTCCTGCGCGCCATGGAGCGCGACTCGGGGCGCCCCCTGCGCGTGCTCAAGGTCGACGGCGGCGCCGCCGCCAATGATCTGCTGATGCAGTTCCAGAGCGACGTCCTCGGCGTCGAGATCAGCCGGCCCGAGCTGCTCGAGACCACGGCGCTGGGCGCCGCGTTCCTGGCCGGCCTCGGTGCCGGCGTGTGGAATTCCAAGGACGCGATCGCGTCGGTATGGCGCGAGCAGCGCCGCTTCAAGCCGACCGGTGAACGGGCGGCGATCGAGGCGCACCTCGCCCGCTGGGCCACCTCGGTAGCCAAGGCGTGAGCGACGGCGAGGGCGCAGGCCCGGCCACCGACGACGCGGGCGACGCGGACGACCGCAAGCGCCGTAGCTGGACCGTGATCGGCATGATGCTGCTCGGCCTCGTCGTCCCCGCGGTCGGCGTCGCGGTGGCGTGGAAGAGCTGTGGCCAGGGCGCCGTGGCCGGTCGCCTCGATGTCAAGGGCTCGTCGCTCGGCTCGTGGGTCACCATCCTCGATCGATGTGCCAGCGGCGCCGCCCAGGGCATCCGCGGCGTCGAGCTGAGCAGCCGCGCCGTCGAGCGCCCGTCCGTCCGCCTGGAGATCGATCCCATCGACGGCCCGTCGGTGACGCTGTGGTCTCCCGATGGCAAAGGCCCGCTCCTGCTCCGCCGCAAGGACTGCGCGGCGCTCGAGGCCGAGCTCCGGCCGCGCGGCGAGAACGCCGATGGGGTCGCCTCGCGCTTCGACGGCAACGTCCGTGGCACCTGTTTGCTCCCTGGCGGCGGCACCGTCACCATCGACGCCTGGTGGCGGGACTGCGCGGACTAGCTGCGATCGCTCGAGGCCCGAGGCCGGTAGCGATAGTCGACGGACACTCTCAGCTCATCCCGGGTGGTGTTGGGCAGCGCGCGGTGGACGGTGAGCGAGGAGAAGAAGATGACGTCGCCGAGCGCGAGGTCGGCGGCGTGCCAGGGCGCGTCGTCGGGGACGTCGGTACCGACCACGCCGTCGCCGGTGGAGACGGGCGCATGGGGGCGGAGGCCGGCGGTGTGCGAGCCGGGCAGGATGGCGAGCGGGCCGAGCGCGATCGGACACGGTGACAGCGCCATCCATGCGGTCCAGACCGCGTCGGCGTCCTTGAGGTAGGCGGCGTCCTGGTGCGGAGGGGTGGTGAGATCGAGGGCGCCGGGTGAGACAAGGCGGCAGACGTCACCGACGTGCAGCTGCGGATCGTCGCCGACCACAACGCGGAGGACGGCGATGAGCTCGGGCGCCGCGGCCAGCGTCTGGTAGGCGTCGGTGGAGAGGATCTCGGCGAGGAACCCGGTCCAGCGGGTGTCATCCCAGCGACCTAACCGCAGCGACGGATCGCTCGTGCCGTCGACCAGCCAGCCGCGGCGGGCGAGCGCTTCGTCGACCACGGCGCGCACGGCGGCGACGCGTTCAGGAGGCAAGAGTCCCGGGACGAACAGGTAGCCGTCGCGCCGCGCGTGAGCGCGGAGGAGCTCGGGAACGAGGGCGGTGGCGATGAGCGGGTGCGGCATACGGGTTCGGGTTCGGGTTCGGACTCGGCTACGGCTCCTGGAACGCGTAGCGAGGCTGCTTGGACCAGCCGAGCGACAGGAAGGTATCGAGGCGGCCGGCGGGATCGAGCGGCGACGGCGGCCAGGCGCGTGCCTGCACCTGGTTGGGGCGGACGACCGGCTGCGGGCGCGCGCCCATCCGATCGGCGTAGTCGCGCCAGTCATGGCTGAAGCGAATCGTCTGCAGCGAGCCGTCGGAGGGCAAGACCTGCAGCGAGTCCCAGGCGACGGCGTCACGGACGAGGGCGGCGTGGGCTGCGCCGGCCACGATCGCGGCGGCGTCGGCGACCTCGGCGTAGAAGCCGGCGGCGTCGGCGAGGACCTCGGCGCAGACGGCGTCGGTGGGCTCGCGGCGACGCGGGCCGGCACCCTCGACGGGCAAGGTCGAGGCCTCGCCGGCGAGGATCGCGGCGGAGAGCCGATCGAGGGCGGCGCGCACGGCGGCGAGGCGCGGGCCGGTGGCGGCGAGGAGCGCGTCGACGAACGTGGCGACCTCGACGCCGAGAGCGAAGCGCAGGACGTGGATGGTCGTCTGCAGGACGCGCTGGTTCCACAGGGCCGACAGCAGGTAGCCGAAGGCGTAGGCGTCACGCCAGGCCGCGATCGGCAGCGCCGAGGTGGCGACGATGATCTCCTCGTGCTCGACGACGTGGGCGGGCTCGGTGGGGTCGGGCGGCAACCACGGCACGCTGCGGGTCTCGATGCCGTGGCGGGCGCGATAGGCGGGCTCGGCCAGCTCGGCGTTCTCGAGCACGCGGGTGGGATACAGGAAGAAGGAGTCGGCCGGATAGGGCGTGATCGCCGACGAGACGCTGCTGCGGAGCGAGGCGCCGGTCTGCGCCGGCAAGCCGAGCAGGAGCTCGTTGATCGTGGGCATGCCCTGCGCGTGGCAGCGCTCGCGCAGGGCCAGCGCGTCGGTGGGACGGATGTTGTCGCGCTTGATGGCGACCAGCACGTCGGGATCGAAGTCCTGCATCGACAGCGCGACCTGGGTGGCGACGCCATGTTCGCGCAGGATCTCGACGGTGCGCAGGTTCCTCGCCGTCGCGTTCTTGGTCAGGTGGAAGAAGACGAAGCGGGGCGCGCCGTGGGCGCGGGCCAGCTCGCCGATGGTGCGGGTGATGTCCTCGTCGCGGCGGCGGATGCCGAAGTTGGCGTCGACCAGGTACAGGTACGGGATCTTGCGCTCGGCCAGCCAGGCCAGCTCGTCGTCGACGCGCTGGCCGGGCAGCTCGGTGACCTTGCTCTGCGTGGCCTGGCCCCAGTCGCAGAAGGTGCACGCGAAGGGACAGCCCCGGTTGGTCTCGAGCACCGCGGCACCGATCGCCGCGATCTCGCCCGACGCCTCGAGGGCCGCGAAGGTGCCGTCGAGGTACGGCGAGCCCACGCCGGCGAAGCCGTCCCCGGTGAGGCGAGCGCGGGGCGGACCGAACCCGATGGCGCCGCCGCTGCGGTCGCGGGCGACGACGCCGGCGATGCTGGCGAGCGGCGCGTCGTCGCGGACGGCCCGCACGATCTCGCAGAAGGCACGCTCGCCTTCACCGAGGACCAGCGCGTCAAGCCAGGGAAACCCGTCGAGGAAGCGCGCGATGGCCTCGGGCCGGCGCGGCACCGACGGCCCGCCGGCGACCACGGTGAGGGCCGGGTTGCGGACCCGGGCCAGGCGCGCGACCTCGAGCGCGTAGCGCGTGTTCCAGGTGTACAGCGAGAGGCCGGCGACGTCGGCGTCGGCGAGCGCGGCCGCGGCGACGCCGGTATCGCGGCGGGCGGCGAGCACGCGCGGCTCGAC
>SXJR01000346.1 GCA_005779305.1 Myxococcales bacterium
GCGCAGCGTAGAGGGATCTGCGCCGTCCGCACCGCCCAGCGCGCGTCGGCCGCGCCCAGCACGCGCGCGACCGCGAAGGCGCGTTCGCGCACGGTGGCGGCGCCGTCGGTGAAGCGATCGGCGGCCAGCGACGCGGTCAGCGGCCCCGGCGGCTGCGCCCGCAGCGCGTCGAGCGCGAGCAGGCGCACGTCCTCGGCCGAGGCGTCGAGACCGGCGCGGATCGCCACCAGCGGATCGCCCTTCTCCAGCTCGCGCAGTGCGGTGAACGCGGCCGCCCGCACCGCGGCCTGGCCATCGGCCAGGGCCTTGCGAATCGCCGGGCGCGACAGGCGCCGGTTGCCGAGGCCGATCGCCTTCGCCGCGGCGGCGCGCAGATCGTGGACCGGATCGCGGCTCAGGGCGCGATCGAGCAGCCCGCGAGCGTCGTCCTCGGGGATCGCGGCCAGGGCGTCGATCGCGGTCGCCCGCACGCTCTGGCTCTTGGGCTTGTGATCGTCGAGATCGGCGGCCAGCCGATCGAGCTCGGAGCCGGTGACGGCGACGTTGCCGACCGGCTCGCCTTCGGCGCCCAGGGTCAACACCGCCAGCTTGCGCGCGGCGGTGGCCACGATCACCTGCGCGGTCGAGCTCTCGGTGCCCTTCACCGTGCCGGTCACGACGGCCAGGGCCGCGCCCGGGCCGGCGCCGACCTCGACGGTGCGCGGGCGCCGCGCGCTGTCGAGCGGCCAGCTGGCCAGGAGGCCGTCCTCGCCCAGCGACCACAGTCGTCGCGGCTGTTCGCGGCCGGCCGCGTCGAACAGCGCCGGTCCCAGCACCAGCCCGCGCACCGCGCCACCGTGGGCGTGTTCACCCGATCGATCGACCGCCTCGACCTCGCCGGCGATGTAGCCGACGCGGAGCGAGCCGTCGCCGAAGCCTGCCACCACGCGGCCGTCGCCCAGCCCCACCAGCGCGCGGGCCCCGCCCTCGCCGCCCATGGCCAGGTGGCGCACGCCGCCGCTCTCGAGCACCCAGACGCCGTCGGCGCCGCCCACCACCAGGCTGGAGCCCTCGAAGGTGACCGCGTCGAGCGCGCGCTCGGCCACTGCGTCGCGCGAGACCACGACGATGTTCGGCCTGGCCTCGCGCACGGTGATGGCGAGCAGGTGCACCGCGCCATCGACGGTGACCGCGGCGGCCCGCGCGCCGTCGATGGCGAGCCCGCGCACGCCGGCGCCCAGCGACAGCTCGACGTGTTTGACCGCGTCCTCGCCCGAGACGTCCCAGGCCACCAGCGAACCGTCGGCGGCGCCGGCGATCAACAGGTCGTCACCGACGAAGCCGAGCGCGCCGCACGCGGCGCCGAGCGGCAGCGAGCGAGCCTTGCCCTTGCCCCGCGGCACGAGCGAGATCGACGACGTGACCACGCCCTCGCCGTCCCGCCGGCCACCGGCCGCGATCAAGCGGGCCGACGCCGCGACCGCGAGCAGGCGCTCGAGCTGGGGACCGAACCCGCTCACGGCCGCCTCCGATCGACGACGCCGGAGCGCGCCGGCGCGGGAACCGCGGCGTGGGCGGGCCGATCGCGCGGCGCCGGAAGGCCGAGCGTGCCCAGCCCGGGATGGGCGCGGCGGATCGCCGCCAGCGCCGACACCGCCGCGTTCCACTCGCCGCGCGCCGCGGACGCCGCCAGCTCGCCCAGCACCGGCGTCACCACCGATGCGAACCCGGCGTCCTCGATGGCGAGCCCGGCCACGGTCTCGACCAGGCGGCGCTTCGCGACCGAGGACGACAGCGGCCGCTCGGGTTTAGCGCCGGCGATCGGGTCGCGCTTCTCGAGCCGGCCCGGCGGCAATCCGAACACCACCGTGCGCAGGAACTGGCGCAGGGCCGCGGTCGCCGCGTCGTCGCCGACCGCCTCGCCGCGGTGCCGATCCCAGAACAACCGCACCGCGAACAGGCGCACGTCGCGCTCGGCGCTCTCCATCAGCCAGGCCAGGCGCTCGCGCCCGCCGACGCGATCGTAGGCGCGGCGGATGATGGTCAGCGCCGCCTCGCGCGACGCCTTGTGCGGGCTCTCGGCGAGGGCGAACAGCCGCGCACCGTCGAGCCAGTCGGCCGGCAGGGTCGGATCGCCGGCGCCACCCGGCTCGGTTGCGCCGACCAGGAGCTCGACGCCGAGCACACGCGGCTCGCGGAAGCCGCTGGCCGCCAGGCGGTAGGGCAGCGCGCGATCACCCCAGCGCACCACCTCCTCGCCGACGATCGCGCAGGCCAGCCGCCGCACGTCGGCGCGCGGATCGTCGACGAGCGGCACCACCCGCGGCATCGGATAGTCGTCGTGGGTCAGACGCGGCGCCAGGCCCACCGCCTTGGCCTCGGCAAGCTGCGGCCCCAGCCCGGGATGGTGGGCGCGCAGGTACGTCGACGCGAACGCGCGCACCTGCTCCTGGCTCTTCGGCCCGGTGGCCAGTTCCCACAGCCGCGCCAGACCTCCGGCGCGCGTGCCCGCGCCGGCGTCGGCCGCGAAATCCTCGACGGTGAAATGCTCGAGCAACAGCCGGTGCGCGAAGCTGTGCAGGTCGGGCTCGGTCGAGCGCGCCAGCTCGAGCAACCAAGCGAGCCCGATCGCCGACGGCGCCACCAGGTTGCGGTTGCCGAGCAACCGCAGCGCCATGGGGCGCAGGCGCGGCCGCGACACCAGGCCCTTCACCCAGGTCACGTCGAGCGCGGCGCCGGCCAGCTTGCCGCCCTCGAGCCAGGCGGCGACGGCGGCGGTGAGCTGCGGATCGTCGAGGGCTTTCTGGATCCAGGCCGCGCCGATCTCGGTGCCCGACCGCTTGCCCAGCTCCTCGAGCGCCTTGCGGCGCACCTGCCAGTCGCAGCGCTGATCGGCGAGCGCCGCGATCCAGTGTCCGGCCGGGACGGCGACGCCGGCGGCGGCGTACCACTCGCCGACGAAGCTGCGCTGCTCGGTCACGCCGATGGCCAGCGCGACGAACAGCTCCGCGGTCAGATCGGCCGGGCGCGCACCTTCCTTGAGCTTGGCGATGGCCATGGCCCGGCTCGGCCCGAATGCGACCAGCCGGATCAGCGCCGGCAGGCCGATCGCCGTCGGGCTCATCGCCGCGAGGCGATCGACGGCGAAGGCGCCGACATCCTTCTGGCCGACGTTGACCAGCTCGACCAGCTCGGCCACCGCCAGATCGGGCGCGTGGGCCCGCGCGTACTCGACGGCGAAGGTCGCCACCACCGGCGACGGCGAGCGCAGGAAGCCGAGCACCACCTCGTGCAGGCCGGCGGCGCGATAGCGCGACGGGTGCAGATCGGCGCGGGCCCGCAGCAGCTTCACCACCAGCTCCTGCACCGGCGCCAGCGTGCGCCGGCCCAGGCGCGCCAGCACGTCGGGCGGCAGCGCATGCAGCGCCGCGACGTGTTCGGCCTCGAGCGAGGTGACGGCCCACTGGCACACCAGCGGGTTATTGCCCTCGAGAAGCAGGCGCACCAGCGGCGCCGGCGACACCTTCCAGGCGTCGGGGAACGCGCGCTCGGTCAGCGGCGCCGGATCGAACGCCACGGGCCGCTTGGCGCCGCGCATGCGCTTGCGGCCCCAGATCTCCGATGCCACCCACGACGACTGGAACCGCTCTCGCCGGCCATAGTGACGGAGCACCTCGACCGCGAACGTGGGGTACGCATCGGGCACGGCCTGCCCGAGATGGCGCAGCCAGCGCCATGCGCGCCGCTTGAGATAGAGCACGGTGCCGGGGCTGATCTCGGTCTTCCAGTACTCCCCGGTGTCGTGCATCACGTCGAAGCGATGGGCGAGCACGCCGAACAGGAGCGCGTCGTGACGCTCCTCGGCCCGCTTGTAGATGGTCTTGGCCGCCTGCCAGACGCCCCAGCCCAGCTTGCCCTCGCCGAACACGTTCACCAGGGCGGACCGAGCTGGTTCGTCGCCAGCCTCGTATAGCTCGACGAGCAGAGCGCCCAATCGCACACGCGGCGGCATCCACGGCGACGCCATCGCCGCCTGCCAGGCCTCCCGCCGCGCCAGCTTGCGCTCGGTGGCGCTCTTGCCGCGCAGCACCTGCTCGTTCACCGACTGACGCAGCCGATGGATCGTCATGGCACCCGGCGGCGGCGACGGACGCGCCGCAGCGCCGGCCGGATCGTCGGGGTCGGCGCCGTCGGCGAGCGCGCCGTCGAGCGCGTCCTCGGGCACGCCGGGGTCGGCGTCGTCACGCGCCAGGTAGCGAACCAGCAACTCGCCGAGCTGTGGGTCTCGCTCGCGCGCTGCGCGCTCGAGGTCGCCGAAGGTGACGAGATCGCGAGCGCTCAAGGCGTTCCCCTGCGAAGAACGCTAACACGCACGCGCGCGCTGTCCGTGCTCCGGACCTGGCAAACGTCACTCCGGATTCGCGGTAGTCGCGGTACACCCGTAGTTAATGAAGCTCTACTTCACGCCTGGCTTCTGTTCGCTCGCTCCCCACATCGTGCTGCGCGAGCTGGAGCTGCCGTTCGAGCTGGAGCGGGTCTCGAACCGCACCAAGCAGACCGCCGCCGGCGCCGACTACCGCGAGGTCAGCCCGCTCGGCTACGTGCCGGCCCTGACCCTCGACGACGGCACCGTGCTGCTCGAGGTCGCGGCCATCCTGCCCTACCTGGGCGATCAGCGCCCCGACGCCGGCCTGTGCCCGGTCCACGGCTCGATCGCTCGTTACCAGCTTCACGCCGCCCTCAACTTCATCGCGACCGAGCTGCACAAGCCGTTCTCCTTCCTGCTCGACCCGGCCACGCCTGACACCGTGAAGGAGACGCTGCGCGCCAAGATCGCGACCCGCCTGGCTCACCTGGCGCAGCGCCTCGCGGGAGACGGTCACGCCGCCGGTCCAACCTACTCGGTCGCCGACCCCTACCTGTGGACCGTCCTGGGCTGGGCCGGGTTCGGCAAGATCGACCTCGCCGCCTGGCCCGAGCTCACCGCCTATCGCGCCCGCCTCGGCTCGCGGCCAGCGGTGAAGGCCGCCCTCGCCGCCGAGTCCAAGCGCGAGTGATTTCTCGCTCCCGGGTCACAAACCGCCATCGAGCTACTCCATCCTTCCACCCATGGGGGATAACCAGGAGAACTCGCCGGAGCAGGACGTCGCGCTCGCCAAGCAGGCCTACGCCGCCGGTGATCTGAAGCACGCCCTGCACCACATCGGCTGCGCGCTCGCGTCCAATCCGATGCACCCGGAGTGGATGCAGGTGCTCAACACCATCGTCGGCGCCGCCCCCGATCCGCTCAAGCTGGTCGAGATCGAGGGCGACACCAGCTTCATCGACGCCGCCAACCGCGCCTATGTGCTGGCGTGGGTGAGGCGGTGGGACGAGGCCCTCGATCTGGTCACCGACGTCGCCGAGATCCGGCCCGACATCCCCTACATGCTGTGGTGCGAGTGGTGGCTGTCGCAGCCCGGCGTGCTGACGTCGATGACCCTCGACTCGATCGTCGGCGGCATCGTCGTCGACATCATGAAGATCGCCGCCTCCTGCCCGGCTCCGACCGCAAAGGACGACCCGCGCCTGCCCACGCTCGAGTCGTCGGCGCGGATCATGACCGGTATCCGCAGTGTCCATCAGCGCGAGGGCATGTTGTGGTTCGCCAGCTCGATGGTGGCGCGCCGGCTCGGTCAGCAGGCCGAGGCCCAGCAGTTCGCCCAGCACGCCTACCAGATCGATCCGTCGTGGAAGTCGGCGATCGGCGTGGCCAACGCGCTACGCGACGCCAAGCAGATCGATCAGGCCGCGCAGTGGTTCCGCAAGGCGCTCGAGCACGACAAGTCCGATGTCAGCGCCCACCTCGACATGGGCGACATGTTCCTCGACGCCAACCGGCTCGACGATGCGATGCGCGAGTACGAACACGCCGAGCGCAAGCAGCCCGATCACCCCTGGGCCACGGCGTCGATGTACTACATTCGCTGGAAACAGAACGGCGATCCCAACCAGAAGCTGGCACTGCTCCGCCTCACCGAGGGCGGCAAGCGCAACGACCGCGCCCGCGAGCTCTGCGATCTCATCGATCCGCCGGCCCTTTACGTCAATCGCCTGCCCCACCCGGCCGACGCGTCGTCGAACGCGCTCAACGACATCTTCCAGCAGATGTTCCAGAACCCGGCCAAGCACCACGGCTCGACGGTCAAGCTGGACATGTCGCACGTCGAGTCGCCCAGCGTGGTCGCCTCGTTCTGGCTGCAGATGGAGATGTGGGGTCCCCAGGTCGGCTTCGACTACCAGGTCCGCAAGATCCAGGAGCCCGATCCGCGCCAACCCAAGACCCAGGTGCCGTTCGTGATCTGGAACTGGGAGGGCACGCAGCCGCGCCCCAACGTGCCTCGCCCCAGCGGCAACGTGGTCCACGCGATCCACGAGCTGGCCAGTGAACCCTTCAACCTCGACACCTGGCTGCCCATCGCTCAGCGCACGGCCCAGAAGCTCGGCCCCGGCGCGGTGCGCGACCTGCTCGCCACGATGGTCTACCCGCCGCGCCCGCCCGGCTCCAACTGGCGGGTGCTGGCCTGGGTGCAGCGGGCCCAGATCGCCTCGGCGCTGGTCATCTCTCAGCTCGACAATACCTGGCACGGCAGCACCCGCCAGCAGGCGCTCATGTCGCTCCTCTACGGTCCCACCGACTGGTCGACGGGCGCGGCCATGGTCGCGCTCGGTGTGCTCGCTCGCCAGGACCCGCAGATCCGCGGCGAGGTCAACCAGGCGTTCACCTGGATGATGTCGCAGGTGCCCAAGGAGGGTTTCTGCTGCTGGGAGCTGCCGCTGGTGCAGACCTGGCTGACCTTCCCAGATCTCGACGACGTCACCCGCAAGCGCCTCGAGGACTACAAGGAACGCATCTTCGACAACAAGGTCGGCGTCTCGACGGTGCACATGTGTCAGATCGAGGCCAAGGTCTTCGACCAGGCCGAGGAGATGCAGAAGGCGCAGGCGGCGCAGCAGCAGATCGCGGCCGGCGGCGGCGGCGATCCCGACCCGGTGGTGTTCCCCGGGCAGCGCGTGGCCCGGCTCTCCGACTACGTCGGCCTCATGAAGGGCATGCAGACCGGCAACATGATGGGCGCGCTCGGTGCCTACGGTCTCGACATGATGGGCTACGCCTCGGTCGCGACCCAGTGGGGCCAGAAGATGGCTCAGGACCCCACGTTGACGGCCAAGTTCTCCGCGATGATGGCGCGATAGGCGCCGTGGCTACTCGCGTAGCCACCAAACCGGCGTTCGAAAAGCCGGTTCACCGTCGAAGATTTCAGCCGGAGCATGAGCGCCGCGTGTTAACGAAGAACATGCGCTGTTCGATCGTGACTCGCCTGATCTCCGCCACCGTGCTCCTGTCCGCGTGCGCCGACGACGGCACCGGCGCCGACGATCCGCTCCCGCCGCCGCCCGACGGTACCGGCTTTCAGATCAGCATGAACATCACCGTGCCGGCCGGCGAGGAGGCGTGGCTGTGCCAGGTCTCGCGCCTGCCCTCGCCCGAGTACACCGCCGTCAACCACGTCAAGTCGGTGCAGAGCGACGGCGTGCACCACATGGACGTGATGGCGCTGGCCTTCGCTGGCGTCGAGATCCCGGTGGGCACCCACGAGTGTGATGCGCTCTACCGGGACTACCCACAGCTCATGGACGACGGCCTCATCCTCTACGCCGCGCAGCAGGCCGAGCAGGAGATCACGTTGCCGCCTGGGACCGTGGCCAGCCTGCCCGGCAGCCTGCTGGTGATGCAGGAGATCCACTACGTCAACACCTCGCCCGATCCGATCGAGGCGTTCTCCAAGATCAACATCTACGAGTACGACCAGCCCATCACCAACGAGATCTGGGGCAGCGCGGTCCGCGACGTCGACATGGACATCCCGCCCGGCGAGTCGGTGCAGTGGACCCGCTGCGTGATGAACGACCCCATCGACCTCCTGTTCCTGTCGAGCCACACCCACGCCCTGGCCCGCAAGGTCGAGGTCCGCCTCTTCGACGGCCACAACGTCGGTGAGATGATCTACGAGAACCGCGACTGGGCCACGCCGGCGCTCAAGGACTTCGGCCAGCAGCCGCTGCACGTGCCGGCCGGTCAGGGATTCGAGTTCCAGTGCCACTACCGCAACGCCGGCACCGAGACCGTGCACTGGGGCTTCTCGGCCTCCGACGAGATGTGCCAGATCGCGCTGGTCTACACGCCGGGCGTGGCGTCGCGGAAGTGCGAAGCGGTTGAAACCTCGGATGGCCTGGGCGTTCCGTAGCCGAGCCTCCAGGCACGGAGGGAGTCCGTCCCCTCGATCTCTGTGGCCGGTCAGCCGGCCAGGTCGACGATCAGCTGCTCGTGTTTGAGGTTGGACTCGCGCCAGGCGGCGATCGCCACCCGCGCGCCGGGCAAGACGGCGCATGACGCCGACACGGTGGTGACCCGTCGCTCCCAGTGCGTGCGCGGCGCGTCGGGCGCGTTGGTCAGGACGATGCCCCCGCCGAGATGGGCGCGGAAGTAGGTCACGATCGCGTCGAGGCGGCCGGGGCGAGTCACGACCAGCTCGCCGTGCACCGGCGCGGCGCAGGCGTCCTCTTCGACCACGGTCAGATCGAGATCGTGCAGGAGTAGCGGCTCGGTCAGCACCTCGAACGGGACGTCGCCCAGATCGGTCACGAACGCGCGCGGCGGCAGCGCCGCGATCACCTCCGCCAGCGGCGCCAGCGCGGTGCCTACGCCCTCGACGCGAGCCAGGGCCGCGAGCGCCGCCTCGCGATCGTGGCCCTGACCGCGGGTGTCGACGCCCACACATACGACCTCCAGCCGGTGCGGCACCAGCACGCCGCCCGGCGCGAGCAGCCGCCGGCGCGCGTCGGAGATCGTGGGCAGCACGCCCTCGGCCAGCGGGTCGTTGCCGAAGATCTCGTGCACGATCACGTCGACCGGCTGCTCCAGCTCGACGTCGCGGCTGGAGCGGCGCATCAGCACCACGTCGATCTCGGCGGCGGCGAAGACCTGGGCGGCGATGTCGGCGACCGCGGTCTCCTCGATGGCGATCACCTCGCGAGCGCCGGCCCGCGCCGCCAGCACGGAGAGCACGCCCGAGCCGGTGCCGAGATCGAGCACGCGCTGGCCCGGCGCCGCCACCTCGAGAGCGCGGCGGTAGGCGCTGACCCGGATGTCGTCCGACAGCATCTCGGCGTGGCGGAGCACGTCGGCGAAGATGCCGATCACCGGCGGCGCGGCGGCCGAGCCGACCGGCACCAGGAACCCGCACTCGCGCAGGTGCTCCATGCCGCGGTCGAAGTCGGCCCGGTCGACGCCGAAGCGCTCCTCGACGCGGCCGAGCGCGGTCTCTTGGTCGACCCCGCCAGCGAACGCAAGCAGGGCCAGCAACAGATCGGGGGTCAGGGCCAGTGGCTCGTGCGAGATCGACGTCTGCCCGATCAGCGCGCCGGTCGGCGTGATGCGCAGCTCGAGCGCGTGCGACGGCGTGAAGCGAGCGGTTCGATCCATCCCGGCAGCATATTCCGGACCGGGGCGATCGCGAGGTCGTGCGCACGCTCACTCTCGACGATCAGCGAACGTGCGCTGACGAACGAGTTGCCATTCGCTGCCGTGTTCGTTCGGGTTCAGATGATCTCGCGCCGTCATCGCGCGTGATACCGGAGAGCTGGGCCGTTCCCCCCCCGGAGCAAACATGCCAGCCAGAATCCTCCCCTCGCTCACCCCCCGCCTCTCCACCCTCCTGTTCGCCACCGCGGTCGCCACCGGCGCCGCCGCGTGCGGCGACAGCCCCGACACCGGAACCTCCGCCGACGAGATCATCGGCGGCGTCCCGGCCCGCAGCGCCAGGCTCAACGCGGTCGGCGCGCTAGGCTACGACGACTTCGGCAGCGGCAGCTTCCGGCCGGTGTGCACCGGCACCCTGATCGCGCCGACCATGGTGCTCACCGCCGAGCACTGCGTCGACTTCGTCACCGACGCCCCCAGCCAGCTCAAGTTCCTGATCGGCTTCGACGCCTACAACCCGGTACGCACGGTGCCGGTGCACGGCGTGGCCATGGAGCAGTCGGACTGGGGCGGCGTGATCGGCCTCGGCATCGACATGGCGATCATGCACCTCGCCGAGCCGGTCACGAACGTCAGGCCGTTCCCGGTGGCCATCCCCACCGACAGCCAGCTCGACCTGCGCTTCGCCGGCATCGGCTACGGCCTGCAGGACTCGACTGGCCGCCACGGCACCCGCATGACCGGCTCGATGACCTTCCAGGCCTCGGGCGGCCGGGTCTTCGAGGCCATCTACGGGACGTTCGAGGACTTCGTCGCCGACGCCGCGCGCTTCGGCGTCGACGGCACCACCCCTGAAGGGCTCGCCCTCCTCCAGCAGGCGTGGGACGAGACGCTCCTGCTCGACAACCGCGTCGAGGGCTGGTTCGGCGGCGGGCGCCACGACGCCCAGGCCTGCTTCGGTGACTCGGGAGGCCCGATCACCAAGGCGGTCAACGGCCAGCCGACCGTCTACGGCGTGGCCTCGTGGGTGGCCTACGCCGACGAGAACCGCCTGTGTGACCTGGGCGCGGCCTACTCGACCATGACGCCGGTGGGGCTCGACTTCATCGCCTACGAGACCGCGTGTCCGCTGATCCCGAGGGCCGGCCAGTGTCTCGATCTGACCACCCACCAGCGTTGCGCCACCCCCGAGGAAGGCGGCTATCGCGAGCTGCTCAACGACTGCAGCGCGCTCGGCATGGTCTGCGGCGTCGACGAGGCCGGCGAGTTGGGTTGCATCGAGGACCCGTGCGAGAGCATCGCGCCCGAGGGCCAGTGCGACGGTGACGTCGCGGTGCGCTGCACCAGGCCCGAGGAAGGCCCGCGCCGCGTGGTCTCGACCGACTGTGCCGACCTGGGCGGTTCCTGCGCCGTGACCGGCGACGGCGTGGAGTGCGTCGGCATCGAGTGCGCCCACGAGGTCTGCACCGAGGGTGTGGCGCTGTCCGACGAGTGCAACGACTGCGTCACTGCCGTCTGCGACGTCGATCCCTACTGCTGCACCGTCGCCTGGGACGAGATCTGCGTGGGCGAGGCCGGCGCCGTGTGCGAGGTGACCTGCCCCGGCGCGCCCGTGATCGCCCCCGGTTCACGCAGCCGCGAATGAGTCAGAAGGCACAGTAGTACGCGCCCAGCCCGAGCGATTCGATCGTCCGGGCTGCGCGCTTGTGCCCGACCAGCAGCGTCTCGAACGCGACACCCTCGTAGCCGGAGCGGTCGAAGACGACCAGGTACGGCCCGCCGCTGCCCAGCTCGAACACCGCCTCGAGCGTGGGGATGCCGGGCGTGTGGTCGTCTTCGGACAGATCCAGATCGATGGGGTCGGCGCCGTTCATGAGGTACGCCTCGTTCTCTTCCTGGTGGGCCAGGTGGTCACCGACGTGAACCAGGAGCACGGCGTGGGTCTTGTCCTTGCGAAGCTGCCGGATGTCGAGTGGGCCCGCGACGATCCGACTCAACTCCCGCGCGTGGCCGGGGCCGGTGAGCGGTATCCGCGCCGGCTTCCAGCCTGCAGGCAGCGGCGACGGCAGCACCCAGATCAGCCCGGGCGTCACGGCCGCGCCGGTCAGAGGGATGACCTCGAGCGGCGTATCGTCGCAGCCGTACTTGATCGTGATCGGCGCTCCTGCGGTGAGCGTCACCGGCGCATCGCCGCCGGCCGGGATCGCGGTGTACGCCGTGCCCGGCACCAGCGCCGCGGGCGTAGGCACGACGGCGACCGTGCCCGGCGCGTCGGGCGTGATCGCCACCCAGAACGGCGCCTCGGCCGGCCGGGTCGCGAACGCCGGCAGCGCCAGCACCCCCAGCGGCGTGGAGGCGTCGACGGCCAGCTCGGTCGCCTCCTCGCGCCCGGGTCCGCCATTGCCCACCGTCTTCCCGCGCGGCGACGATCCGCAGCCTGCGCACGAGGCCACGAGTCCTGCGATCGCGGTCACGAACCAGCTCGGAGAGGCTGTCTGCATCCTCGGGATCGTAGTGTATGGTCCGACCCGATGTCGCCGTCTGTTGCTGCCGTCGTTGCCCTGACCGCCATCCTCGCGGCCTGCGGCGGTGACGACGGCGGCGCCAGCGACGACGCCGCGATCGATCAGGACGCCGGCGGCGACGGCGCGATCGACGCGCCGACCGACGCCGCCGACACCGTCACCTGCGCCAGCCCCGACGCGTGCGAGTGGCTCGAGAGCTACCTGGGCGAGGTGCTGGGCAAGCTGACCGGCGAACAGCCGGTCTCGCCCGGCGTCACCATCACCCGGCGCGCGACCACGAGCCAGCGTGACGTGGCGCGGCAGTACCTGGTCGACGAGCTGACCCGGCTGGGCCTGGCGCCCGCGCTGCACGACTACGGCAGCGGCAAGAACGTCGTCGTGCACCTGCCGTCGACGACCGGCTCGACCATGCCCCGCATCGTGGTCGGCGCCCACTTCGACGGCGTCGCCACCGGCCCGGCCGCCGCCGACAACGGCACCGGCACTGCCATCGTCGTCGCCGCCGCCCGCTATCTCGGCTCGCGGACCACGCGCGACCGCCCCATCGACCTGGTGCTCTTCGATCAGGAGGAGGCCGGCCTCCTCGGCAGCACCGCCTACGCCCTCAAGCTGCGCAGCGACAACACGGCGGTCGACAGCGTCCACGCCTTCGACATGATCAGCTTCGACGGCGACGGCGATGGCGCGCTCGAGCTGTGGAAGCCCGACGCCGGGCTCGAGGCGCAATACCGCGCCCACGCCGGCCCCCGCGGCATCCCGATCGGCGTCAACCCGACCTTCGCCAGCAGCGATCACGAGTCGTTCGTGCAACGCGGCTTCGCCACCGTTGGCGTGTGCGAGGAGTTCTCGGGCGGCGACTCCAACCCGCACTACCACCGCGCCACGGACACCTTCGCCAACGTCCATCTCGCCTACACCACGCGCATGACCCGCCTGCTGCTCGCGATCATCGAAGATCGTTCGATCGATTAGCCGCGGCTAGGCCAGGGCGTCGGCGGCGGCAGCGCGGACCGCGCCGTCCCGGTGCGCCGCGGACGCGGTGCGGATGCGCTCGGCCAGGCGCGGATCGGCCTTGAAGGTCGCCAGCGCGCGGATGGAAGCGATGGCCTCGGTCGGCGGGCCCGATCCGGCGAGCGCGAGCAGGTGTGCGGTCGCGGTCTCGTCGCGCAGGAGCGCGAGCGCCAGGTAGCCGACCCGCGCGCGCACGTCGGCGCGGACGCGATCGCACCAGGCGATCAGCAGCGGGGTCGCCGCCTCCACGCGGCTCTCGCCCAGGGCCAGCGCGGCCGCCTCGGCCCGATCGCCGTCGTCGTCCTCGAGGAAGCCGGCGACGAATCCCAGCGCCGTCTTCGGTGCCAGCGCCAGGATGGAGCCCAGGCACGCGCCGATCACCGCGGGCTCGCTGTCGCCGACGCGCACCTTGAACCGGAGCAATGCCGCGGCGTCGGGCCGGCCGCTGTCCCCCAGCGACTGCGCCGCGGCGGTGCGCGCTACCCGCTGGGGATCGGCGAGTAGATCGGCCAGGACGTCGAGCGCGTCGGCGCGGCCCGCGTGCGCGTATGCCAGGCCGCACACGCCGCGCAGCTCGGCGGCGGTGTCCTCGCGTCCGCCCCAGACCGGCTCTTCCTGGATCACGGTCACGCCGCGCACGAACACGTCGTCCTCCCAGCGATCGAGCTGATGAAGCGTGCGGGCGACCGCGATCTTGCCGCGACAGCCGGGATCGCGCTCGACCCCGCGCTCGATCAGGCGCCCGAACGCCGGCGCCAGCTCGCCATACAGCGCGTCGACCTCGCGCGCAGTGATCACCTTGGCCGCGGCGGCGACGAGGATCCCGGTCTTGCTGCGGACGGCGTCGCGCACGACGGTCAGCTCGACGGGATCTCCCCGCTCCATCCCAGCGAGCTGCGCAAGCTTGTGTTCGAGCGTACGTGCGGTCACGGGAGCGTTACTCAGGCGACGAAGTAGGACACGTCGGCACAGCTGGAAACTTGACCACGCAGCGAGACGTGGCCGACGACGTTGATACCATCGTGAGGTGAGCCGCGTCGGGACCTGTGCAGGATGTGGCGAGGCGATCGCCCTGCACCTCGCACGTGCGTTGATCGGCGCCGACGGTCATGTCGACCTTTGGTGCGCGGCCTGCCTCGCCCCGAAGCCCGCGACGATCGAGGTCGCCGAGATCGCGCCGCCACGGCCCTCGGTCTTCCGCCGCGCCGCGCGCTACGGGATGCCGGTCGCCGGCGTCGGCGTTGCGTTCGCGGCGATGCTGAGCAGCGCGGCTGTCACGGTGATCGAGAAGCCGGCGGAGCCGGCCGCACCCGCAGCCGCCGCCGAGGCCGCACCCGCGGCCGTAGCCGTGGCCGCAGCCCCGGCCTCACCCGCCGCGGCGGGTGAGGATGCCGACTCCGATGCCGCGGCCGAAGCCGAGATCGTGCCGCACGAGCCCCACACGGCGATGGCCGAAGGCATGGTCGAGATCGATCTGGACGAGCTGATGGAGGAGCGGCCCACGCTGCTCGAGTGGGTTCACCCGGTCACCGGCAGCGAGGAGCTCACGCCGGCGCGCAGCACGCGGCGCTTCGGCGCCAAGCGGGTCGGCGTCGCCGATCCCAGCCGGTGCGGCCAGGGCCACTGCGGCGTCGATCTCGCCGGACCGCGCGGCCGGCCCGTGGCCGCGGTGGCGTTCGGCACCGTGGTGCGCGTCGAGCACAGCCTGAACGGTCGCGACGGCCGCAGCGGTCGCTACGTCCGCATCGAGCACCCCGAGGGCGTCTTCACCTCGTACATGCACCTCGACGCGATCACCGCCGAGCTCAAGGTCGGCGACGAGATCAACGCCGGGCACATCATCGGCACGCTGGGCAAGACCGGCATCTACAGCGGCGAGCAGCACCTCCACTTCTCCCTCGAGATCCAGGAGAGCCCCAGCCTCCGCTACATCGATCCGGCGCCGTTCCTGGCCGACGCCGAGGTACTGCCGGTCCCGGTCGACGAGCTCCGCCTCACGCCCGACCAACGCTCGCAGTGGTGAGCGGCTAGCGCTTCTTGCCGCGCCGGCGGTCGCCCCACAGGTGACCGAGCGCGGCGAGGCCGGCGACGACCAGCATGATCGCGGCCGTGGTCGGATGGCGATCGACCACCAGGAGCGCGGTCGCCGCGCCGAGCAGGCCGGTGACCACGATGGCCGTGAACAGGCGCCGCCCGAGGCGCTCGGTGGCCAGCGCCAGCTCGGGGTCGCGCGACGCCACCTCGAGCTTGCCCGAGCGCAGATCGTCGAGGATGTCGTGGATCTGCCCGGGGAGATCCACCGCGCCGGTGGTCAGCGCCCGCACCCCGCGCATCAGATCGCGGCCGATCCGCCGCGGCCCGAAGCGGTCCATCATCAGCCTGGTGAAGTACGGCCGCAGCTCGGACCACACGTCGAGCTTGGGATCGAGCTGTTTGCCGACGCCCTCGACGGTCATGAGCGCCTTGCCAACCATCAGCATCTCGACCGGCATCTCGATGTCGTACTTGACCGCGCCCTGGATGAGGTCGCGGATGAGGCCCGACATCTCGACCTCGGCCAGCGGCCGCCCCAGGTACTTCTCCGAGAGCTCTGCGACCTCGGCGCGGAACCGGGGCAGGTCGACGCGGCCCTTGGGCCGGCCCATGGCGAGGAGCGAGTCGGCCAGCCCGGCGGCGTCGCCGGTGACGGCGGCCAGCATGAGCTGGATCGCCTTGTCGCGCATCTCTTCGGACAGCCGGCCGACCAGGCCCAGGTCGATGAGGCCGAGCACCGGCTCCTGCGCCGTGCCCATCATGATGATGTTGCCGGGATGGGGATCGGCGTGGAAGAAGCCGTCCTCGAACACCATCTTGGCGATCACGTTGAGCGCGCGGCGAGCGATGCGCGGCCCGGTCTCGGCGTCGCCCGCGGCGACGAAGTCGTCGAGGTGGGAGCCGATGAAGCGCTCCATCACCAGGGCCCGCTTGCCCGACACCTGCCGGTACGGCTTCGGGAACCGGACCTCGGCGTGGCCCTCGAAGTTGCGGGCGAAGCGCAGCGCGTTGTCGGCCTCGAGCCCGGTGTCGAGCTCGGCGGTGATGGCGCGATCGAACTCCGACACCATGGCGATCGGCGTGAACGTGCGGGTCTCGGGCACGTACTCCTCGAGCAACCGGGCCAGCAGGTAGAGCAGATCCAGATCGCGCTCGACGGTGGCGCGGGCCCGCGGCCGCTGCAGCTTGACCACCACGTCGATCTCGGCGGCCCCGGCGCCCTCGGCGGCCTCGTCCCGGGGCGGCCGCAGCCTCGCCACGTGGACCTGACCGATCGACGCCGACGCCAGCGGCTGCTTGTCGAAGCTGACGAACACGCTGTCGAGGCCGGTGCCGTAGGCCTCGGTCAGCACCTCGTCGACCTCGTCGGCGGTCATGGGTGGCACGTCGTCCTGCAGCTTCTTGAGCTCGGTGATGACCTCGGCGGGCAGCAGATCCGGCCGCGTCGACATCACCTGACCGAGCTTGACGAACGACGGCCCCAGATCCTGGAGCGCTTCGCGCAGCCGCACCGAGAACGTCCGAGGCTCGCCGCTGGGCGGCGGCGCCGGGGCCAGGGGCCCGAGCGGCAACCGCGACACGACCTGCCCGAAACCGTGGCGGACCAGCACCAGCGCGATCTGGGCCAGCCGCTCGGTGTTCTTGACCGTCCGGACAACGGACACCATGACGGCGCAGATCATGTCACGATCGGCCGGCCCACGTCGTCTGAGGGACAGGAGGATCGAATGTTGAAGTGGCTGATCCGGAAGCGCCTGGCGGCGTTCGAGCGCAACTTCCAGTACGACATGAGCTACGCGCGCGACGTGCTCGACGCCGACACCCGCGCCTTCCTCACCTTCGCGAAGGTGATGGGCATGTCCCAGTACCGCCGCGGCGTGGCTCGCGATCCGTATCACGCCGCCAAGCTGATCGGCGTGCTCAGCGAGGACTGCGGACCCTGCACGCAGCTGATCGTGACCATGGGCCTGCGCGAAGGCGTCGCACCGGCGACCATCGCCGCCGTGCTCGGCAACGACGAGCAAGCCATGACCGACGAGGTCAAGCTGGCGGTCAGCTTCGCGCGCGCGTCGCTCGCCCACGACCCCGAGGCCGACACCTACCGCGAGCAGGTCGTCGCCCGCTGGGGTGCGCGGGGCCTGGTCTCGCTGGCCTTCGCCCTGGTGTCGGCGCGCATCTTCCCGACCCTCAAGTACGCGCTCGGCCACGGCAAGACCTGCCAGCGCGTCGTCGTCGACGGCAAACCGGTCGCGGTGCATCGCGCTGCGGCCTGACACCATCGTGACCGGGACATGACGGTCGCCGTCGCCGCCTCTGTCAGCCTGGCTCCATGGAGTTGCGCCCCACCTCCGCGTACGTGCGAGAGCTACGTCCGCTGCTCCCCGCCGAGACCTTCGCGCCGGCCCGATCGCGCCTGTTGTGGCTGCCGCTCCACCTGGCGCTCATCGTCCTGGGAACCATGGCCATCGCCGCGAGCTGGATCCCGTGGTTCGTGATCCCGGTGGTCTCGATCGGGCTCGGCGTCAGCTTCGGCGGCATCACCTTCCTGGCCCACGAGACGCTGCACGGCGGCGTGGTGAAGAACCGCCAGCTCCGTCACGCCGTGGGCTGGATCGGTTTCATGCCGTTCCTGGTCGCACCGCGGCTGTGGATGCTCTGGCACAACCGCGAGCACCACGGCCACACCAACGAGCGCGGCGTCGACCCCGACATGTACCCGATGCTGCCCGACTACCAGGCCAGCCGGGTGATCCGCATCGTCACCGATCGCTTCGCCCTGGGGGCGCGGCGCTGGACCGGCGTGCTCAGCCTGCTCTTCGGCTTCACCGGCCAGAGCTCGCAGATGCTGGTGCACGCCCGCCGCCGGCTCGGCATGCGGCCGCGCGACCACCGCGTCGCCATCGCCGAGACCGCGGTCGGCGTCGCGGCCTGGACGGCGGTGGCGATCCTGGTCGGCCCCCTCGCCTTCGTCTTCGTCTACGTGCTGCCGCTCATCGTCGCCAACTGGATCGTGATGGCCTACATCCTCACCAACCACGGCCTGTCACCGATGACCGCGGTGAACGATCCGCTCGCCAACTCGCTCAGCGTCACCGTCCCCCGTGTCGCCGAGTGGCTCAGCCTCGGCTTCGGCCACCACGTCGAGCACCACCTGTTCCCGTCGATGAGCACGCGCCACGCCCCCCGGGTCCGCGCCCTGCTCGTCCAGAAGTGGCCCGGGCGCTACCAGTCGATGCCGCTGGGCGACGCGCTGCGGGCATTGCACCGAACTGCCCGCATCTACGTCGACGACGTCACCCTCACCGATCCCAAGAGCGGCGCGGTGTGGCCGGTCTTGCTGCCGCGGCAATCCTAGGCCCGCGCACCTGGGCTCGGGCCAGGCACCTCGCGGAGCCCGATGAGCGGGTGTTTCCGCCAGCCGACCGTGAGCAGCCACGAGCGAGCTCCCGACACCGGCAAGGGCTCGTACCCTGGCGGGACGGTGAAGCGCGCCGGCGCGTCGCGCCAGCCGTCGAAGAGGATGCCCGTCGAGTACGGATCGACGATGGCCCGACGCTGAGCGATGCCGGCCTCGTCCTCGTTGTGGCGGCGCCAGTTGTTGAGCACGTAGGCCAGGGCGCTTCGCACCTGGCGCGGAGTCCTGAGCTGGACGGCGTGATAGCGCGCAGCGAAGACCTTGCCGCTGCGTCGACGCGCCACGTTGAGCCGTCGCGCTGCCGAGATCATGAACGCCCGGACCCCGTTCGACAGGGCCCGCTCGTCGCCGGCCTCGACGAGCAGATGGATGTGATTGCCCTGGATGCTCGTATGCACGATCCGGAAGTCGCGTCGCCCGATGCACGCCGCCACCGCCTGCCGGACGGCACGATACCCAACAAGTCCCCGGAGTCGCCCGACCTCGCGGACGACCCGAAGCGTCACGTGAACGGGATGGTGGCGCGACAGCGTCGGCCGCGCCTCGTGCGGTGACCGCTCCCGCGCCGGCTTTCTCGGACGCCCGGCCCCTTTCCGCTTCCCGCCCCACGTGGGGCGCGGCCGCAGATCCATCTCGATCTGCGGAACACGACCTGGACGCGACGACCGACCCATCTTGATTCACGCTTATATATTCACTTATCACATCTATCAACCAGGAACCGCCTCCGAGTGCCTCCGTCGCACGTGGGACTGAGCCGGTTACCCGTTGGTCGCCAGCAAGTCGCGAACCTCCTGCGCCGTGGGCCGCTCCTCGCGCGTTCGACGCAGTGCGCGCTCACAGACCTGCGCCGTTCTCGGGAACGCCTCCGGATCCAGCGTCGGGACAGTCCCATGGAGGATCGCCTGCATGGTTTCCTCCGAGGTCTCTTGCTCGAAGGGATTCGTGCCCGTCGCCAGAACGTAGAGCGTGAGGCCCAGCGACCAGATGTCGGCGCTCGCGTCGACCTTTCGTGAGAACGCTTCCGGTGGCACATAGGCCCGCGTGCCAACGGCAGCCGCGGCTCGCGTCAGCGCAGCGGCATCAACGATACTGGCGCAACCGAAGTCCAGGAGGCAGACGAAGCGCGCGTCCTCGCTGGCGCCCTCGGCCAGGAACACGTTTGATGGTTTGATATCGCGATGAACGATTCCGATCGCATGTGCAGCTGCGAGCGCGCCCGCGACACCGTCGGCAATGAGGGCAAGGTCTGCATCTGTGAAGCGATACGACACCTTTAGAAGCGCGCTGAGATCGCACCCGACGAGGTGCTCCTGCACGAGGTATCCGATGGCTCGACTGTCGGTTCGACCCGCGCCGTACAGCGCCGGGACGCCAGGATGGCGAAGGTCCCAGAGGGCCCTTGCTTCTCGTTCGAAGCGACCCTCGACCTCCTGGTCACCCATCAACTCGATCATCTTCACGACTGCTACACGCCTGAACAGAGTGTGCGTTGCCTCGTACACGCGTCCGTTCGCCCCGCGACCCACGCACGCTCCCAGGCACCATCCTCCGACCTCCAGTTGACTCTGGTCGTCTCGCCCCGCTGGCCTGCGCGGCAGCTTGAGTGGTCCGATCGAGTGCGTCGATCGCCGGGGGACTTCTCGCCGCGCGTCGTCCAGAAAGAACTCCACGCGGGCACCACTGCGTACGCGCGCGGCCGCCACCTGGCGCTTCGCGACCATCACCGCCGCAACGCTCGAGTTCTCCGACTCGGCATACAGGCTCTCCAGGCGATATCGCTCGAATTCGCGGCGGCCTGCTGCGACGCCCTCGTCGTGGCTCCGCGCCACTGGCAACAGCGACATCATCACCACCTGGCACCGTGACCAGGCGGGCTTGCTCCAGCTCCGAGCGAATCCGACCGACGCGAGCACGAGACTCCTCGTCGAGCGTCGCCATCCAGTCCTCCTCCATCAGGTCAGACTGCGGATCGGCCACCAGCAGTGCGTCCTGGGCCGCCGCCAGCTCCGCGACGGCACCTTCGAGTTCCTGATACCTCGGCCCTTCGTCCGAGCTGACTGCGGGAGCGAGCCTCGCAACCGATTCCCGCGCACGGTCGCGGAATCGTCGCGCTGCAGCCATCTGCATCTCCGCGAGCGCGTCGGAATCGGGCGGTGCCACGACCCAGACTACGACGCCGGCTGGGCCGCCGCGGCCTTGGTCAGCTTGGGCAGGTCGGAGAGATCCGGCACCAGGAGCAGCTCGATGCGCCGGTTCTTCTGGCGGCCCTTCTTGGACTTGTTGCTGGCCACCGGATCCTTGTCGGCGTAGCCGGCGGCGGCCAGCAGCTCGGGCGGGAGACCGGCGCCGACCAGGTACTCGACGACCACGACCGCGCGCGCGCTCGACAGGTACCAGTTGTTCTTGTACTCGGGCTTGTCGATGGGGACGTTGTCGGTATGGCCGGCGACCAGGATGCGGCGACGGCCCAGCTCCTGGAGCACCTTGGCCACCTTGGTGAGCGTCTTCTGGCCGGGCTCGCTGAGCTCGGCGGACGCGCTCGGGAACAGCACCCCCGACGGCAGCTTGATCGTCATCTGTCCCTTGCGGAACGCGATCTCGAGATCGCCGGCGTCGGCCATGCTCTTGAAGCGCGCCTGCAGATCCTCGAACGCAGCGATGCGCTTCTGATCGGCCTCGCGCATCGCCTTCAGCTCGGCGAGGTCGGCCTCACTCGCCGCCTTCTCGTCGCGGACCTTGGCCAGCTCGCCTTCGGTGGCGGTCTTGCCGGTCGAAAGGCTCGAGATCTCGCCCTCGAGCGCCTTGATCCGGCCGTCGGCGGTGGCGAGCCGCGCCTCGAGGTCGCCGACCGCCTTCTGATGGGTCGACTTCTTCACGCACGCGCCGCCCGCGGCGGCGACGGAGATCGCGATCATCACGGCGAGCACGCGACGGTTGGTCATGGCTCCCTCCGCCGCGCAGCATACGCCCTCGGATGGGTGAGCCGACGATCCCCACCTGGAACCTCCGGCCCCAGGGGCGGTATCGGGTCGGCGCCACCGATCACGAGCGTTGGCGTCATCACGGCTCCTACAGCAAGTGATGGCCGGGCCGATCGCGCCGACGTGGTCGCCGTCACCGTTCTGGCGCATTCCGCGGGACGGGCCGATACTCGCCACATGCGCCTCCTCCCGGCGATCGCCTTCCTTCTCGGCGTGGCCGCGTGCGGCTTCAACCCCAGCGACAACCCGGCCGACGATGACGCCGGCACCAGCATCGACGCCGTCGACGTCGACGCCTGTCTCGCCACCGCCGAGACCTGCGAGGGCACCGATCAGGACTGCGACGGCCAGATCGACGAGGGCCTCACCACCGGCGCCCCCTGCGACGGCCCCGACACGGACACCTGCCCCGACGACATGACCATCTGCAACTCCACCGGGGCGGTGGTCTGCGGCGACACCAGCGGTGACGACGACGTCGAGCTGTGCAACGGCCTCGACGACAACTGCAACGGCGCGACCGATGAGGGCTTCAACGTGGGCGCCAACTGCGACGGCGCCGACGGCGACGCCTGCAACGAGGGCACCTTCGGGTGCGCCGGGGACGGCCTGACCGCGGTGTGCTCCGACAACACCGGCACCATTCCCGAGGTCTGCGACGGCGACGACGACGACTGCGACACCCTGATCGACGACGGCTTCGATTTTCTGGGCGATGAGGCCAACTGCGGGGACTGCGGCAACGTCTGCATGCAGGTCCTCGGCACCAACACCTGCACCCAGGGCGCCTGCGCACCGAGCTGCATCAACGGCGCCGCCGAGTGCGATGGCGATCCCGACAACGGCTGCGAGCTGCAGAACACCAACCCGACCTGCAACCCGACCTCGACCAGCATCATCATCGTCAACGGTGACGCCACCGACACCGAGACCTTCACCGGGAGCGCCGAGACCATCCAGCGCGTGCGCATCCGCGAGAGCAACGGCGCCGGGGACATCGACATCACGGCACGCATCGCGCTCACCAGTGGCCAGGGCGCCAACTACGATCTCTACGTCCACTGCCGCGGCTGCACCAACCAGCCGCTCACCGACGGCGACAACACCATCGAGGTCGGCCGTGAGGACGGCGCCATGGACCGGGACATCGAGCTCTGGGTCGAGGTCCGCTACAACGGCACCACGCCGTCGACGTCTTGCGCCCAGTGGAGCGTCACCATCACCGGCAACGTCGCGACCGCCAACCGGTGCGGCGACCCGCCGTCGGGCGGCGGCGGCGGCCCCTAGCGCAGCGGCTTCGCCGGCTCGCCGTCGAGGAAAACCTCGCGCGAGCCCAGGCGCACGAGGCGGACGCCGTAGAGGTAGCCGTCCACCACCGTCGCGCCCTCGAACTCGCGCTGGGAGCTGAGCTCCAGCAGATACTGCGTCATGATCGGATCGGTCGCCTCCACCGCCGCCACCGCGGCCGCGCCGGCTGCGTCGATGGTCATGGTTGCGAGCATTTCTGAGACGCGGAGGCTGACGCTGCCCCCCACCGGCCCCGGCAGCGACCCCACCGTCACCGATGGAGACCCCACGAACGTGACCGGCGGGTCGAGGTCCATGCCCTCGAGCCCGTGGGCGCGGAACACCAAGGTGCCGGTGGCGGCGTCGTAGGGATCGAAGTCGCCGTGATCGAAGGACACGACGAATCGGGCCAGCCGGTTACGGGCCTCGGAGACCGCCACCTCGCCGTCCTCGATCGCCTCCTCGAGCTCCATGCGGGTGATGACCTCCTTGTCCCAGTCGAGGGTCGCCGGCTTGATGGCGGCGCTTACCATCTGGATCTTGGCCGGACGGAAGGCGGCCGGTGGGGCCGCGACGACCACCGCGGGATCGGCGTCCTTGCCCGGCGGGGTGCTGCCCTGGCGAGCGGGCTCCTTGGGGCAGCCGGTCAGCACCGTGACGAGGAGCGTCAGGAAACTGAGAGGAGTCCTGGTCCAACCAGGCGACTTCACACATCGGCGATGGAGGGACGATGTCATCGAGATAAGGGTAGCAACCCCACCCACAGTCGTGCTGAAGTCCCCGGCCATAACCGTACCCGAGGTTGACGTGAAGAAAACGACGCTGGGCTCCGACCTCTTCAAAGTCGCTACCTTCGTTCTCGCCACCACCGCCGCCGCGGCCTGTGGCCCCAGCGTCTCGGGCGACGACGATGACGATGATGGTCCGGGCGGCGACAGCGGCGTCAACTGCGCCGCACCGGTCGCCGAGGTTTGCGGCAACCTCGTCGACGACGATTGCGACGGTCGCTACGACTGCGACGATCCCGACTGCCACACCAACATGGCGTGCACGACGGTCGACGACGACTGCGGCACGCTCGACTCGCCCAGTGCCATGCTCGAGCTCCCCGACGGCGCATGCCCCGAGGACGAGAACCTGCCCTGCGCCGGATTCGAGAGCGCGCTCAACTTCACCGGGTTCACCGCCGGTCAGGTCCTGCCCGCCGTCGACAAGCTCGAGGGAATCTGCGTGAACATGGAGCACTCGTGGATGCGCGACCTCGTGGTCTACGCCGAGTGCCCGACCGGGGTACGCGTGATGCTGTCGGACTTCGAGGGCCACTCGGGCGGCCAGGTCTACCTGGGCATCCCCAACGACAACGACGAGTTCGGCACCCCGATCCCGGGCACCGGCTGGGACTACTGCTGGCGCCCGTCGGCGACCAACCTGCCGTGGATCCCGTACGCCAACGCCAATCTCCCCGCCACCCTGCCCGCCGGCGACTACCAGTCGTCGCAGCCGCTCAACGCGTTCGTCGGTTGCCCGCTCAACGGCAACTGGAAGCTCCGCGTCGAGGATCGCTGGGGCATCGACAACGGCTTCATCTTCAGCTGGACCGTCGAGTTCAGCGCCGACCTGGTCGAGGACTGCGCCAGCTGGCCGGGCTGACCCTCCTTCGCACCCGAGCATGAGGCGAGCCGCCGTGGCGAACGGCGGCTTTCGCGATCGTGCACCGTCGCATGACCCCAGCTGGCCGGATCACGTCACCGCGCGGATGACCTCGAACGCGATCAGCGCGATCACGATCCACTCCAGCAACTCCAGGCGCTGGGTCGCCGACTTGTCGATGAACACCTTCTGCAGGCTCCACAGCGTGCCCAGCTTGCGGCCGATTCCTTCGTGGAACGGCCGCAGGTGGAAGCGCTCGACCGCCATCCGGTAGAGCCGGGCCAGGTAGTGGTCGCCGGTCAGCTTGATCGCGTTGTCGACCGCCTCGAGCTCGACCGCGGCGTCGAGGGTGAGCTGGGTGAGGCGCGTGACCTCTCGCCCCCACGGTGCAAAGAACAAGCGCCAGCGGCTGGCCCGCGAGCGGACCAGCCCGCCGGCATCGCCCACGGCGACGTCGAGATCCTCGTCGACCACGCGGAGCGCGAGCCGCTCGCAGTTGGCGAAGTCGAGCACGGCCAGGGTCTCCTCGGCATCCCGATCGACGACCAGTGCGGCTTCGCTGTCGATCACCACCAGATCGCTGCGAAGGTACGAGATGCGGCGGGCGGTGGCCTCGACGATCTCGGCGGCGGAGAGCGGTGAGACCTCGAGGCGGAGCGCCTCGGCGACCGCCGGCAGCGCCGTCTCCAGCCACGCCGCCGCGTCGTCGCCGGGGGTCGCGGCCAGGTGAAAAACCACGTAGCTCTCGTGGTCACCGAGCGGGCGCGGATCGCGCAGCGCCGCCGCCGCGCGCTGGAGCACGCGCCCGACCACGTCGCGGGCCAGGTCGACGACCGCCTCGCTCTCCGCCAGCGCCACGGCCAGGTCGCGCCACGCCGCCGGCGAGCCGGTGACCGCGGCGCACAGCTCGACCGAGACGTGCCCGAAACCGTAGATCACCGCCCGCGGCCGCACGGTGATCGCTCGATCGGACAGCGCCACGTCGACCGGTTCGAGCTGCCACAGGAGCGGTCGCTGCTCCAGCCCGAACAGGTGCGGCCACTCGCGGCGACGCGGACCGACGATCTGCTGCGTCGTCACCGCGGCGCATGCGTCCAGGGAGATCGCGCGCGCCACGTCGAACGCATGAAGGATCCACACCTCCGCTTCGAGCTCGACCATGCGCCACCATACCGCGGCCTCCGCGCGCGCCGCCCGCGCTACTCTGGAAGGGCCCATGACCAAGCGCCACAAGGAACGCCACCGGGTCGCCCGGGTCGGCTGGCTGCGCGCGGCCGTGCTGGGCGCCACTGACGGCATCGTGTCGACCGCGAGCCTGGTGCTGGGCGTGACTGGCTCGGGCGCCTCGTCGACGGCGATCGCCACCGCCGGCGTGGCTGGGTTGGTCGCGGGCGCGCTGTCGATGGCCGCCGGCGAGTACGTGTCGGTGCACTCGCCGGCCGACACCGAGGAGGCCGACCTGGCGCGCGAGCGCCGCGAGCTGGCCACCGACGACGTCGCCGAGCATGCCGAGCTGGCCAAGATCTACGTGAGCCGTGGCCTCGCCCCGGCCCTTGCCCGCCAGGTCGCCGACCAGCTCATGGCCCACGACGCGCTCGGCGCCCACGCCCGTGACGAGCTCGGCATCGTCGAGAGCCAGCGCGCACGGCCGCTGCAGGCCGCCGGCGCCTCGGCCCTGACCTTCGCCGCCGGCGCGACCGTGCCGGTGCTGCTCGCCGTGGTGTTGCCCGTAGGCGCGCTGACCACCGCGGTGATCGCCTCGTCGCTGGTGTCGCTGGCCGGCCTCGGCGCGCTCGCCGCTCGGGCCGGCGGTGCCCCCGTGCTCGGCAGCACCGCGCGGGTGCTGCTGTGGGGGGTGGCGGCGATGGGGCTCACCTACGGCGCCGGCGCTCTGTTCGGCGCCGTCGTCTAGTCACTCGATCGTCGAGTTGGTGACCACGATGGGCGTGTCGTCGTGGCTCGAGATCTGGGGGTACTGTGTGTACCAGGTGCCGCCCAGGTTGCGGGTGATCACCGACTGATCGATGCGCACGTCGCCGGTGTGGTTGTTGGTGACGAAGAAGATGGCGCTGCCGTGCTGGACGACGTCGTTGTCGGTGATCGACACGCCGCACAGCGACAGCGTCATCTCGTTGCCGTCGTTGTAGATGGCGCCGCCGCTGCCGCCGCCGGGCGCGCCGCCTTGGGGTGGATTGCCGCCGTTGCCGATGGCGTGGTTGTGCGAGAACAGGCTGTTGTAGATCGACCACGACACGCCGATGCTGGAGATGCCGCCGCCGTTCGAGCAGGTGTTGCCGAAACCCTCGGCGCCACCGAACGTCGAGTTGACGACGTAGATCGGCCGGTCCTCGAACTGATCGAAGGCTCGCACGCCGGCGCCGCCGACGTCGGGCCCGGTGTCGGCGCAGACATTGCCGAAGAAGCGGGTGTTGACCAGCTTGAGCTGACCGCCCCGCGACCAGATGGCGCCGCCGCCGTCGTACTCGTCCTCGTTCTTCGAGTTGCCGTCGACGAAGGTGAGGTTCTGGACGGTGAGCCGCGGGTGATCCTGGTTGTTGCACATGGGCGTGGTCCAGCGCTGGGCCTGGTCGCACGTGTTCATGTAGAGGATGCGGGTGCGGCCGCCGCCCGACAGCGTCACCTTGCCGCCGCCGTCGATCGTGATGTCGGGCCCGGTGTCGTTGAAGATCTTGGCCGGCCGATCGAGCGTGATCGTCACCGGATCGGGTCCGCAGGCGAAGGTGATCACGCCGCCGGCTGCGACCGCGGCGATGAAGGCGTCGCCGGTGCAACTCGCCGCGCTGCCATCGCCGACCACGGTGCGCGGGCTCGACGAGTCGGCCAGCCCGCCGCTGGCTGGGATGGTGCAGTTGCCGTCGGGGTTGCCGGCGGGCGGACCGTCCTCGGGGTCGGTCAGCGGGTTGTCG
The DNA here is from genome assembly GCA_005779305.1 of Myxococcales bacterium. GTDB lineage: Bacteria > Myxococcota_A > Polyangia > Haliangiales > Haliangiaceae > UBA2376. Next base: position 27,336 of record SXJR01000346.1, read on the forward strand.
ATGTCGACGCCACCCTCACCACACGCCCCGGCCAGGGCCAGCCCGGCCACGCAGGACACGAGCGCGATGCGCGACATGGAGAACCTCCCAGCATGAGTCTAGCCGACTGCGCCGGCGGCGTGATATCCAATGGAGTGCGCCAGCCCTGCCGGGTTGGCGTTTTCACTTTCGGCCATGCCCGGACAGGAGCCGCGATGACCTCTTCCACACCCGATCCGGGCGACCTGCGCGAGGTCTGGTTCGAGCACGACGGCGCCCGCCTGTATGCCGTCGACACCGGCGACGGGACACCGGTTCTGCTGCTGCACGGTGGCCTCGCCACTCACCTCGCGTGCCGGTTGTTCGCGGCGCCGCTCGCGTCGCGCTGCCGGCTCATCACGCCCGACGTGCGCGCCAGCGGCCGTTCGCTCCATCACGGCCCGATCACCTGGGATCAGCTTGCCGACGACGTCGCCGCGCTCATGGGCCACCTCGGGCTGCCGCGCGCTGTGATCGGCGGGACCTCGTTCGGCGCCGGCATCGCCGTGCGGGTCGCGCTCCGTCACCCCGACCTCACCGCCGCGCTGGTGGTCCTCAACCCCGCGTTCGGCGGCGCCGACCTCGGCCTGACGCCGGCCCAGGACGCAGCGATGCAGGCCATGGACGCCGCCGGACAGCGCGCGCCGGTCGAGGGCATCGAGGTGCTCTTTCCGCTCCTCGCCGGGCTCTCGGCCGAGATGCGGGAGCGCGCCCGCGCTGCCTTCGCCACCTATGACCCGACCAGCACCGCGGCTTCGACGCGCTTCATGGCCTCGGGCCTCCAGCCGTTCGCCACCGCGGCCGAGCTTGCCGCGATCCACGTCCCCGCCCTGCTCGTCCCCGGCGACGATCCCACACACCCGCCCGCGGTCTCCGACGTCTTCCGGAGCCACCTGCCGCGCTGCACGACGCGCGGCGCCACCCCCTCCGAGTACGCCGCCGCCATCGCTGACTTCCTCGACGAACACGGGCTGTGAGCGCAGCCCGCGCGTCGATCATGTCCGGGTCGGGATCGGCGCCACCCCCGGGCCCTCGCCCGCCATGGTCGCGGTGGCGATGCGCACCATGACCTTGCGCACCCGCGCCATGGCCTCGGGCGTGACCTTGCGGCCGTGATCGCACTCCTCGAGCATCAGGCGCACGACACCTTCGAGCGCCAGGAGGACGCCACGCATCAGCATCGGATCGGCGTCGGGATGACGCTGGACCAGCAGCTCGACGAGCTGGCCGTGCACCTCCATGCGCTTGGTGTGCAGCGGCGATTCCTGGCGTGCGGCCTCACCGCCGAGCACGAAGATGAGCCGTCCGAACATGCGGGCGTTGCCCACGTGAGCGTCGACGAAGCGCTCGACGTGACGGATCGGATCGGGCTCCTGATCGGTGGCGCGTTTGCACTCGTCGTACAGGCGATCGGTGCCCATCGTGTAGAGCGCCATCATCACCGCGTCCTTGCCGTCGAACAGACGGTAGAACGTGCGGCGCGAGACCCGGCCGGCGGCCAGGATGTCCTCGACCGACGCGGCCCGCGAGCCCTTCTCGGCGAAGACCATCACGCCGCCCTGCAGGATCATGCCGCGGGCCTGGGCCTCGCCGATCTGCACGCCCGTGGCGCCTCGGCGGGGCTTGCGGGACATTCCAGGCATCATACTCGATCCCACTTGACGAGTGGTAGACGTTATGTTTACCTTGAGATCCCATGCTGGGCCGCACCCTCTCGATGGTCCTGCTGGCGACGGTGGCCGCCGGCGCAACTGCCGGCGATTCCACCGCAAGTGTTCTCAATGACTGGGCTTGTCAGCCGTCGACAGCTCACCCCCGTCCGGTGGTGCTGGTCCACGGCCGTGGCGGCACGGTCGACGACTTCGGACCGCTGGTGACGTCGCTCGGCGCCGCCGGCTACTGCGTCTACGGCACCAACTACGGCCAGGTCGACGGCCAGGGCCAGTACGGCGTCGACCACCTGCGCTACTCGGCCGCCCAGCTCGAGGTCTTCCTCCGCCAGGTCCGGGCCGAGACCGGCGCCACCCACGTCGACCTGGTCGGCCATTCGGCCGGCACCGGCGTCATCGCCAACCTGCTTCTGGCCCGAGGCGGCGACGCCTACGTCCACCGCGCGATCTCGTTCGCCGGCCTGCACCATCCCTACGCCCACGCCGGCGTCCCTGGCTTCCTCGACAACGATCTGTACCTGCCCAACCTCATCGCAACCGCGCGCCTGGTCGATCCCGACATCACGGCCCAGCAGGTGATCACCGCGGCGCTCGCCGTGTACGCCGCGGTCGGCGGATCGCTGGCCAGCGTCGACGTCGAGACCGCGACCTCGAACTTCGCGTCGGACCTGTTCGACCCGGTCTACTGGGCGATGCTGCACGGCGGCCTGTCCGAGACCAGCACCACGTACATCAAGCTTGCCGCCGCCGGCCGCAGCCTTCGCGTCGACGACGCGTCGCCCTCGGTCTGTTACACCAACATCGTCGGCGTCGCCGATCTGCTGACCGGTCCTTCGGCTGGCTTCCAGGACCCTGCGCCCAACGTCGACAACTTCCTCCTGCCGACGGCGTCCGACCACGCGCAGATCCTCGCCGATCCGATCGCCATGACCCGCGCCCTCGCGGCGCTGGCGACGACCTGTCCGTACGCCGGCGCCGGTGACTCCGGCGATCCCGACGACCTCGCCGACGACGGTGACGGCGTGCCCGATGACGGCGACGCAGACGGGGTCCCCGACAGCGGTGGAGGGGGCGTCGCCGTCGGGGGCTGCTCGGCGTCGGGGCTACCCGCCTCGGTGGTGTTCGGTGTGCTGATCGCGGTGAGCGTGATGCTGCTGGCCCGGCGGCGTCGCCGCGAGGTGGCCGCCGACACCGTGGACGGGCGCCTCGGTCGTGGCGCGCTCGTGCGCGAGCCCATCGCTCCCGGCAAGTACCTGTGGCGGCGCGCCCGCGCCTCGCGCGGCGACGACAGCACCATCGGCCTCGACCGCTTCGAGCCGCGCGAGCTCGACACCCCCAGCTGACGGCGGCACTGGCGACTCCGGGTTGCACACCTGGGACTCGCGGCCGCGGTGGGGACGAGGACGGGGACGAGATCCTCGGCAGTTGCGCAGGCCGCGCCTTGGTATATAACGTGTATACCACTCTCGCATGACGCCCATCCAGTTCCGCCTCGCATCGTGGTTCAACGCCGCGCTCGTCTGTTCGCTCTTCGCCACCGGGTGCACCGTGGGCGAGGAGGAAGGCGACGAACCGGTCGGTCTGTCAGATCTCACGGTGGCGCAGAAGACGCCCCGCTACACCGTCATCCGTGACGCCGCGCGATCGCGCGGCGTTCGCAATGCCTACCTCCTCGCCGGCATCGGCAACACCGAGACCGGCCTGGCCCAGTGCTGGTCGGAGGCGACGTGGGCATGCCAGGGCCCGGCCTCGCCCGAGTGCGGCGGCGGCCCGGTGATCGCCGGCTCGGCCGACGGACCGTGCGGCGACCAGCAAGGCGGCCTCGGCATGTTCCAGTTCGACGCCGGCACCTACGGCCAGACGCTGACCCGATACGGCCAGGGCGTGCTCACCGTCGACGGTCAGATCGGCGCCGCCATCGACTACACGATCAACATGGTCAAGCTCTCGGCCTACACCACCAACGCCGAGACCGACGCCAAGGCCCGCGCCTGGATCAACAACTACGATCCGAACAACCCGACGCTGCGTGATCAGTGGGTGAAGACCGTGCTGCGCTACTACAACGGCTGCCAGCCGGAGTGGAGCTGCTGGTCGCCGCGCTACCAGACCTACAGCGACGGCCTGCGGATGGCCATCGACGAACCCGGCGGCCTGGCCTTCTGGGCGGCCGAGAGCGGCACCCGCTGCGGCAGTAGCCCCGCCACCGTCGGCGCCATCGACATCAAGTACCGCGCGCTGGGTGGCTGTGGCTCGATCCTGGGCGCGCCCACCACGGCGGAGAAGACCACGCCGGACGGCGCAGGCCGCTACAGCGTCTTCGAGCGCGGTTCGATCTACTGGCACCCGTCCATCGGTGCCTTCGAGGTCCACGGCGTCATCCGCGACAAGTGGAAGGACACCGGCTGGGAGGCCGGCCAGCTCGGTTACCCGATCTCCGACGAGTACGAGGTCAGTGTCGGCCGCCGCAACGACTTCCAGCGCGGCGCGATCGTGTGGAACGCCTCGACCGGCGTTGCCAGCGTGGAGGGCGGGCCGCCGGCCCCGCGCGTGAAGCTGCTCAGCATCCAGTACCAGGTGCAGGAGACCGGCTACTGGTGCGGCCCGGCCGCGACCCGGGCCGCGCTGTCGGCGCGGATGAACCCGCCCAGCCAGTCGACGCTCGCCCAGCAGCTCGGCACCACCACCAACGGCACCGACTGGATCGGTCAGGTCACCACCGTGCTCAACAACCGGCTGGGCGCGACCCGCTATCGCACCACCGAGATGCCCAACGATCCGCCGACCGCCGCCCAGCGCGATCGGCTATGGACCGACCTGGTACGCAGCATCGACAACAACTACCCGGTCGTCGCCAACATCGTCGCGCCGCCCAGCAACCACCCGCCCGGGTACCCGAACTCGACCATCTATCACTACTTCACCGTCACCGGATACAACCTGGACACTCGCCAGGTCTTCATCGCCGATTCGGCCAACTTCGGCGGCAACCAGCAGTACTGGCTCACGTTCGATCAGCTCGCCACCCTGATCCCGCCCAAGGGCTACAGCGCCTACGCGCCGTGACCGGCGCGCTGTGGTCAGTAGGTGCGCGGGGTCGTCGCCACCCAGTAGCCACTGGTCTGTCCCGGCGCATGGAGCGGAGTCACGGTGCAGTCGGTGGTCACGCCGCCGACGACGACCGGGGCGACGTCGGCCACCCGCCACATGTCACCGGAGATGTCGGAGCCCGGCTCGTCGAAGTCGGGGACCAGGTCGGGCGCTCCGGGCCGTCGGGGCCACCGCGGCACACCGGCAGGGCGCCGCCGGCACTCGCCGCGGTGGCGTAGACTGGAGCCATGATCCGCACCCTCGCCGGGACGACGCTCGCGCTGGCCCTGGGCGCCTGCGGCACCGACTTCACCGTGGCCAGCACGCCGCTGGCCGGCACCGTCGGCGGCCAGCCGTGGACGTTCGTGGCCGGCGAGACCAACGCCTTCCTCTCGGAGGGCGAGAACGACTTCTTCGCCGAGCTCTACGCTGCGACGTTCACGCCCTGTGGCTTCTCCAGCCCCAGCGGCAACCACCTGATCGTCGCGGTTCCCAAGGAACCGGGCGAGTACGATTTCTCGCTCTCGCTCAACATGACGTTCGTGGTGGGCGGGTCGGAGAACCTGGTCGCCACCGACGGCGTCGTCATCGTCGACGAGGTCACCCCGACCCTGGTGCGAGGCGGCCTCCACGGCAAGTTCGACGGCGACAACGAAGTCGACGGCCGCTTCGAGCTGACCGTCTGCGCCGACACCCAGTGATCAGGGCGTGAACACCAGCGGCGTGCGGAAGGTCAAGCCGCCGCTGATCTGCACCGCGCTCACGTCCTCACCCAGCCCGCGGCCCGCGGCCTCGGCGTAGACGCCGATGGCGTAGGTGCCGAGGAAGAAGCCGCGCGGTTCGATGCCGGCGCCGCTGGCGAACAGCTCGGCGCTGAGGCGGCCGGCGACGCCGAAGCCCGCCTGCTCCTGCCCGAACGTGTTCGAGCCGATGTACTCGCCACGGCCCGAGGCCCAGGTCCGCCAGTAGTCGCCGTGCGACAGGGTCTGGCCGACCTCGAGGTAGGCGCCGCCGTAGAGCACGTCGTTGTCGGCCTCGGGCATGGTCGAGTCCTCGGGACCGACCAGGACGGCGCCGAACAGGCCGAGGCCGATGTCGAAGTTGGTGGGCTGCGGGGACAGCGACGCCCAGTGGATGCCGGCGCGCAGCTCCATGCCGGGGAGGAAGCCGTGGGTGGTGTTGGCGCCCTGGGCGCCGATGTCGATCCGCAGCGGCATCATGACCCGCGGGCCCGGGCGGCGGCGGTAGCGACGCGGCCGCGACTCCACCGAGGTGACCGGTGGCGGCGGCGCGGCCTCGGTGCGGCGATCGCGAACCGACCCCTGGCCGGAGGTGACGGGCTTGGCGTCCGCCTGGCTCGCCTCCATGATGATGGCGGCGGTGACCAGGGAGAGGACGATCTTGGCGAGTCGATTCATGGCCGGGAATGATTTCACGGACCGTGCCAGGATTCCCGCCCCGAGATCGACGACGGCGGCGCCCAAGTTAGCGCCCGGACCCACATCCGGGCGTGAACGTCGGGTAACGGGCGCCCGGGGCGGGCGCACACCTGGCAGGGCCTGGCACAATCGCCGGCCGTGAGCTTCGACTGGCGCATCGTGACCGCCTTGGCCCTGATCTGGGTGGTCATCGCCGGCGTTGTGATCGTACTCCAGCGACGGTCGGCCGCGGCCACCATCGCGTGGCTCCTGGTGCTGACGTTTCTGCCCATCATCGGCCTCATCATCTATCGGCTGATCGGACCGCTGCGCCTGGAACGCAAGCGGCTCAAGCGCCAGCTGGGCCGGCTCGCCGTCGAGGAGGCGACCGGCGCCATGGCCCGCATCCGCGAGGTCTCGAGCGAGGACGTCCAGATCGCGCACGTCGCGATCGATCTCAAGGAGGCCCCGCCGCTCCACGCCGAGACCGTCGAGCTCTACCTCGACGGCGCCTCGGCCTACGCCGCGATCCTGGCCGCGATCGAGGCCGCGCAGCACCACGTCCACGTCGAGTACTACATCTGGGAGCCGGACAAGATCGGCACCCAGCTTCGCGATCTGCTCGTCGCCCGGGCCCGGGCCGGCGTCAAGGTCCGCATGCTCATCGACGGCACCGGCTCGTCGAGCCTGGGCCGCCGCTTCCTGCGCCCGCTGCGCGACGCCGGCGTCGAGGTGGCGCGCTTCAACCCGGTGTCGCTGCGCTGGATCCGCACCCGCCGCGTCGACTTCCGCACCCACCGCAAGATCGTGGTGTGCGACGGCCGGATCGGCTTCACCGGCGGCATGAACGTCATGGACGAGCACAGCGCCACGCTGTCGTCGACCTACTGGCGAGACACCCACGTCCGCGTCGACGGCGCCGCGGTGTGGCCGCTGCAGCGCATCTTTCTCGAGGACTGGCTGTTCGCTACCGAGGGATCGCCGCCGATCAGCGCCGACATGTTCCCGACCCCGGGGCCCGAGCGGCGGCACGTGGTCCAGATCGTGGCCTCGGGGCCCGATCACGACCGGCAGGCGATCCATCGCACCTTCTTCACCGCCATCACCCGCGCCACCCAGCGGCTGTGGATCACCACGCCGTACTTCGTCCCCGACGAGTCGATCATGACCGCGCTGTGCACCTCGGCGCTGCGCCGGCTCGACGTCCGCCTGCTCATCCCCCTGCGCGGCGACAGCCGGCTCATCGATCTGGCGGCCCGCAGCTACGTCCCCGAGCTCATCGCCGCCGGTGTGCAGGTCTACGAGTACCTGCCCCGCTTCATCCACGCCAAGACCTTCGTCTGCGACGACGACCTCGCCATCGTCGGCACCGCCAACCTCGACAACCGCAGCTTCCTGCTCAACTTCGAGGTCGCCGCGATGATCTACGATCACGGCGTGGCCGAGCAGCTGGCCCGGGCCTTCACCGTCGACCTCGCCGAGAGCCGCCGCATCGAGGCCAGCGATCTGGAGAAGAAGTCGCTGGCCCGCCGCTTCGGCGAGGCCAGCGCCCGTCTACTCTCACCGCTGCTCTGAGCCTCGGGGCCGGTTGATCCACACTTCGGTGGCGACCTTCTTGAGATCGGGCTTCGAGCAGTCCTTGTAGGTGGGACGGACCGAGCCCAGGTTCATCGGCCCGCTGCCCCGACAGGGCACGTACCAGTCCTGGCGCCGGCCGGGGAAGCCGACGATCTTGGGCATGGCCGAGCGGGTGCCGACGAAGGTCGATAACCACCACGCCGACGGCCACTCGATCTCCCACAGCATCGTGGAGCGCATGGGCCGGCCGGCGCCGTCGTGGGCCGGCTCGAACCGCAGCTTGAACGCCTCGGAGGCCGCGATCTCCTCGAGCTCGTAGCCGGGCCGCTTGAGGAACTTGAAGCGGGTGACCACGCCGCGCTCGTCGATCTCGAGGAGGAGCCAGGCCTTGGTCCAGGCGTCGCTGAGGATGGCGTGGTCGCTGTAGGGCGGCGCCCTGGTCTTGACGACGTTGGTCGGCTTCGGCGGCGACGACGGCGGCGCCTTGCCCTCGAGCACGATCACCTCGCCGAACACCTTGGGAACCTCCTCGGCCCTCGCCCCCCTCGCCACGAACATGGTCACCACGATGACGAGGATGCCGCGGTTCATGCTCGAGGTTACGCACCGCCGGCGGCGCGGCGCCGGAGCCTCTGCTGGCAGGCCCTGACCTCCGCACCACCAGGCGCGGCCCCGGGCTGTCGCACACCGGATTTGACGATCATCGAATCGACTGCTATCGATGTAGGCCATGGACACCCGCGACAGCACGGCCGACACGCTCCAGACCTTCCGCGCCCTCGCCGACTCCACCCGCTTGCGACTCCTGGCCGCCATCGTCGACCGCCCCCGGTGCGGCCAGGACCTGGCCGCCGAGCTGGGCATCGCGGCGCCCACCGTGTCGCACCACCTCAAGGTCCTGGGCCGGGCCCGACTGCTCAGCGAGACCCGGCAGCCCCCCTACGTCTTCTATCAGCTCGACCTGGTGGCGCTGCAGCGCGCGGTCAAGGCGGTCTCGACGCCACAACGGGTTCGCGAACTGGCGCCCCCGGCGAGCGTCGATGCCGAAACCCGCGACGTGCTCCGCAACTTCTTCGACGGCCCGCGCCTGCGGTCGATCCCGGCTCAGCGCCGCAAGAAGGAGATCGTGTTCGAGGAGCTCCTGCGCCGACTGCCCCGCCGCCGCGAGTACGCCGAGGCCGAGCTCAACCGCTTCCTCGAGGTCCACCACCCCGACTTCTGCACCATCCGACGCGAGCTGATCATGGGTCGATACATGCAGCGCGACGCCGGCGTCTACCGCCTCGCCGAGCGCGGTCGAGCCGTCGTCGACGCCTGACGGCGAGGGAGCGGCGATCGCTCAGCCGGTGGCGATGCCCGCCTTCTTGAGGCCGTGCTCCGCCATCTTGCGCAGCTCGATGATGGCGCGCTCGGCGCCGCCCTCGACGACGATCGGCGCGGCCACGTGGCGCTTGGCCTCGCGGCCCACGTCGCCGATCAGGCCGACCCGAGTGTCGCCGTGCTCGACGATGCGATCGGCGGTGCGGCCGCGGACCGCGCGCTCGGGCAGCTTCGCGACCAGCGCCTCCAGCGGACCGGCCAGATCGTCGAACACAGCCTCGACCTGGTCGGCCTCGTCGGCGAGCCCGGCCAGGGCCGGATCGGTCGCGCCCGCCGCCACCGCCAGCTTGGCCGCCAGCCGCAGGACGATGGCGTCGTCGGCGATGCCCAGGCCCTGGTAGTGGTCGGGGAACATGTCGAGCATGTCGAGTCCGTAGTTGAGCCCGCCGGCCAGGAGCCGCTGCGCCGCCGGCGGCGTGGCGGCGTCCCCAAGCGCGGACACCACCACCCGCAGATCGTTCGCATACCGATCGACGAACCGCTGCAGGATCGCGACCTTCTCTTCCGCCGTCGTGCTCATCCGGGCCTCCTCGAAGGTGTGCACGGTATCACCTGCGCGTCGACACCCTCCATACCCACGATCGGAATGCGGTACGCTTGCTGCCAATGCCCGCGTCCAAACCTGCCACCGCCAGGGCCAGCAAGGCCAAGCTCGCCAAGGCCACCCTCGCGGTGCCGTTCGCCACGCTCACCGATCTGCTCGGCAAGACCCTCGACGACCCGGCCGTCGCCGCGGCGTTCGCGCTGGCGGGCAAGGTCACGATCAAGCCCGACTTCGCCATCGCCAAGGACGCCGGCTTCGACTTCACGATCTCGCGCCCGCAGGGCGGGAGTCGCAAGGTGCTGACGTCGTTCTTCCTCTTCCCCGAGGGTCAGGACAAACACCGAGGCTTCGCCGACCTTCCCACCGGCTTCGTGTGGGGCACTCGCGCCGAGCTGCTCGCCCGGCGCCCCGCCCCGCCGGTGACCTGGAAGATCGGCCCGGGGCGAGTCCCGGCGTCGACGGAGGACCCGACCTGGGACCAGTGGACCGTCCACGGACTGCACCTGACCGTGACCTACACCAAGGGCTCGATGCGCCACATCAACGTGCGGCCGGCCCCGGGCGCGTAGCTCACTCCGTCCGTTCCACCGGCGGTGCCGGTCCGGTGCCGCGCAGGTCGGCCAGCTCGAACTCGACCTCCGTCGCCCCGGCGAACTCGATGGAATCGACCAGGCGCGGGTCGACGGTGAACTCGGCGCTGGCGAGGTGAGTGCGAACGCAGGCCTCGATCGGCAGACTGCCGCACCTGGCCCCGAGCAGGTCGAGTCGTGGCCCTCCCTGGCGCCGTGACGCGGTACCGCAGCCGACACGTCACGGGTTCCGAGGTCCACACCTTCGCCAGGCACGGGTCGAGCGCAGGTCGCGACGCCTGGATGCGCGATCGTGCCTGGAAGGTGACCTGCCACGCGTACCTCGCCGAGAGTCCCATGGCGCGGTCGATCACCCAGCCACCGATGTTGGCGGCGAGGAAGATCACCCCTCCGATGACCGCGAGCGTCACGCCCTTCCTGCGCGGCCAGGTCGTGTACACGTTGGGGCCACCGCCGCGCCCGCTGACGACGACCTTGGTGCGTGGATCGATCGCGGTCGGCAACCCCATGGCCATGAATGCGGCGGAAACCACGCCGCCGAAGACCTGCAGCAAGACGATCGCGTTGCCGAGCCGTCCGGCATCTGGAACGCGGTCAGCCACGAGACCAGGGCGCACACGCCAAGCCAGCCGAAGAAGCAGAGGACGGCCATGCGATCCCCGAGTCTACGACTTGATGTCCTCGACGTGCGGGACCTTGTTGAGGTGAACGATCTTGGTCCTGCGGGTGGTCCGGATGTTGACCATCTCCACGAACACGCTGAAGCCCATGGCGCCGTAGATGTAGCCCTTGGGGATGTGCACGTCGAAGGCCTCGGCGACCAGGACCAGGCCGATCATCAGGAGGAACGACAGGGCGAGCACCTTCACCGACGGGTGGCGCTCGACGAACTCGCTGATGCCCTTGCCGACCAGGAGCATCACGATGAGCGCGATCACGTTGGCCGCGACCATCACGCTGATGTAGTCGGTCATCCCGACCGCCGTGATCACGCTGTCGATCGAGAAGACCATGTCGAGCAACATGATCTGCAAGATCACGCCGGCGAACGTGGCCGTGGCCGCGGCGGTCCCGCCCTCAGCGTCGTCGGCAGCCTCGAGCTTGTCGTGGATCTCCTTGGTCGCCTTGTAGAGCAGGAACACGCCGCCGCCGAGCAGGATGAGCGCCTTGCCGGATAGAGCCTTGTCGCCGAGGTGGACCAGCGGGCGGTCGAGCTTCACGATCCAGGAGATCGTTCCGAGCAGGCCGAGGCGGGTGATGAACGCGCCGGCGAGGCCGAGCTTGCGTGCGCTCTCGCGTCTGTGGGCCGGCAGCCGTCCCGACAGGATCGCGATGAAGATGATGTTGTCGACGCCGAGGACGATCTCGAGCGCGGCGAGGGTGGCGAGGCTCAACCAGACTTCGGGTGAAGAGAGGAGGTCCATGGGCGACCGATCTCATAGCCCGAGCCGGGCTCTACGGCGAACGATCCACGTCGTGTTCAGGCGTCGGACTCGAGCCTGGCCGGGAGAGCCAGGTACGGAGCAACTCGTAGACCGCCGCCGACCCGAGGAGCTGAAGGTGTCCGGTGCCGTACACGATCGACCGATGCTCCTGGGGAAACTCCAGGGTGAGCGCCGGCGTCGGATGGGCGCCCAGCGCGCTGTCGACCGGGACCAGGCCGTCGCTGCGCAGGCGCGGCGCCGGCTCGGCGGACAGGGTGCCGGCGATCGCGTAGCAGCGAACGCCGGCCGGCAGCGCGAGCGGGCTGCGATCGTCGGGGCGGTGCTCGAAGCGGTCCCGGCCGTGCCAGTGCTCGTCGACGACGTTGCCTTGGCGCAGCTCGGTGACGCCGGCGCTGCGGATCTTGCCGAGCCGGGCCAGCGGCGCGCTGTAGCGACTGACGCTCAGCAGGAGATCGATAACGTTGCCACCGCGCTCGAGCGGTGCGCCGTGGTGCGGCGAGCCAACCGTGATCAGGGTGCGCAGGTGCCGGCGCCACGCGTGATCGGCGCCGGCGTGGCAGGCGCTGCGCGCGACCATGCCGCCCATGCTGTGACCGAGCAGCACGAGGTCGTCGATCGGCACCGGCCAGGCCGCGACCAGGCCTTCGAGCTGATCCGCGAAGGCGCGGCCGTTGGTCGAGATGTGGAGGCCGGAGTTGTAGTGGAGGTAGATCGGCGTATAGCCGAGGTCGCGGGCCAGGGCCGCGCCGTGATCGTGGCCGCCCTGCGTCCACTGGCGGTCACTCATCGACGAGCCGTGGACCAGGACCAGCAGCTTGCCCCGGGGCTCGCCCGCGTGACGGAGACCCATCTCGATCGCCAGTGGGTTCGAGGTCTCGAGCAGGTAGTCGCCGAGCACGCCGTTGAGCGCGGCCAGGATCGCGTCGCGCTCGAAGCCCGGGGCGCTGGCGCCGAGGAGCGGCGCCAGCTGGGCCAGCGCGCGGTCGACGCCGACGCCGACGAGCCCGGTGACGCCGCGGACGGTGCCGTAGACCAGGCCGGTCGCGATCCGCGCCGGGCCGGCGAGCGGCTGGCCGAGAATGGCCGGGCCGCTGGCGATGGTGGCGTGCATCGCCTCGACCAGCGCGGTGACCCCGCGGGTGGCCTCGACCGCGAGGCGCCCGGCGCCGCGGAGATCGTCGACATGGCTGCGCGGCCTCCGCGACCCGGTCATTGGACCGCCCGGACGTAGCAGTGGGCGGCGGGCAACGCCCGCTCGGCGAGGAACGTGACGTAGTCGCGGCGCGACCACGCCTCGAGGCAGAGCAGCACGACGCGCGACAGCGCACCGTAGTAGTTCGTCCCGATAGGGCGCAGCCCGACCAGAGCGCTGAACTGGTCGGCGAGCTGGGGCGGGACGGTGCGCTGAAGCGGCGTGACGATCTTCTCGATCTTGCTGGCCCCCGGAGCGCTACAGGCCTCGGCCGGTGACGTGACCAGACTGGTCCCGCAGATGCTGGGACGATCCTCGTAGATCGAGCAGCGCTCGTCGGCATCGAGGAACACGCACGGCCGGGCGTAGGTGGCCTTGCGGCCGGTCTCGAGCGCGTGGGCCGCCGCCCGCAGCTGCCCGCGCAGCTCCGGCGTGTCGCGCCCGTCGCGGACCAGGCGGGCCACGATGGGCACCGCCTCGTACAGATACGCGCCCACCATCCGCGAGCAGCACGTCTTGGGCGCGGTGCAGGTGAAACACGAGATCACGGTCAGGTGGACCCGGACGTGCTCGACGGCCAGGGCGTTGCTCTCGGTGATGACCTGCCGGGTCGACTGCGAGAGCTTGCCGACGAGTCCGAGCTGCTCCACGAGCTCACCGAGCGTCGGCCCGGCCTCGGGCCCGAGCACCGGCGCCGGCGCCGCTGTCCGTTTGGTCCTGGGCTTGGGCATCAGCGATGGCCGCAGGATAGGGTCCGACGCCTGTTCACGCCAGAGGAGCTCGGAACGCCCTGATACTCTCAAGAGTTCCAGGCCCCGCACCCCTCACTTTCTGATCTGGCCCAACCAGGCGTCGACCTCGGTCACCTCGAGGTGGCCCTCGCCGTAGCTCTTGACGTACTCGGCGCGGGCGACGCGCGCCAGCTCGAGCGCGCGCGTTCGCTCGCGGCCGAGCAAGACCAGCGCCTGCGCCAGCGTGAAGCGCGCGGTCGCCACCATCGCCGGGCTCGACTCACCGGCCACGAGCAGGGTGAGTCCCTGCTCGGCCGACGCTCGCGCCTGTTCCAGGCGGCCGGCGCGCAGGTGGGCGCGAGCCAGGCAGCTATCGAACTCGCCGAGCCCGGGGTGGTCGGGGCCCTTGCTGGCGACGAACAGCACGCGGCCTCGCGCGCAGTGGTGGACGGCGAGCTCGGGCTGGCCCTGGTCGTTGCCCAGCTCGCCGAGGTTGAACTCGAAGCTGGCCACGCTGGGGTGCTGGCCGCCCAGGGTCTCCTGCGTGATGCGCAACCCTCGCTCGAAGTGCGCGCGCGCCTCGGCGTGCCGCTTCTGCTGCCAGCGGATGTTGCCGATCGCGTTCTCGGCGAGCGCGACGTCGGGATGGTCGGGCCCGTGCACCCGCTGCCAGATGGCGAGCGCGCGCGCCTCGCGCGCCGAAGCTCCTTCGAGATCGCCGAGCGAACCGAGCAGCCCGGCGATGTTGTGCAACGAGGCGGCGGCGTCGGGGTGCTCGGCGCCGAGGGCTCGCTCGCGGATCGCGAGGGCCCGCTCCTCGTACGCCAGCGACTCGCGGAGGTTGCCTTCGCCCTCGTACGCCGCCGACACGTAGCTGAGGAGCCGCGCGACGTCGGGATGCTCGGGGCCGCGCGCTCGCTCGACGATCGGCAGCGCGCGCGCGAGCTCGTCGCGGGCCTGGGCGTGGTGGGCTTGCTGCACGTGGATGAGCGCGGTGCCGCCGAGGAGCTGGGCCTCGAGCAAGTCGTCACCGCCGGCGCGCTCGATGGCCGCCCGGGCCACGGTCAACAGGCCGAGGCCATCGTCGTACCGCGCCTGCTCGTAGCCGACGACAAGCACCAGGCTGGCGTAGATGCGGGCGAGCAGGCGATCGTCACGGGCCCGCGCCGCCCACTGGGCGGCGTCGCGAAGCGTGGCCTCGGCGGCGACCGACTCGCTGACACGTTGTTGCAGGATCCCCAGCAGAGCCAGCGCCCGCGCCCGCGACGGCGGGAAGTCGAGCGCGGCCACGTCGTCGACCGCCGCGTGTGCGGCCTCGAGGGCTCGGCTGTACTGCCCGGTCGTGGTGAGCGCGTCGACCTCGTCGAGGCGAGCCGCGAACACGTCCACGGCCTGGCGCACGGCGGGATCCGCGGGCCTTGGAAACGCGGCGGCGAGCGTCGTGATGTCGGCACAGGTGTCGAGGCGCGGCAGGTCGGTCACCGCCCGCGCCGCCCCGTCAACCACGGCGGCGTCGGCACGGGCGAAGAGCCGGGTCAACGCTGCCACCTGGGTCCGACGTGCGTCGAGGCACGCCATCCGCAGGTCCATCAGCGCCTCCGATTGCTCGCCGTGCACGCGCGTCGCCTCGCAGGCGCCGGTGTGCATCGCCGCCCATGCGTCCGACCACTCGTCGAGCGCGCGGTCGATGCGTTCGAAGGTGCCAGCGGCGTACGGTCGACCACTCGCCGCGAACGCGTCGCGGGTCTGCCGCTCGAGCGCATCGTCCCATACTCCCGCCAGCAGTCGCTCGGCGCCTCGACACACCGCCGGCGACGAAGCGCCGCGCGCCGCCATCCACGCGCCACCGCCAACGACCGCCACCCCCGCCGCCGCGACCGCCACCCAGGGCCACCGCCGCGGTGGAGGCCGCAGCGCCTCCAGCAGCGCCTGCATCGACGGATGGCGATCCTCGGACCGGGGCGCCAGCCCACGCAGCACCGCGGAGCGCAACCGCGCCGGCACGTCGACGTCGTGTGCCGGCGCCTGCACCCGGCCGGCGCAGACGTTGGCCGAGAACTCGTCGTAGCTCTCCCCGGCGAACGCAGGCCGGCGGAAGAGCGCCTCGTACAGCGCGATGCAGAACGCGAACTGATCGGTGCGCGCGTCGACCGCCCGCCGCTCGTGCTGCTCCGGCGCCATGTACGCCGGGGTCCCCAGGAGCGCGCCCTCCAGCGTGATCGTGCCGTCGAGCGGCGTGGTCACCGACAGCCGCCCCTGCGCACCCACGCCTGCGGCCGTCGCCCGCGTGGCCACCAGGCCGAAGTCGGTGACCCGCACGCGCCCGTCGTCGCCGATCAGCACGTTGTCGGGCTTGAAGTCGCGATGCACCAGTCCCGCCGCGTGCGCCGCCGCCAGCCCCTGCCCCGCCTTCTCGAACACCGCGGCGACCTCACGCCACGGGCGCCGCCGGGCCAGCCAGGCAGTCAGCGTGGCGCCCTCCACGAGCTCCATGGCGATGAACACCTGCTCGGCGGCGGTGCCCACCTCGAACACCGTGATGACATTGGGGTGCGAGATGCGCGCCATCGCCTGGGCCTCGCGCACGAGCCGCTGGCGCGCGCCCTGGGTCGGCACGCTGCCCTCGCTCTCGGGGTGCAGGAGCTTGATGGCCACCTTGCGATCGAGCACCGGGTCGTACGCCGACACCACCAGACCCATGCCGCCGCCGCCGAGCACGCCGATCACCTCGAACCGATCGAGCTTCTCACCCACGCCCAGCGCGGGACGTCGGGCCCGCGGTCCGGAGTCGGCCGCGACGTGCGGGCGCGGCGCCGGCCGGTCGAGCAACGTCTTCTCGGTGGCGCTCGGTGCTCGGTCGCCAGATGCCGGATCGCGATCCGTCATACCCTCCCCCAAGGTGAGTATCTCACGGGGCCCGTGGAAACGGCATACGCTGGTCGGGACCCCTGAGGCCGCCCGCACGCTGCGGCGCGCCCGGCCACACGACGCGATCATCGTCGTCACCCGGATCGTGATGCCGCCCGACGACCCGGCGCTGGGCCTCGACGTCCCCGTTCCGTTCTGACCGACGAACGCCGCCAGGCGCTGGCCGGCCAGCGTCGCCAGCAACGGGCCGGCCGGTCAGGGCGCACCTCGCATCCGGCCTGAAGCGATATCATCGGTAGGTGGTGGTGGCATGACCTCGACTGGCCGGCGGACGATCGGGTCCACGGGGGCCAGCGGCACCGCCGCCACCGACCGGCTCGCGTACCATCGCTTCGCCGCCGAGATGCTGCGAGCCCGCGGCGTCCTGTTGATCGCCTGCAGCCTGTGGCTGGTGGTCGGGATCGTGCTCGATCTGCTGGTGGTGCCCGTGCTCGGCCGCGGCGGCAGCCTGGTGCCGATGATCTACCGGCTCTGCGCGTCCGGCTATCAGGCCGCGGTGCTGGTGGTCCTGTTCCGCACGCCGCTGCCGCCGCCGCGGCTGACGGTGCCGCTGGTCGCCGCGATCTTTCCGGTCACGGCGCTGGCGCTCACCGTGATCAGCGCGCGGGTCGGCGGCCTGACCTCGCCCTATGCGACCGGCCTGTTCGCCATCCTGATGGCGCAGGCGCTGGGGCTGCCGCAACACTGGCGGCGCGGTGCGGCCCTGGCGTTCCTGACCGCGTCGATCTACCCGGCCGGCATGCTGTTCATGTCCCGCTTCGATCCGGTGCTGGACGCGCAGCTGAACGACCGGGCCGCGGTCGCCTCGTTCGTCACCGTGATGGCGGTGGTCGGCGCCTGCGCCGTGCTGGTGGCCTGGGGCGGACACATCGTGTGGTCGCTACGCCAGAGCGTGTTCGAGAGCAAGAGCATCGGTCGCTACCGGCTGTCGCGCCGGATCGGCAAGGGCGGCATGGGCGAGGTGTGGCGCGCGCTCGACAAGGCGACCCGCACCGACGTCGCGCTCAAGATCCTGTCGCCCGAGCAGGGCCGAAACCCAGCGGCGATCGCCCGCTTCGAGCGCGAGATCCAGGCCACCGCCGAGCTCGCTCACCCCGGCGTGGTCCGCATCCACGACTGGGGCGTCACCGACGACGGCGTCTGGTACTACGCGATGGAGCTCCTCGACGGCATCGACCTGGCCACGCTGGTCAAGCGCCACGGCCAGCTGCCGCCCGGGATGTGCGTGCACATCGGGGTCCAGTGCTGTCACGCGATCGCGCTCGCCCACGAGCGCGGCATCGTCCATCGCGATCTGACGCCTGGCAACGTGTTCGTGCTTGCCGGCACCGGCGAGCTCGACCGGGTCAAGGTGCTCGACTTCGGCGTCGCCCGGGTCGGCGGCGACGACGGCCTGACCCAGGCCGGCGCGGTGATGGGGACTCCCGGCTACATCGCGCCCGAGGTCGTCGCCGGCGGTCAGGCTGGCATCGCCGCCGACGTGTTCGGCCTCGCCGCGACGATCCACTTCGCGCTCACCGGGCGCAATCCACGTGACGCGGCCGGCAAGCCGCCCTCGGCGCTGGTGGCCGGCGTGCCGCTCGCGCTCGACGACGTGCTGGTGAGCGCGCTCGATCCTGATCCGGCGCGGCGTCCGGCCAGCGCCGCCGAGCTCGGGTTGCGGCTCGAGGCGACTGGCCTCGGCCGCGGCGCCGGCGGCTACCGCCTCGATCTACCGCCGACCGACAAGGCACCGACCTTCGCGCTCGAGGCGACCCAGGCCGCCGTGCACGAACCCGAGCCGGTGACCCACGCCGATGCCCCCGCCGCCCGCAACCGCGGCGACGTCAGCGGCGCCTGATCCCCGCGGGCATATTGTCGCCGGTCTGGGTCCTGCGGACGTATCATCGAATGTATGCACATCCGGATCGGACTGATCGCGTCGATGACGCTGGTCGCCGCCTGCAAGGGCAAGTCGACGCCGCTCCCCAAGCTGGCCGAACAGGCCCCGGTGATGGCCGACGCGGCCAGGCTGGCAGGTGCCGAGGCCCGAGTCCCCCCGGTGCTGGTCACGATCGCGACCGATGGCGCGCTCGCGGTGGCCGACGCGCCGCGGACGCCCGACGCGTGGACGGTGCTGAGCACCAAGGCGCCGCGCACCAAGGGGCAGCCCATCGATCTCGCCTCGATCGGTCCGCTGGTCAAGGAGGCCACGGCGCTCGGGTCGAAGATCGAGCCGATGCTCGCCGATCGCAAGGGCGCGCCTGACGTCGATCTGACCGCGGCGCCCAGCGCCGCCGGGCTGGACGACGATCCGCCGCCGCCCGAGCCGGAGGAGGAGCTCGAGGGTGAGGACGACGAGTCGGGCGGCATCGGCACGGCCATGGCGCTCGACGAGGGCAAGATGGGGAAGAAGGACTCCGACCGCGCCGCCGGCAGCTACACGCTGAAACGCGCGGACGATGAGCAGCTGGCCCGCGACCAGGCCATCGCGGCCGCTCGCAGCGCCGGCATCATCGCCAACCTCGACCATGGCCGGGTCCGCGGCGGGTTCGGCGGCGCCGGCACCGCGCCCGATCCCGAGATGCCGACCCGCGCGCTCCAGATCGTCGGCCGTGCCGTGTCCGAACGCGATCGCGACCCGCGCGCGCTCATCGTCGCCGCGCCGAAGGCGAAGGCGACCGTGCTCGTCGACGTCATCGCCGCCATCGGCCCGAGCTTCATCGCCGTCTCCCACCAGAGCACGCTCCGCGCCCTGCGCGTCGGGTTCGAGCTCGACCGCGTCGGCTTCGACTCCATGGAGGGCGGCGATCGCTGGATCGAGGTCCGCATCGGCGCCGACGCCCTGACGATCGAGGCGGTCCCGGCGCCGCCGCTGACGGTGCCGTGGGCCCAGGGCCCGCTCGACGCGGCGGCGCTGACCAAGGCCTACGCAGCGGCCCGAACCGAACTCGGCGACCAGCAGCGCCTCGACGTCGACATCCTGGTCGGGCCCGACACCGACGTCCAGCGCGCAGTCGACGCGATCGCTGCGCTCGACGCCGCCGGCGCGCTGGCGATCTCGCTGGGTCGCGCCCCCGCCCTCGACAGCCCCGAGGCCGCCAAGCGCGGCAAGCGCATCGTGCGCGCCACCCTCGGCCAGCCGCAGTCGGTGGGCGATCTCGACCGCGCCATCATCCGCCGCTTCATCCTCGAGAAGAAGCCGCAGATCAAGGCCTGCTACGAGCAGGCGCTGCTCACCAACCCCGAGCTCGAGGGCACGGTGTCGACGCAGTTCTTCATCGCGCCCACCGGCACGGTGGCGGCAGCCAGCGCTGCCGGCCTGACCCCCGAGGTCGCCGATTGCGTCGCCACGATCATCAAGGCGATCGAGTTCCCCAAGCCCAAGGGTGGCGGCGGCGTCCAGGTCAACTACCCGTTCACGTTCCAGCAGTAGCGACTGCCCGGCGCCGCGTCAGGGCCAGATCGAGTGGTGGATGACCGATTCGACGACGGACCCGTCGTCGCGCTCGATCGAGATGCGTTCCGGACCCTCGCGCGCACCCGTGGCGTACGCGCGGTACTCCTTGCTGCGGCTGATCGTGCGCAGCGCCGGTAGACGAGGCGAACGCGCGAGGGCGCGGACGACGGCGTCGCCGACCCCCGAGCCGTCGCGGGCGCCGATCTTCGTTCCTTCGGCTGGCACCTCACCCAGGTCCAGGCGCTCGAGCCGCTCGAGGCCCACCGCCTCACGGGCGAGCAGACTCGCAGCCCGATCCGTGACACCCGCGCCGAGGTGGAGCTCGACGAGCGACGGGAACGCGCCCGACCGCGCGAGGTGCGCGACGCCGCCGTCCCCGATCTGGTGCTGTCCGAACCAGAGCTTCACGGCGGTGCGGAACTCGCCACTCTCGATCAGCCCGCGGAGCTCCGCCGTCTCGAGCCGACTGGCCCCGAGATCGAGCACGCCGAAGCGAAACGGCACGCGCGGCGCGGGGCGCGGCAGCACCCGCCCCTCGCCCAGGTTCGCCCGCAGCTCGGCCACGCCGGCCTCGGAAACGTTCGCGCCACGAACGTCGATCAGCTCGAGCCGCAACCCGTCTGCGAGTCTCGCGAGCGCACCACAGGCGCTGCCGGCGATCCGTCCGTGGTGGGTCGAGAGCACCCGCAGCCCAAGGAGGTGGCGCAGCTCGAGCGCGAGCCGGGCGACCGCGGCCTCGTCATCGAGGAACATGGCCAGCTCGAGCTCGCGCAGGCCCGCGAGGTGCGGCGAGGCGAGGATCGTCGCGTTGTCCTGGAAGTCACTCGGCAACGTGAGCCGGCGAAGCCTGGCCAGCGCCGGACACGCGGCGAGCTGAGCAGCCTGATTGGGGAAGTACGGGGTACGGTCATAGACCCGGATCGGCGCCGCTCGCATCAGCCGCGCTGCGTGCGTCGCGAAGTCGGCCGCGCTGCAGGACAGCTCCTCGACGAACCCGCGGCGCACGCCGTAGCTGTGTGGGAAGCTGCGGTCGACCTGGGTGAAGAACGCGAACGACGGCAGCTTCGCGGCGCGCTCGACGAGCTCGGCGCGCGCCGGATCATCACGCTCAAGCTGGTCGAGCGCGCACGCCAGGCGGATGTGCTCGCCGCGTCCATCGCCGCGATCGGTGAGATGGCGAGCGAGCTCGAGCCGCGGCTCGTCCTCCTCGGGCGCGGCGAGGATCGCCTCGAAGTACGGGCGCAGCTCGTCGGTCACAGTACGAGGATACCGCCGGGCCTGCCGTCAGTCCCTGGCCCGGGCGCGTGACAAGACCCGCGACCGGCGGGAGACTGTGGCCGTGGCGCTTCGCCCCAGCTTCTTGGTCGACCTCCCGATGCCGAGCCGCGAGGCTATCGACGGCCTCGGCGCGCAGCTCGCCGCCGGTGCGCAGCAGCTCCGACGCACCCGGGTGCCCGGCGGCGGTGGCAACACCGCGACCCGCGATCACGACCACCTGGTGCTGACCGTTCCTGAGTCGCAACAGCGCCTGTGGTCCCCGTGGCTCACGATCGACATCGCACCCAGCGACGCCGGCACGCGCCTGTTCGCGAGGTTCAGCCCCCATCCCTCGGTGTGGACGGGCTTCGCCTTCGGCTACCTGACCACGAGCGTGGGGCTCGTCCTGTCGCTCATCTTCGCCGGCGCCAAGGCCATGGTCGGAGGCGACCCGTGGCCCTTCGCGATCTCGGCAGCCGCGGTGCTCGTCCTCGCCGCGATGTGGTCAGCTGCTCGCCTCGGCCAGCGGCTCGCGCAGGCGCAGATGAGTGCACTCCGAGATGAGCTCGAGCGCGCGGTGGCGGCATGTCGGACCGGCCGCGATGGCTAACCCGGCTCCTTGACCGTCAGCTTCCACACCTTCTCGGCATGGGGGAGGAAGGCCGGGTTGGCCTTCTCGAACACTGGATCGGCCTTGTAGTCGCCACCGCCGCCCGTCGCGTCGATGGTCTGGCCACGGAGCACGAACTTCTCGTCCTTCTCGACCAGCAAGACCTTGTGGGTGATCGGACTCACATCCGACCGGCAGCCGGCGCTCCACGCGAAGGTCGCCTCGCCGTGGCCATCGGCGTCGAGATCGGTGACCGACCAGGCGCCGACCTGAGCGTAGATCGAGAGATCGAAGTCTTCGCACTCCTCGACCAGCTCCTTGTAGTCGCGTCCGACCGTCCAGCTCGCGTCGCCCTCGCGGATGGCGTGGGTGGCGACCAGGAGTCCGCCGTTCTTCGGCTTCGACTGCAGCGTGATGACGATGGCGTTGGTGCCGTAGCGATCGGTCCACCCGATCACGTGCTGGCGCTTGCCGGGCAGCTTCAGCTCCTCGAGATCGGCGTCGGTGAGCTCGACCGCGATCACCTTGTCGGAAGCGGTCGGATCGACCTCCTGGGGGACATCGGGGGTCGGCGTCGGCGCGGTGGGAGCCGCGTCGGGTGAGGGAGTGCCCGCGACCGAGCCGGTGCCTGCGGCGGAAGAGCCTGCCGCCGCAGAGGAGCCAGAGCCGGTCGCGGCCTCGCCAGTCTTCGCCGCCTCCTTCTTGCTACAGCCCGCGGCCACGAGCAGCAGGGACGCCAGCGGCGCCAGCGGGATCAGGGGGCGGCAGTTCGTGTTGTTCCTGGGCACGGCCGGACCTTACGCCAACACGACCGCCGGATGGCCGCGTATCCGCCCGGACCCGGCGCACCCGTAGTCGTCCGGTTCGTATCAGGGTCCACGCAGCTGGTCTGCTGGACTGGCCATGGTTGGTGATCGCATGTGGGGTCGGCGACCGGGCGGCGCGCTCCCCGCTCGTCAAGGGCGGCGGCGGCGCGACGGTTCAGGTGAAACATGTTTCATTCGAGATCAGGGTGAGCGTACGCTCCGCGGCGTGAATGTCGCCGCCCTGCCCGCCGCCCCGCGGCTCGCTCCCGTCGTCCCCGGCTGGCCCATCCTCGGCAGCGCCATTCCCATGGCGCGCGATCCGCTGGCGTTCCTGACCGCGGCCTACCGGAGGCTCGGCCCCATCTTCCGCGTCCGGGTGCCAGGCCGCGTGATCACCATCCTGGCCGGACCGGAGGCCAACCAGTTCATGAGCAAGGACAGCGAGACGCTGCTTCGCTCGACCGAGACCTGGCAGCCGTTCGTGGGGCTGTTCGGAGCCAAGCACAACGTCATCTCCAGCGACGGCGAGCTGCACTCCCGGCTACGCAAGATCATGAAGCGCAGCCATGGACGATCGATGGCTGCGCCGCACCTGCCGATGCTGACCGAGGTCGTGCGCGCGGGAGCCCTCGCCCTCCCGGTCGGCCGTCGTGTCGTCGTCATCTCGGCGCTGCGCCCGATGATCACCGAGCAGCTCGGGCGCCTCCTGGCCGGCCGCGCAGCGGCCGAACGGACCGATGATCTGGTGCGGGTCAACCGCGAGGCCACTGGCGTGTTCGTGGTCGGCGCACGGCCGGCGTGGACGTTGCGGTTGCCGCGTTACCGGCGCGCGCTGGCGCGGGTGCTCGCCCTCGGCGACGAGGTGCTGCGTGCCCACCGTGAAACGCCGCGCGACCCGGCGGCGTCGGATCTGATCGACGACCTGCTCGCAGCCGCCGCCGCCGATCCATCGCTTCTGTCCGAGGCCGATCTGCGCATGGCCGCGATCGGCCCGTTCATCGCCGGCCTCGACACGGTGGCCAACGCCTGCGCCTTCCTCCTCTACGAGCTCCTCACGCGCGACGACGTGCGGGCCCGCGTCGTCGCAGAGGTCGACGAGCTCTTCGCCGCCGGGCCGCCCACCCTCGAGGGGCTGCGCTCACTGCGCACGCTGCACGCGGCCGCCATGGAGGCGCTGCGCCTGCATCCCATCTCGCCGGCACTCGCCCGCAACGCCGCGCGCGACTTCTCGTTCGCCGGTCACGACGTTCGCGAAGGCGACCCCATCCTCGTCGCGACCGGAGTCTCGCACTTCCTGCCCGAGCTCTGGGATCGCCCGGCGGAGTTCGACCTGCAGCGCTTCGAGGGGCCGCGAAAGCCCGGCGCGTATGCACCGTACGGTCTGGGGCCGCACACCTGCCTCGGCGCCAGCCTGGCCGACGTGCAGGTGGTGATCCTGGTGGCGACGCTGCTCCATACCGTCGAGCTGCGCCTCGATCCGGCTGGATACCGGCTGCGCACGATCCTGTCGCCGGGGCCGACGCCGGACGCGGGCTTCGGGATGACGGTGGTCGGTCAGCGCGCGAACCGGTAGTGCGAGACCCACCACTCCTCGCCGCCGCGCCAGCCGAACAGCTCCTCGCACGCCATGAAGAAGATCCGCCAGCGATGGAGCCACCGGTCGGCGTCTGCGTCGCCGTAGGCCCGGGCCAGCACGCGGCGCACGTCGCCGCGGCGGTCGTCGAGGTTGTCGAGCCAGGCGCGCGCGGTTCGCGCGTAGTGCGTGCCGTTGACCCGCCAGTGCTCCTCGATCCGGAGGTCGCGCTGGAAATACAGGAGCAGATCGTCGCTGGGCATGATCCCGCCGGTGAAGAACCAGCGACCCATCCAGTTTCCGGGTTCGTCGTCGGCGACGAACGGGTACGCGGCGGTGCGGTGGCAGAAGATGTGGACGAACAGCTTGCCGCCGGGCGCGAGCCAGCGCGCGATCCGCGCCAGCAGCGCCTCGTAGTTGCGCATGTACTCGAACATCTCGACCGAGACCACGCGATCGAACGCGCCCTCGGCCTCGAAGGTGTTCATGTCGGCGGTGATGACGGTGACGTTGGTGAGTCCGCGGCGGCGGCACTCGGCCTCGATGTGTGCGCGTTGCGACGCCGAGTTCGACACCGCGGTGATGCGCGCGAGCGGCAGCCGGGCCGCCATGGCGAGGGTGAGCGAGCCCCAGCCACAGCCGAGCTCGAGGATCGACATCCCGTCCGCCACCTCGGCGCGCTCCATCGTGAGCGCGAGCATCGCGTCCTCGGCGTCGTCGAGCCGGTCGACGCCGGGCGGGAAGAAGGCGCTCGAGTACTTGCGGTGCTTGCCAAGGACCAGGCCGAAGAACTCGGCGGGCACCTCGTAGTGCTGGGCGTTGGCCTTGTCCACCTCGAGCGCGATCGGACTTCCGCGTAGCTCGTCCACGAACCGCTGCTGGGTCCGGCGCAGGTCGCGCGCGGTGCGCTGCTCGGCGGCGAGCCGGGACCGCAGGAGCCAGTGGATGCCGGTGCGGATCACGGGGTCGGGCAACCAGCCGCGCTCGGCGGCGTCGATCGTGCGGGCGAACATCTCAGGCCTCCTCGGGATCGGGCTTCGGGAACCAGGGGACAAACACGCTGGTGGTGCGCTGGTAGGCTCGGTAGTCGTCGCCACGGCTGCGCAGCGCCTGGGCCTCGGTGTGGGGGATGCCAGTGACCTTGATCAGGAAGGCGAGCATCACGGCCGGACCGAGGAGCGCGACCCAGCCGTGCGGCGCGCCCCAGGCGATCGCGACGTAGGCCCACCAGGTGATCCACTCGAAGAAGTAGTTGGGGTGCCGCGAGTAGCGCCACAGGCCGTCGCGGCAGGTCTTGCCGCGCTGGTCGGCGCGGGCCCGGAACCGCGCCAGCTGGGCGTCGGCGATCGCCTCGCCGCCGACGCCGATCGCCCAGATCACCACGCCGACGGCGTCGGTCCAGGCGAGCGGGCGATCACCACCCATCGCGATCACGAGCGGGATCGAGAACATCACCGACCAGATCGCCTGGACCTGGAAGAACACGAAGAAGTTGCGGTTCGCGCGATCGCCCCACGCCGCGCGGAGCGCGCGGTAGCGACCGTCCTCGACGCGGGCGCCGCCCAGGATGCGGCGCCCGAGGTGCCACGCCAGCCGCGCGCCCCAGATGGCGCCGAGCGCGCCGACCAGCGCGCGCCGCTCGGCGAGCCCATCACCGGCGAGCGCGTAGAGCACCGCCAGCGCCGCGATGGCCGCGCTCCAGCCGACGTCGACCAGGCTGGCATCGGACCGACGGCGCTGATCCCACCACAGCGCCACCTGCCCCAGCGCCACCGCGCCCCACCCGATCCCGACCAGCCAGGTCAAGCGGGCGCTCGCCAGCCCGGGCGCACCAGGTGGAGGTGGTCCACGCCGATGTAACGCTCGCGGAACCCGCCCTCGCAGTAGGCGAGGTAGTAATCCCAGGCCCGCAGGGTGACGTCGTCGAACCCTTGCGCGCGCGCCTCGTCGAGCCGGGCCAGCAACGCGGTTCGCCACCTCGCCAGCGTGGTCGCGTAGTGCTCGGTGAGGTCGTCGAGCCGGCGCAGCACGAGATCGCTCGATCGGGTCGCCGCTCCGACCAGCGCCGTCACCGACGGGATGCAGCTGCCCGGGAAGATGTGGCGCTTGAGGAAGTCGATCTCGCCGGCGGCGCGCTCGAACTCCTGGTCGCGGATCACGATCGCCTGGAGCACGGCCTCGCCCTCGGGACGGAGCAGACGCTGGATCGTGGCGAAGAAGTCACCGAGGTGGTCGCGGCCGACCGCCTCGATCATCTCGATCGACACCAGCGTGTCGTAGCGCCCCTGCAGGTCGCGGTAGTCGTCGCGCCTGACCTCGACCCGGTCGGCGAGCCCGGCCGCGGCCACGCGGCGCGTGGCCTCGGCGTGCTGGCGGCGCGAGATCGTCGTGGTCGTCACCCGGCAGCCGTACCGGCTCGCAGCGTGGATCGCGAACCCGCCCCAGCCGGTGCCGATCTCGACCACGTGATCGTCGGCGCTCAGTCGGAGGATCTGACAGATCCGATCGTACTTGGCGCGCTGCGCGTCGGCGAGCGGCTGATCGGGGCGCTCGAAGAGCGCCGCGGAGTAGGTCATGGTCTCGTCGAGGAACAGGCGGAAGAACTCGTCGCCCAGATCGTAGTGGGCGGCGATGTTCTTGCGGCTCCCGGAGCGGGTGTTGCGGGTGAGCAGCGCATGCGCCCGTCGCATCGGCGCGGTGGCCAGAGCGAGGCCGCGCTCGAGGCCGTTGGTGACATCGGCGTTTCGCGCCATCAGCCGGATGAGCGCGGGCAGATCGTCGGTTCGCCAGGCGCCGGCCATGTACTGCTCGCCGAGGCCAAGCGTCCCGCCCAGCGTGGCAGCAACGTAGACCGCCGGGTCCAGCACCTGGACGGTGACCTCCTTGGGGAAGGCCGGGGTGACGTGCCCGAACCGAGTCACCCCGTCCGGATCGACGATCCGCAGCGCGCCGTCGGCGAGCCGCTGGAATCGCCCGAACAGGAGGCGCCGGGCCAGGCGCTGCGGGAGCGGGATCGGCGAGGCCAGGGTCAACTCCAGAGGGGACGTGCTCATGACATCGCTCCATGGGTCCGCGGGTGGTCGTGGACCGGCGCTCGGCGCAGCCACAGCTGGAGCGCCTGCCAGTAGATCCGGGCGAGCACGGTGCCGGTCATCACCGGGAACCGGGCGAGCACGCCGGCGAGATGGCGGCGATCGAGCGGGCGCCGCGTCAGCGTCAGGGTCGCGTCGAGCACGACGCCGCTGCGATCGTTGCAGTCCATGTGGACGACCAGGCGCTCGCCAGGCGGCGTGAATCGCCAGTCGTAGCCGAGCTCGAGGGGCAGAAACGGCGACACGTGGAAGGCCTTGGCGAAGCGGTGGCGTTGCTTGCCCGCACCGTTCGAGGGCAAGACGTAGACGTGGCGCTCGTCCCACGGCGTGTTCGAGACCTCGGCGACGATCGCCTCCACCTCGCGCCCGGCGGTGTCCCAGCAGTAGAAGAAGCTGACCGGGTTCATGGCCAACCCGAGGTGGCGGGCGTGTGTGAGCAGGCCGATCGGTCCGCGCGGACGCGGCGCGCCGGCGCGCTCGACCAGCCCGCGCACCACCTCGGCGAGCGGCTGCCCGGGCGCGCCGCAGCCGGCGAGATGGTCGGCGCGATCCATCCGCGTCATCGCCGGTCGTCGCACCCCGAGCAACGGCCAGAGCTCGGCGTCGATCGCGTCGAGCTCGTCGAGATCGAGGTAGCCGAAGTACAGCGGGTAGGTGAACGCGCGCCGGATCGGCGCGAAGCGGCGGTGGCGCACCTCGCCCACGTACAGTGCGCTGCGGACGATCCCGTTCATGCCACCGCCGCCAGCCGGGCGCCCAGGGCCGCCACCACAGCGTCGGCGGCGCGGTAGCCGCTGCGCACGCCGTCCTCGTGACAGCCGTAGAACCAGTAGGCGCCGGCGAACCAGGTCCGTCCCGTCGGTGGGCAGACCTCGCGCCACCGTTGCTGGGCCACGTGGGTTGCGGCGGTGAAGACCGGATGGTCGTAGGTGTACCGGCCGAGCACCTTGGCCAGGTCGACCGCGTCCGGCTCGTTGAGCGTGACGAGGAACCGCTCGCGGTCCACGATGCCCTGCAGCAAGCTCATGTCGTAGGTCACGGTCGCGGGCCGCGCCGACTCGGCGTGGACATGGTAGTTCCACGCCGCCCAGGCCCGTCGCGCCCGGGGGAGCAACGACGTGTCGGTGTGCAGGGTGACGTCGTTGTGCTGGTAAGCGATCGAGCCCACCACGGCGCGCTCGACGGGGGTCGCGTCGGCGAGCAGCCGCATCGCCTGATCGCTGTGGCAGGCGAGGACGACGTGGTCGTAGCGCTCCACGCCCGCGGCGACCGCGATCTCGACGCCGCCGTCGCGGCGGCGCACCCGCTCGACGGGCGTGCGCAGGCGGATGCGATCGGCGAACGGCCGGATCAGGCGGCGGACGTATTGACGTGAGCCGCCGGTGATCGTCCGCCACTGCGGCCGGCGCCAGAGGTCGAGGAAGCGGTGGTTGGCAAAGAACTCGACCAGCGTGCGCGCCGGGAACTGGCCGATCTGACCCGGCGGCGCCGACCAGATCGCGGCGGCCATGGGGACGAGGAAGCGATCGCGAAACGTCGCCGAGAACCGTTGCCGCGCCAGGTACGCGTCGAGTGTGGTGGTGTGATCGTCGCTGTCGAGCAGCGACCGCGCCACCCGATTGAAGCGGACGATCTCGGCCAGCATGCCCCAGTGCCGGCGATCGAGCAGGTTGCGGGGCTGAGCGAACACACTCGCGAGGTTGGTCGCGGCGTACTCGATGCCGGTGGCGTCGTCGCGCACGCCGAAGCTCATCGTGCTCGGCCGCGTGTCCACCCGCAGCTCGGCCAGCAGCGCCGTGAAGCGCGGGTAGGTCAGCTCGTTGTTGACGATGAAGCCGGTGTCGACCGCGTGGCCGAGCACGTCGACGGTCGCGGTGTGGCCGCCGACGTGAGCGCCGGCCTCGAACAGCGTCAGGTCATGCTGCCCGGCCTGGAACAGGCGATGGGCCGCCGACAGACCGGCGATTCCGGTGCCGATGATCGCGATGCGCGCCATACCCGTGTTGATGTCGGGAGGCCGCAGGTGGATACGGTGTGGCGAGGCGAGGAAGGGTCGAGACTGGCGCGACCGCTAACCCCGTGAACTCCCGGATCAGTCGAGCCGCGAACAGACGGCCATCGCCAGGACATGCAAGTAGCGGGTGCGCGCCGACCAGAGGTGCGTCGTCTGCCCGAGGATGGTGAAGGAGCGGGACACTCTGCGCGACGACATGGACGACCCCTTTCCGGGACGTTCAGGTCTTCAGCAAACCTCGGGCCAGCCCTCCAGGTGTGCTCGGTCGCAGGGTTGCGCGTGCCGACGCGCCGCGTGATGTCGAGCGCGGTCGGCGATGTCGGCACCGCCGAGCCACGCAACTTCCGATGATTCGCCAGATTGCCACGACGTGCCGCGGGGACACGCGACCTGACCAGTGCATTCGCCGGCGCACGCTTGCCGGGACGCCTGGCGACTCCCGCGTGCAATCAGGCGCCGTCGGGGGCTCGGCCGCCCCGCTTCTTCTCGCGCAGCATGAACAGATACAGGCTCTCGACCTTCGCGCGCGCCCACGGCGTCTTGCGCAGGAACTTCAAGCTCGACTGCACACTCGGGTTGTCCTTGAAGCAGCGGATGTTCACCTGCTGACCGAGCTCAGCCCAGCCGAAGTGCGCCACCAGGTCGGTCACGATCTGCTCGAGCGTGACCCCGTGCAGGGGATTGCGAGGTTGCTCCGTACCCATGGAGAACCCGATGATGCCCACGAGTTCGAGGCGGACGGTAGACTCGTGCGCCATGCCTCTGCCCTGCCTGACCTACTTCTCCTCCCGGGGCCGCGCTGAGTTGATTCGTTTGCTGCTCGCCGACGCGGGTGTCGAGCACGACGAGATCGCGGTCGGATCCTGGAGCCCGACCGACCTGCCCCCGGCCTTCGTTGCGCTCCGCGCCTCGGGCAAGCTCGCGTACGGAGCGCTACCGCTGTGGGAGGAGCCCGACGGTTTTCACCTGGTGCAGAGCGACGCCATCCTCCGCCATCTCGCACGGACCCACGACCGCTACGGCGCGAACCCACGCGAAGCGGCCCGCTGCGACGAGCTCCTCGCCGGCGTCGAGGACGTGCGAGCCGAACTGCGCAAGCTCGTGGTCACTCCAGCGCCCGCGCGACCCGCGCTGCGCGAAAAGCTCCACGCCTCCATCCTGCCACGCTGGCTCGGATTCCTCGAGCAACGCCTGGCCGCCAACGGCGGCGGCGGCGGCTTCGTCGTGGGCACCGAACCATCGGTGGCTGACGTCGTCCTCTGGCACCTCCTCGAGGTGCTCCACGACAACGGCATGGAAAGCGCGCTCGCCGACTGCCGATCGCTGGTCCGCTTCTACGCGCGTTTCGGAGAGCGGCCAGGAATCGCGACCCATCGTGCGTCCAGGCGGCGCTACCCACCCCAGCCGTTCCCCACGTGACGCCGAGATCGCGTGGTCTCGCTCAGGTCACAGGCGGCGCCGGCGACGTCTCGTGGTCCGTTGATCTTGTCCGAGACGGCGCGACGCACTTGACGTCCCCGGCGCTCCGGAGTCTGCTCGCGCCACAACCTCAGGGGGGACAACATGGCGAATGCAGCACTGCTCGTCGGCTGGTCGCGCTCGCGCAGCGGCCACGAAGCTCACACCGTGACCAAGTTCAACGAGTACATCGGCTACCTCACCGTGCAGGTGATGGAGAAGAAGATCGCGAGCTTCGAGCCGGTGGTCACCCGCCCGCACGGCGGCGATCTGAACGGCTTCTTCCTCATCCGCGGCGACCGCGCGCAGCTCAACGCGCTCCAGGACACCGACGCCTGGAAGGACTGGGAGGTCTGGGGCGCGTATCACATGGAGGGCTTCGGCATCGTCGAGTGCAATCTCGGATCCGAGATCGCGGCGACCATGCAGCGGTTCGCCAAGCTCGCCGCGAGCTGATCGGGGCTCGCGTAGCGCCGCCTGCGCTCCTGCCCTTGAACCTAGGCGGTCAGGGGCAGGCACCCGTGTGCCGGACCGATGCCTCGGACGACGAGGCCTGGCAGGCGTTCGAGTACGTCTGGCCGTCGCAGCCGCACACCGGCTGATAGATCTCGATGCAAGCCTGGGGCGCGACCGCGCAGGTGCCGGCGCGGTCGGTCTCGCCGCACGCCGAGCTCTCGGGGAACTGGCAGAACAGCTCCTCGGCGCACGGCACCAGGCCACGGCTTCCGCAACGGTCGCCTTCGCGCCCCGCCGTCTTCGCGCGGCACACCAGGACCGGATCGCACGGGTACGGAAGGCCGGTGTCGGGGTTGATCGGTGGAGGGTTGCAGCCGTCGGCGACCATCTCGCAGCCGACCGTCGATTCACAGTCGCTGGCCGACAGTCCATCGCAGCGATCGCACTCGCGGGTCTCGTCGCTGTGCGAGGCGCGCGCCGCGGTCGGGCGCGTCGACGGCCGACGGAACGCCACGATCGCGTGCGGCTTGCTCAGCGCGAAGGTCACGGCGCAGCCGGCGCCCGGCGAGCGGAGATGCGTGGCGACGTACAAGGTCTTGCCGCTCCGCGAAAGAGAGATCGACGCGACCGTCGCCTCGTAACCGCCGGTGCTGCGGATCCCGGCGCTGTAGAAGAAGACCCACTCGCGCGAGAAGTCCAGACCGGCGGGCGCGGCGTGTCCGAAGTAGCTGGCGTACGCGGCGCGGCTGGTCAGGACGACGCGGGTCTCGACCTCGCCGCGATCGCCGAGGCCCTGCGCATCGTCTAGCTCGCGGAACGGGACCGTGAGGTGGTCGGCCTTGCCGTCCTCGGCGAGCGCGTCATCGGAGAGCTCGGCGTGGAGTTCGTCCTCGTCCGAGAGGACGCAGGCCGACAGTGAAAGAATGAGCAGGAGGGGAAGCGAGAGCAGGCGAACCGTCGACATCATCGCGCTCGCGCAAGCACGGTCCATGCCAGACGCGCGGCGTGACTTCTCGATACGTTGGATACGCATCGCAGCCCGCCCTGCCGGCTCCTCGAGTTGCGAACGAAGCTCACCTGGGACGCAATCCTGGATGCGGCAGTGCCTGGACCAGGGCGAACGTCAGGTCTCGTCCGCACCGTCGCGGTGCGCACGGCGGATCGCGAACAGCCGCACCGCCGGTGCGCCGTCGACGGCAGCGTGGATACCCCGGTCCTCGTGCACGTAGCCGTGTCCCCAGCTGGTGCCGCGCAGCTCGCCGGTGACGAGCACCTCGCCCGGCGCCGCGTGCACCACCGCGCCGCGCACACAGGCGAGCGCGCGCGCCGCGTCGGGGTCGGCGCCGGGCGCCTCGACTTGCACCGCTGCGCGGCCGCCGGTGCGCGCCACGAACTCGAGCGCCTGCTCCACGACCTCGAGCGCGGACGGACCCCGGATGACGAGATCGTCGCCAGCGAGCGTGACGGCGATCGCCAGCGCCGCGGCCTGCCGCGGTGTCGGGCGTCCCCCCTTGGTGGCGGTGATGAACGTCAGCAGGTCGAGCGCAAGCCGATCGGCGTCGCCCAGCATGAACAGGTGATCATCGCCCGGGTGCACGCGCAGCGTGGCCCCTGGGATCTGGTCAGCGAGGAACTGGCCAGCCGCCAGCGGGACGATGCGATCGCCGCTGCGGTGGAGCACGAGCGTCGGGACGCGGACCAGGCCGAGCAGCGCGGTGACATCGAGGCGGGTGAGCACGTCCAGGTGCGCGACGACGGCGCCCGGGCTGGCGCTGAGCCGCTCCCAGCGTGCCCACCAGCGGCGCTTCGCCGGGTCCCCGGCGACGCTCGGGCCGAAGACCTCGAGGGTCCGTCCGGTCCCCCATCCGTCGCGCACGGCGGCGGCGACCGCGAGTACGCCAGGGTTGGGGCGGAACACGGCGTAGCCACCGTAGAGCGCCAGCGCCGCGACCCGCTCGGGGTACGTGACCGCGAACCGGATCGCGATCGACGCGCCCTCGGAGATGCCGAGCACGACCACCCGATCGGCGCCGACGTCGTCGAGGACAGCCTGGATGTCGTCGCTGCGGTGCTCGACCGTCTGCGCCTTCAACTCGGCCACGGTCCGGTCCGACATCCCGGTGCCGCGCTTGTCGAACAGCACCAGCCGCGCGACCTTCGCGAAGCGCATCAGGAAGCGCGCGCAATCGGGATCGTCCCACAGCTGTTCGATGCTCGAGACGAACCCGGGAACGATCACGACGGTCAGCTCTCCGTCGCCGACGACCTGGTAGCCGATGTGGACGTCGCCGCTACGGGCGTAGCGGGTGGTGGGCGGCCTGCCCGGACGCGGCCGAGGCACGTCGCGCTTCTCGCTCTACCGCGACATGCAACGCGTCGAATCGCGCGAGTGGGTGTCGACGGGGCGCGAGTGGGTCTGCACGCGCTACCGCGACAACGGGTCC
>SXJR01000047.1 GCA_005779305.1 Myxococcales bacterium
CAACGCCGGCGGCGTGCGCGGCCGCCAGCCCGGCCAGGAGCTGGCGCGCGATCGCCCGCAGGGCCGGGGCCGGCACCGGCCGCGGCACGTCGGCCAGCGTGCCGCCGTCGACGAGCTCCATCGACACCAGGGCGCCGCCGGCGTGCTCGACCAGATCGAAGACCCGGCACACGTTCTCGTGGGTCACGCGGCGGGCGAGCTGGACCTCGCGGGCCAGGCGCTGGGCGGCGCCGGCCTCGGCGAAGGCCTTGACCGCGATCTCCTCGCCGATGGCGTGATCGAGGACGCGGTAGACGCAGGTGCCGGCGCCGCGGCCGAGAACCCCGCGCACCTCGTAGCGGCCGGCGATGTGGTCGCCCGGCGCGTGCTCGGCCCCCGACCGGGGGGCCAGCTCGCCGTCACTCACCGTCTCGCCCGGAGGCTCCACCCCGGGCAGTGTACGATGAAGAGCTGGTGAGCACCGAACCTCGATCTGGCAGCGTGGCGCCGGGCGCGACGTGGGAGGAGGCCCCCTCGGCGAGCGGGGTCCGCCACGTCGACCTGCTCATCTATGTGCTCGACTACGACGATCTGCTCGCCGGCGACGCCGAGGCGTTCGTGATCGATCGGTTCCCGCTGACCGTCGGGCGGGCGGCGGATGACGCGCCGCGGGTGGCGCGCGACGGCGACACCCTGCGGGTGCGCGACCGGTGGGCGTCGGCGCAGCACGCGGTGTTCGAGGTTCGCGGCGACGCGGTGGTCGTGCGCGATCTGGGCGCACGCAACGGCGTGCACGTCGACGGCCGCCGCGTCAGCGAGCACCGCCTGGCGCCAGGCTCGCTGGTCGAGATCGGCCACTCGATGTTCGTGTACCGGCGCTGGCCCGAGTCCGCGGCCCAGCGCGTGCTGGCCGGCGCCCGGCTCGGACCAACCCGCACGCTCAACGCCGAAGTCGCGCTGCTCGCCGACGCCATCACCCGGATCGCGCCGACCCGCGAGCCGGTGCTCGTGCTGGGCGAGACCGGCGCCGGCAAGGAGGTGGTCGCGGCGGCGATCCACGCCGCCAGCGGCCGCGAAGGGCCGTGCGTGACCGTCGACTGCGGCGCCATCCCCGAGAGCCTGTTCGGCGCGACCTTCTTCGGGCACCGCCGCGGCGCGTTCACCGGCGCCGCTGATCCGCGCACGGGCGAGATCGCCCGCGCCGACGGCGGCACCCTGCTCGTCGACGAGATTGCCAACACGTCGCTGGCGTCGCAGGCGGCGCTGTTGCGCGTGATCGAGGACGGCAAGGTGACGCCGCTCGGCGGCAGCGACGCGATCGAGGTCGATGTGCGGTGGATCGCCGCGACCCATCAGGATCTGTTCGGCAAGCCGGGGGCGTTCCGCCCCGATCTGCTGGCGAGGCTGGCGGGCTACGTCGCGCGGTTGCCGCCGCTGCGGGCGCGGCGCGAGGATCTGGGCGTGCTGTGCGCGCACCTGCTGCGCGAGGCAGGCGTGGCGAAGGCCGCGATGACGGCGGCGGCGGCGCGGCAGCTGTTCGCCGGCGAGCTGCCGGGCAACGTGCGGCAGCTCCGCCAGACGTTGCGATCGGCGGCGGTGCTGGCCGGAGATGGAGTGATCGAGGTGGGGCATCTGCCGCCGGAGCCGGGGACCACGGGGGCGGCGGGGACGGCGGGCGCGGCGGCGGGGACGGGAGCCGGAGACGGAGGGAGAACGGGAGCGGACACGGGTGCGGGAACGGGGACGGGTGCGGGGACGGGTGCGGACGAGGCGAGACGGGGGGCACCGACGGGCGAGGAGATGACGCGGGCGCTGGAGGAGACCGGCGGCAACGTGGTGCGAGCGGCGGAGGCGCTGGGGACGAGCGCGCGACAGCTCTATCGCTGGCTCGAGCGCGCAGGCATCGATCTCGAGCCGTACCGCAAGTAGCGTCTCGGACTGTCCGAGACCAGGGCGACCCGCGCTGGCCAGGGTGTGCCAGGTCGTGCCGGGAGGCGCCGCTTCCTTCCTCGGGTGCGCGCTGGCACGACGGCTGCTGAGAGCGGCGTCCATGACGCACACCCTCCTCCGCAGCTTCCTCTTCACCACCACCGCCGCGTTCCTCGTCTCCGCCTGCGCCGACGACGCGACCCCCGAGGCCACCATCGATGTGGCGCTGTCCGGCGAACGCCACGAGGCGTGGCGACTGACCGGCCCCGTCGACGAGGCCCCGGCCCTGGCCGCCGAGCTCGAGGCCGCCCTCGGCGCCGACGCCATGGCCGAAGGCGACAGCACGGCCTCGATCACCCTCGACGACCGCACCGTCGAGGTACCGCTCGAGGGCGGTGCCGGGCAGACCGAGCTCGACACGCTGGCCGACGCCCACGGCTTCACCGTGTCCGAGGCGCCGCCCCCTGTGCCCGCTACCGGCGACGGCAAGTTCGACGTCGGCGGCGCCAACCGCGGCCGCATCGCCCGCGCCGAGGTCATGAACGTGATCGCCTCGCGCTACGACAGCATGGCGATCTGGAACCAGACCAACGGCAACTGGCTGGTGCGGACCCAGAAGACCGGCGGCGGGCTGCACGACCTGCAACGCCAGTGGGGCATGGACTACGACTACCCGTTGACCGGCGACTACGACGGCGACGGTCTGAGCGACACCATGATCTGGCGTCCGTCGACCGGACAGTGGTTCCTGTGGACCGCCAGCGGCAACCGGCCCGCGCCCATCTACCTCGGCGCCGCCGGCGACATCCCGGTCCCCGGTGACTACGACGGCGACAAGACCACCGATCGGGCCTACTTCCGTCGCGCCACCGGAGAGTGGAAGATCCGCCTCAAGAGCGGCACCACGCGGTCGATCATCAACGGCACCTCGCTGTCCATCCCGGTGCCGGGCGACTACGACGGCGACGGCAAGACCGACACCGCGTTCTTCCTCAACGGTCGCTTCACCGTGAAGCAGTCGCGCGACAACGTCACGGTCGTGCGCAACGTCGGCGTGTACGGCACGCCCATGCCGGGCGACTACGACGCCGACGGCAAGACCGACCCGGCGGTGTGGGACGCGGGGGGCAACTGGATCGTCCTCGAGTCGAGCCGCAACTACGCCGCCGGTCAGCGCAGGCAGTGGGGCTACGGCACCAGCGACCTGCCGGCGGGCGGAAACTTCGACCTCGACTCGACCATGGACTTCAACGTCTTCCGACCCTCGAACGGCATGTACTACTCGCTCGGCCTCACCGGCCGCGACACCTCGCGCGGGCTGGGCTCGAACAGCTACACCCCGGCCATCCCGGTGCCCGGTCCCTACCAACACCTGGCCAGCGAGACGGTGACGCTGCCCTGAGCGCGTGGTACGCAGCGGCGATGTCTCTCACTGGCAAGCAACGTCGCCTGCTGCGCGGCCTCGGCCACGCGCTCCAGCCGGTGGTCCAGCTCGGCAAGGGCGGGCTGTCGCCGGCGCTGGTCGAGGCCGTCGATCGCGCGCTCGCCGATCACGAGCTCATCAAGGTGAAGCTGCTCGACACCTTCGAGCTCGATCGCCACGACGCGGCTACCCAGCTCGCCGGCAAGACCCGGAGCGAGGTCGCGCAGGTGCTGGGCAAGACCATCCTGCTCTACCGGCCCGATCCCGACGAGCCGCGCATCGAGCTCTGAGCGGCGAGGGCCTGCTCGACCGCGAGCGCGAGGCGGAGTAGCTCGGTCTCGCCGCCGGCGCGGGTCACGAACATGATCGAGAGCGGGCGGCCGCGCTCGTCCTCGCCGGCGGGCACGGCGATGGCGGGCAGCCCGGTGAGGTTGGCGAGCGGAGTGTAAGCGCCGATGGCGCGAAGGAGCATCAGGTCCTGATCGCCGGCCAGGAGCGCGCGCGAGAGCGCCGGCGGCGGCACCGCCGTGGTCGGCATGGCCAGGATCGGCGTGCGATCGAGGGCGCGGGCGGTGGCGTCGCGCAGCGCGGCGCGCTGGCGTTCGAGCTCGGCGACGTCGCGCTCGGCGAAGGCCCGACCCAGGGCCACGTTCATGCGTCCGGCCGGCGACAGCTCGCGGTTGGCGTAGGGGCTGCGCACCAGCTCGGTGGCGCCGATCATGCCGCCCAGGAACGTGCAGCGATCGGCGCCGGCGATGTCGACGAGCTCGCGCGCGACGGCGAGGGCGTCGAGCACGCGCGCGAACGCGGCCTGGATCGCACGCGACGCGCGCGCGGGCGCGAGCTGGGTCACGATGCCCACCGACGCGGGGACGTGCGGCGCCAGCGCCGCCACGCGCTCGCCGGCGATCACCTGCCACAGCCGCGCGCAATCGTCGACGGTGCGCGCGATCGGGCCGACCACGTCGAGGGTCGCGACCGGGCTGCGGTAGCCGTCGGCGGGCAGCAACCCGTGGGTGGGCTTGAGCCCGACCAGGCCGCAGTACGCGGCCGGGATGCGCACGCTGCCCAGGCCGTCGCTGCCCAGGCCGTAGCGAGCCAGGCCCGAGGCCACGGCCACGGCGGTGCCGGTGCTCGAGCCGCCGGGGAAGTAGCCGGGGGCGCGCGGGTTGCGCGGCATCGGCTGGTGCATGAGCGCGCCGACACCGTCGGTGCCGAGCTCGGTCATGCGGGTCTTGCCGCGGATCCAGCCGCCGGCGGCGCGGATGCGCGCGACGATGGTGGCGTCGCCCGGGGCGGCGTCGCCGCCGTCGAGAAGGCCGAGGCCGGTGTGGGTGCCGCCGACGTCGATCGCGTCCTTGATCACCACCGGCTCGCCGTCGAGCACGCGGCGCCGGTGCGCCGGCGCCGCGTCGACGGTGGCCATGAGCGGACTGGTGTCGTCGCCGTCGAGGCCGGGCTCGGGTTTTCGTCCGGCCATCCAGTCGGTCGCGAACAGCGGCACCGAGGTCCGGGCCAGGAGCGCCAGCGCGCGACCAGGCTGACGCCGGGCCAGGAAGCGCTCGGTGACGCGGAGGAGGGGAGCGGAGATGGCGGGCATCAGGGCACCAGGATCGAGAGGCACGTGAGCGCGCTGTCGGCCTTGCGCAGCTCGCTGTTGTCGACGGCGATCGGCTCGAACCCGGCGGCGCGGGCCAGCGGCACCGCCGAGCGGAAACCGGCGGCGACCAGCGCCGTGCCGCCGACCGCGACGGCGTTGGCGACCGGTGCCTCGGCGGCCGCCACGACCACCTCGGTGACGCCGACGAACGTGCCCGGTGGGAGCGCACCCTCGAGCACGAGCACGTGGTCGTCGCCGAGCGGCGAGCACACCGACTTGAGGTGGAGGGCGCCGGCAACCGGCACCTCGCTCACCTCGAGGCCGCGGGGCTCGAAGACCTCGCGCGCGCGGGCCACTCCGGCGGCGTTGGTGCGCGACGAGCGACCGATGTAGAGACGCCGGCCGAGGCGGAGGCAGTCACCGCCGTCGAGGGTGGCGGGCGCGTCCATGCCGGTGACCGGCAGGTAGCGCGCCAGCACCTCGCCCACCGCTGCCGCCTCGGCCTGGCGCGACGGCGCCCCCGGGCGGGTCACCAGCGCGACCCCGTTGGCGACGACCGCGGTGTCCTCGACGAAGCAGGCGTCGGCGAGCTCGTCGGCGGCGGCCACGAACACGACCTCGGCGCCGGCTGCGCGCAGGGCGTCGACGTAGGCCGCGTGCTGAGCGCGCGCGCGGGCGACATCGATCGGCGGATCAGGCGGGACCGCGCTCAGCGCGCGGAAGAACGACGACGAGACCGGGCGAACCAGAGCCAGCACGCCGCGAAGCCTACCCCGAGAAGGCCCCAACCCGAGGCGTTGCGTTCGTCGCTGGCGCGGCAACCGCCACCTGGGTTGCCATCGGCCGGATCGACGCCGGCGTCGCCGTCGCCGGGCTCGGTGCCCGGATCGGTGCCGGCGTCGTCGTCGGGCGGGGTCGGCCCGCTGCGCGGGTGGACCAGGATCGACATCGTCGTCGCCGGGCCGAACCAGGTCACGCCCTCCTGCACGAGCTGGAAGCGCTCGTCGAAGCGGGTCGAGACCTCGACCTCGGGTGCCACCATCACCCAGGTGAAGCGGCCGACCGTGCCCGGCCCGTAGGTCGAGTGATCGGCGCCGCTGGGTCGGCTGGGCGAGAGCCAGTTGCCGTCCTTGAAGAACGCCGACGAACGGTCCTGTGGATCCTGGGTGCCGACCCGGGTGCGATCGATGTCCCACACCACGTTACCGTCGTTGCGCGCCTCCATCCACACCACCT
This sequence comes from Myxococcales bacterium, assembly GCA_005779305.1. Classification (GTDB taxonomy): domain Bacteria; phylum Myxococcota_A; class Polyangia; order Haliangiales; family Haliangiaceae; genus UBA2376. Next base: position 6,168 of record SXJR01000047.1, read on the forward strand.
CCTCCTCGCCCGACGTCATCTCGGTAGGCGCATCGGTGGCCGGCGCGCTGGCAGCGTAGGTCGGCGCCGGACAGTTGGGTGCACCGCCGCTGCCGGTGGCGCGAATGGCGAGGTGGTTGGCGACCACGCGCGGGTTGCCGTCCGACGGATAGTTGATGACACCGGCGCCGGCCAGCCACATCGTCGACGAGCCGCCACCGTCGAGGTTCACGGCGTCGGTGACGCCGAGCCCGGTGAACTGCGCGATCATCTCGTCGCAGGTCATGCCGGCGCGGCCGGTGGCGCGGCCGTCGACCACCATCAGGTACAGCTTGTCGCGGGCGGCGCTGAAGCCGAGGGCGGTGCGTGGGTGGCGCGCGGTGCACAGCGAGTCGCCGTTGTTGTCGCGGCGCTGGCCGCCGACCAGGAGCGTGGGATGCCCGCTCACCACCTCGCGCGCCCAGGCCTCGACGCCGCCGGTGCCCTCGTGGGGCGGCAACGCAACCTGGTTGGGACCGAACTGCACCGGCGCGACGTAGCCGTGATCAGCGCCGCCCCACCCGGCCCCACCGCTGCGCGACGGACCGTTGGTGCTGTAGTCGGTGTAGCTGAAGAAGTCGCCGTTGACCGCGGCCTGGGCACCGACCAGGGCGCCAAAGCTCGCGACCGTCCGCTGGCGCTCGCCGCTGGCGGTGGCGCGCACGCTCACGCCCGGCGCGCACAGATCGACGACCAGCACGTTGAGGTTCTGGTTGGTGAGCGTACGGTGCAGCCGGCGCACGCCGGGGTACGGATCGCTCCACGCATCGGCGGCGTCGGCCGGCGACGGCGCCAGCGCCACGAGGGCAGCGCCGGCGAGTGCGGCAACGACAGTTCGCTTCCCACCGTGCATCGACGCGGATAGACGCACGTCCCGTTCCAGATCGCCGGCGAGGAAATCCGCGCACCTGCGGCGCTGCGCGGGTGCGGACGGTGGTGGGCAGCGCGGACGATCGTCGTCGGCGGCGGCCCTGGCCGTGTAAAGTCGCCGCGATCATGTCCACGCCCACCACTCTTCCCTACCTGGCGGCCCTGGTCTCGTTCGCGCTCCTCCCTGCCTGCGGCGACGACGGCGGCAGCACCGATCCCGGCGACGAGCTGCCGCTGTCAGGCCTCGACGGCCCGGTCGACGTGCGCGTCGACGAACGCGGCGTGCCCCACATCTACGGCACCACCGTCCACGACGTGTTGCTCGTCGAGGGCTACCTGATGGCCAAGGATCGCTTCGCGCAGATGGAGTTCATCCGCCGCAGCGTCACCGGCCGCCTCGCCGAGGTCGCGGGCGCGCTGTCGCCCGGCCTCATCGACGACGATCGCGAGCAACGCTTCCTCGGCTTCGCCCGCACCGGCCGCGCCATCTACCAGGGCCTGCCGGCCGACTCGCCGAGCAAGCTCACCGCCGACGCCTTCGTCGAGGGCGTCAACCAGTACATCGACACCGTGCTCCTGGCCGACGGCTACACCACGACCCGCGGCAACGAGGCGCTGGCCCTCATCCTCGGCAGCCCGCACTTCAGCCGCTGGGAACCAGCCGACGTCTTCGCCCTGGCACGCTTCCAGGCCTGGAACCTGTCGTACGACGCCGGCTCCGACGTGGCCCGCTCGGCCGAGCTGGCCGGGGTGCTGGCCGCGTTCCCGGCCAGCTCCGGCGACCCCAGATTGGCCGCGCGCGCCGGCATCCACGCCGATTTCTTCACCGCCAAGCCGGCCCGCGCCTCGTTCACCACCGACAGCGGCTTCCCCAACGTCGCCAGCGACAGCGGCAGCCGCGCCCGCGTGATCAAGGGTCCGCGCGCGCCAGCGCCGCTCCCCGATCCGCGCGCGCTGGCCGGCGCCAGCGCGTGGTTCACGAGCCTCGACGACAACCCGCTCTTGCGCCGCGATCCCCACGTCGGCTCGAACTCCTGGGTGGTGTCGGGCGATCACACCGCCAGCGGCAACCCGATCCTCTCCAACGATCCGCACCTGTCGCTGATCGCGCCGCCGGTGTGGTGGTACGTGCACCTCAACACCGCCCAGCAGAACGGCGAGCGGATGCTCGACGCCCAGGGCGTGGCCTTCGCCGGCCTGCCCGGCGTGGTGCTCGGCTTCAACCGCAACCTGGCGTGGAGCGCGACCACCACCGGCTACGACGTCACCGACGTCTACGACGAGCAGATCACGTTCCGCAACGACGGCACGGTCCCCGATCCGGTGTGGGTGCCGGTGTCGGCGCGCTTCCGCGGCGCCGACGTGCCGCTCCAGATCATCGACGAGAGCATCAACATCCAGGCCCAGGCCGCGCCCGAGGTCTACCGGATCTACGTCGTGCCACACCACGGTCCGATCATCCCCGGTTCGCTGGTGCCGCCGGCGCAGGGCAACCAGACCGCCGGGCGCGCGATGTCGGTGCGGTACACCGGCCACGTGCCGACCGACGAGCTGGCGTTCTTCGAGGGCCTGCTCGGCGCCTCGACCTTCGCCGAGACCGAGGCCGCGCAGGACAATTTCCGGGTCGGCTCGCAGAACTTCTCGTTCGCGTCGGCGACCGAGGGCATCCGCTGGTCGACCGAGTCGCGCGTCCCTCAGCGCGACCCGCGCGCGTGCACCTTCGCCTACGACGCCGGCGGCCTCCCCAGCGGCACCTCGCCCCAGTTCGTACTCGACGGCGCCAGCGGCGACCACGAGTGGACGACCGATCTCGAGGATCGCTACATCCCCCACGAAGTGAACCCGGCTCGCGGCTACATCGCCACCTCCAACCAGGACAACATCGGCGTCACCGCCGACGGCAACTACTGCAACGACGGGTTCTACATCGGCGGTGACTTCGACGTCGGCTACCGCCAGGCCCGCATCCGCCAGCGCCTCGACGCCGCGGTGACCGCCGGCGGCATCACGCCCGCCACCATGATCGCCGTGCAGGCCGAGACCCAGTCGAGCCTGGGCGAGGGCATGCGGGCCGCGCTCATCGCCTCGATCGATCACGCCCTCGGTGACACCAGCGACGACCCGGTGCTGGCCGCGGCCATGACCAGCATCGGCTCGGGCGGCCGCGAGATGCTGACCGACTTCAAGGCCAAGCTGATGGCGTGGTCGCTCAAGACCCCGCACGGTGTCGGCGCCACCGACACCACCGAGATCGCCGATAGCATCGCGACCACGGTGTTCAACGCCGCCCTGACCCGGCTGGCTCCGCTCGCCTTCGGCGACGAGAACGCCGCCATCGGCCGCGGTCCGGGCACGCTGCAGACCGGGCGCGCGCTCGAGTGGGCGCTGACCTCGGCCAGCACCATGGCCACCTACCGCGCCAGCTACGCCGGCGACGCGGCGTGGAACGACAGCGTGCTGTGGGACGACCTGGCCACCCCCAGCGTGATCGAGACGCGCGACGAGCGCGTGGTGCGCGCGGTCGTCGCCGGCTACGGCTTCCTCAACGCCCGGCTCGGCACCGATCGCACTCAGTGGCGCTGGGGCCGGCTGCACACCGTGCGTTTCGACCAGGTCGTGCCCGCCCTCGACGACAACGAGCAGGTGTCGGTGCCCCCCAGCGGCGATGCCGCGTTCCCCGACGGCTTCCCGCGCCACGGCGACCTGGGCGCGGTCGACCCCGGCAACTACGGTATCAACGGGACCACAGACTTCACCTTCGGCAGCGGCGCCTCCCAGCGCCTGGTGGTGGAGATGACGCCCGAGGGCCCGCGCCCGTTCAACGCCATCCCCGGTGGCCAGAGCGAGGATCCGGACTCGCCCCACCACCGCGACGAGGCCGAGCACTGGCGGGTCAACGCGCAGCCGCCGATCTGGTTCGACCGCGCCGACGTCGAGGCCCACACCGCCAGCCGGGTGCGGTTCGTTCCGGCGAACTAGGGATGCGGTTTCCGGCGGTCTCCTGACTGACACAACAGTCTGTCCCGGCGGCGAGGGCTTGCGCACCCGGCGGCGCCGACCGAACCTTGCGGGATGAGCGACGCCGATCCTGTCCTCGAGCTGGCTCCTCTGGGCACGCCGCCGTGGCCCACGCTCGATCCATTCCTGTTCTGCGTCCATCACGACGACGCCTACCCGGCCGGCAACGATCAACTCGGCCCGGCCGCGTCGCTCGACGGCCGCGACCTCGGCCAGGACTTCGCCGGCAAGGACGGCTGGCGCATGTATCACGGCGACGTCGTGCCCGGCTTCCCCCAGCACCCTCACCGCGGGTTCGAGACCGTCACGCTGGCCCGCCGCGGCTACATCGATCACTCCGACTCGCTGGGCGCGACCGCGCGTTTCGGCAAGGGCGACGCCCAGTGGCTGACCGCCGGGCGCGGCATCGTCCACAGCGAGATGTTCCCGCTCCTCGACGGAGGGAACCCCAATCCGGTCGAGCTGTTCCAGATCTGGCTCAATCTGCCGCAGGCCAGCAAGATGGCCGAGCCGCACTTCACCATGTTCTGGGCCGACACCATCCCGGTCGTGCGCGAGGGCGGCGCGGTGGTCACCGTCGTGGCCGGCGCCATCGGTGACGTGCGTCCGCTGGCGCCGCCGCCGCAGTCGTGGGCGTCACGACCCGAGAGTGACGTCGCGATCTGGTCGGTGGTGCTGGCGCCGGGCGCGAGCTGGACCCTGCCGGCGGCGCAGCCCGACACCAACCGCACCGTGTACGTCTTCCGCGGCGGCGGCGTGAGCTTCGGCCCGCGCGCAGTGAAGAACGGGCACGTCGTGCTGCTGCGCCCCGACGTCGCCGTGCCGGTGACCGCCGGCGACGCCGGCGCCGAGCTGCTCGTGCTCCAGGGTCGTCCCATCGGCGAGCCGGTCGTGCAGCATGGCCCGTTCGTGATGAACAGCCCGCAGGAGATCCAGCAGGCGTTCCAGGACTACCGGCGTACGCAGTTCGGCGGCTGGCCGTGGCCCGACAACGGCCCGGTCCACGCCCGCGAGGCCGGCCGTTTCGCCCGGCACCTCGACGGCCGCGTCGAGCATGCGTCCGATCAGGTGGCCACCGCGGCCGCGGCCGCGCGATCGAGGTAGACGCGCAACGACGGTCGCGCCCACTGCGCCTCGGCGTAGGCGCGCACCTCCGCGGGCACCGAGTCGCCGTTCTTGACCAGGCGCATGAGCGCCAGCGCCAGATCGGCGTCGGCGATCGACCAGGTCGCGAACAGCGTCGGCTTGCCGGCGAGGAGCCGCGACGCGAGCGACACCAGCTCGTCGGCCTGATCGCGGGCCTTGGCCGACATCATCGCGGTCACCGGCCGCCCGAACACCGACGTGGTCGGCCGCGCCTCGCGCAGCGCCATGAGATCGGTGCGCAGGTACGACATCACCTGGCGCGCCCGCGCGCGCTCGGCGAGGTCGGCCGGAAACAGGCGCGGATGATCGGGCGAACGGAAGGTCTCGGCCAGGTACTCCGAGATCGCGAGCGACTCGGTGAACCACAGGTCGCCGTGGACCAGGACCGGCACCTTGCCGAGGAGGGCGCGCTCGGCCAGCCGAGCCTTCTCGTCGGCGGGGATGGGCAGCGGCACCAGCTCGAACTCGTACGCCAGCCGCTTCTCCTCGAGCGCGGTCATGGCGTGGAACACCCACGGGCTCACCCACGTGGACTCACCGTAGAGCGTGAGAGGTGGAGACATGGACGGATTCTACAGGACCATTCAGCAGCCCAGGTTGGGCCCCGGATCCACAACGAGGAGCTGGCAGTAACGGCGGTACCGATCGATGCGGGATTGCACCTGAGCGGGGCGGCCGCCGTTGCACTCGAGGGCGCCGTTGATGGTCCGGATGGTCTCGCCGAAACCGCGGCCGTCGACGATGGCGCGGTGCGAGGTCATCGAGCCCGCGCCGGTCTGGGTCATCCAGAACCACATGCCGGTGCGCCAGGCGACCGTGGCCTCGCGGGCGACCCGGCCGGGGTCGGCGCGCAGATCGAGGCCTAGCGCGGCGCCGGCGGCACAGTAGTTGTAGTTCCACGAGAGCTGGATGGGGCCTCGGCCGAAGTAGCGCTGACCGGGCGCGCACGGGCATGACGGGGTTGGCGCGCAGTACTCGCCCTGCGCGATCTCCTCGATGTAGACCAGGTCACCGGTCTCGTGTCCGGCGTTGGCGAGGAAGGCGGCGGCCTCGCGTCTGCGGACGTTGGTGTCGCCGGCGCCGGCGAACTCGGAGAACGTGGCAGCGGCTGCGACCAGGCCGTCGTAGGTGTAGAAGGCGTTGCGGTTGGGGAACATCGACTCGAACTGGGCACGGCTGACCAGCGCACCGAAGCCGGTGCCGGTACCGCCACTGCCCCCGCCGCCACCACCACCGCCGCCGCTGCCGTTGCCAGGGCAGGTCGTCGGATCCCAGAACCAGGTGCTGATGATGGGGTCGTAGCCGGGGTTGTCGTGCTCGGCGATGTAGTACTGCCCGTTGGGTGCGTATCGCACCACGTTGCCGGTGCGGTAGCTCGCGCCGGCGACCCACGTGGGCGCGGTGCACGTGCCGCCCGGCGGCGGTGGTGGCGGCGGGG
>SXJR01000347.1 GCA_005779305.1 Myxococcales bacterium
CAGGGTCTTGCCGCCGGCGCCGGCGCAAAGATCCACGACCGTCTCGCGCCCCGGTGCGACCAGCTCGGCCAGGAGCTGGCTGCCCTCGTCCTGGGCCTCGAACAGCCCGGCCTTGAGCTCGGGCAGCGCGAACAGGTTGGTGCGGCTATCGACGATCAACGCGTCAGGCGCCAGCGCGCCCGTCGTGGTCGCCAGCCCGTGCTTCGCGAACGCCTCGGCCAGGGCCGTGCGCGTCGTCTTGAGCCGGTTGGCGCGCACGGTCATGGGCGCGCGCTGGCCCAGGGCGCGCGCCAGCGGCTCGGCGCGCGGGCCCCAGTCGGCGTGGAGCCGGGTGGCCAGCCAGTCGGGCAGCGAGCATCCGAGCGCGATGCGCTTGATCGGATCGCGCTCGCGGGCGAGGTGCTCGTCGATCGTCGCCACCGCGCTCCAGTCGATGGCCGGCTCGATGCGGGCCGCGTCGGACGCAGGGACGAGCCCGGATAGCACGAGGTACGCGAGCAGGCGATCGAGGTCGCGCGGCGCGCCGCGTCTCGCACCTCGACTCACCGCGGCGTCGATGCGCCGCAGTTGACGCACCATGCCATAGAGGGTCTCGGCCACGAAGCGCCGATCGTGCGCTCCCAGCCACGTTTCCCTGCGAAACGTCTGTGAAAGTCGGTCGCTGACGAAGCCCCAGTCGACCCGGGTGCGTTGCCAGAGCTCGAGCACCAGGGTGCGCAGGCGACCACCCGCGATCATGGCGTTGGCGAGGCGCGTGTCCTGCGCTTGCGCTTTGGTCTCGTCCGTCATTGAATCCGGCTCGCACGAACAAGCCCGGCGCGGTTGCGGTTCATCGAAGCCTCGTATACATCGCCGCCCGCTGCAGGACGAATTCGGAACGCTCCCAGCTCAAAGGACCCACCCAGCATGAGTACCGACACGCAGGCCAAGACCGGAGCCAAGCCGGTCGAGACCACGAGCCTCAAGGATCGCGGCAATCTCTTCGAGATCGCGACCAAGCAGGTCGAGAAGGCGATGAAGCTCGTCAACCTCGAGCCCAACATCGCCGAGATCCTCGCCCAGCCCAAGAACGAGATCATCACCAACTTCCCGGTCAAGATGGACGACGGGACGACCAAGGTGTTCAAGGGCTACCGCGTCCAGCACAACAACGTGCTGGGTCCGTACAAGGGCGGCATGCGCTTCCACCACGAGGCCAACCTCGACGAGATGAAGGCGCTGGCGGCGTGGATGACCTACAAGGGCGCGCTCCACGAGATCCCGTTCGGCGGCGGCAAGGGCGGCGTCAAGGTCGATCCCCGCGCGTGCTCCAAGGCCGAGCTCGAGCGCATCACCCGGCGCTTCACCTCGGCGCTCGGCAACAACATCGGCCCGGAGTGGGACATCCCTGCGCCCGACGTCGGCACCAACTCGCAGACCATGGTCTGGATGATGGACACCTACGTCAACATCGTCGGCCAGAACGAGCGCAACTCGGGCCGCGGCGTGGTCACCGGCAAGAGCATCGCCGCCGGCGGCAGCTACGGCCGCAGCGAGGCGACCGGCGCCGGCGTGGTCCACTGCATCACCGAGTGGGCCCGCGACAAGAACTTCAACCTCGACGGTTGCCACGTCATCATCCAGGGCTTCGGCAACGTCGGCAGCTACACGGCGCGTCTGCTGTCGCAGAAGGGCGCCGTCGTCGTGGGCGTCGGCGACGTGGGCGGCTACCTGTGTAACGCCGAGGGCATCAACCCGCACAAGCTCGGCGAGCACGTGGCCAAGACCGGCTCGGTCGCCGGCTACCGCGGCGCCACCAAGATCACCCGCGAGGAGTTCTTCGCGCTCGAGGCGGACGTCTTCGTGCCGGCCGCGCTCGAGCTCGAGCTCGGCGCCAAGGAGGCCCAGGCGCTCAAGGCCAAGGTCGTGGTCGAGGGCGCCAATGGCCCGACCTACCCGGAGGCCGAGCAGATCCTGCTGGGCAAGGGTGTCGACGTCATCCCCGACATCCTCTGCAACTCAGGCGGCGTGATCGTCAGCTACTACGAGTGGCTGCAGAACAAGCGTAGCGAGCAGTGGGACCACGCCGACGTGCTCAACCGCCTCGAGAAGCGGATGAAGCAGACCTACGGCCAGGTCCGCAGCTACGCCGCTGCCAAGAAGTGCGACTGGCGCACCGCCAGCTACGCCATCGGGCTGGAGCGTCTGCGGACCTGCTACAACGAGCGCGGCATCTTCCCGTGACCGGTCGCGCCTAGCGCGGACCGGTCCCCCCCGCTTGCCCTTGCCCTGCTCGGCGCCCCTCCCCCGGGCGCCGTTCGTTTTTTTGCCCCGGGGTATCGGCGCCCGTACCGTCGGCGAATGTCTCCCGCCATGCCCACCGACGAGCGCTTGCGCCGCCTGGCGCCGGTGGCCGCGGCGGCGGGCGCGGTGACGATCGTCGTCGCCCAGCGGCGCGGGGCGGTCGGCGACGAGGCGGCGTCGATCGCGATGATCGGGTTCGCCGCCGCGGCGGTGGCGCACGCGGTCGGGCAGGTGCGCGGCGCGGCCGGGGCGATCGCGGGGGTCGTGTGCGGGGTGTGGCTCGCAGCCGCAACCACAGCCGCAGCCGCAACCACAGCCGCAGCCGCACCCACAGCCGCAGCCGCAGCCGCAACCGCAACCGCAGCTGCGGCCGCAGCCGCAGCCGGGATTGTCGCGATGCTGGCCGGGGCGGACCGGCGAGATGATGGCGATCGGGTTCCGCCGTACGTCGCGGCCCCCCTGGCGGTGATCGCGGTGGTGATGGATCCGCGGGCGTGGGCGCTGGCGGCGGCCGGGGCGGCGCTGATCGTGTGGAGGGAGCATGGGCAGAAGCGGTTGATCGCGATCGCGCCGGCGATCGCGGCGGTTGCCGGCGCCGTGCTGACGCTGCTGGCGGCCACCGGGCAGGCGCCGGGGTGGATGCCGGCGCTGGTCCGGGTCGACGAGATGCGGGCGTTGGCCGATGCGGTCGATCGCTTGGGACCGGTCGCGCTGGTCGCGGCGGGGGTGGGCGTGGCGGTGGCGGCGACGGAGCGGCGGTTGCGGTGGACGGCGACGGGTGTGATCGCAGCGTTGATGGCGGCGGTGCCGATGACGGGGGCGCCAGCGGGCCCGGCGATGGTGGGCGTGAGCGTGGCGATGGGCGTGGCGGTGGCGGGGATGGGGGCGAGGATCGGCAGGGTGAGGGATCAGGTGATCGTGGCGGCGGTGGTGGTGACTGTGCTGGTCGCGCCGCTGGCGATCTGACCGCGGAAGGGCAAGGGCAAGGGCAAGGGATCCTGGCGCCAGATCTGCTAGCTTGCGCGGCGATGGACGTCTTCGCCGGTCATGGCGCGCTCACGCGAGCGTTGCACCGTCCCGCGATCGCGATCGGCAACTTCGATGGCGTGCACCGCGGGCATGGGGCGCTGATCGCGCGAGCGCGCGAGCTGGCGGCGCCGGGCGGCGGTGAGGCCGTCGTCCTCAGCTTCGATCCCCATCCCGTGCAGGTGCTGGCGCCGCACGTCGCGCCCACGATGATCACGACGCTGGCGCGCAAGCTCGAGCTGCTCGCCACCGCCGGCGCAGACGCCGTCATCGTCGAACCGTTCACGCCGGCGCTGGCGGCGCTGACCGCCGACGCCTTCGTCGACGAGGTGCTGGCCGGGGCCTGCGGGGTGCGCCACGTCGTCGTCGGCGGCGACTTCACCTACGGCAAGGGCCGCGGCGGCAACATCGACACCCTGGCCGCCGCCGGCGCGCGCCACGGCTTCGAAGTCGCGGTGGTCGCGCCCGTCACGGTCGATGGCGAGCTCGCGTCGTCGACGCGCGTGCGCGGCTACCTGCGCGGCGGCGATCTGGCGCGAGCGACCGCGCTCCTCGGCCGGCCCTACGACGTCGACGGCGTGGTGGTGCGCGGCGCCAGTCGCGGCAAGGGCCTGGGCATCCCCACCGCCAACGTCCACACCGACGGCGACCTGCTCGCCCGGTCGGGCATCTACGCGGTCACCCTCGCCCACCCCACCGATGGCCGGCCGCTGCCGGCGGTCGCCAGCCTCGGCACCAATCCCACGTTCGTCGATGGAGGCGCGCTCGTGCTCGAGGTCCATGTACTCGACTTCGACGAGGATCTCTACGATCGCCGCGTGCGGGTCGGCTTCATCGGCCGCCTCCGCGACGAGGCCCGCTTCGACTCGGTCGAGGCGCTGCTGGCCCAGATCCACGCCGACATCGCCGCCGCCCGCGCCCTGTTCGCGGCGGCCTGACCGACTGACGCGGACTCGGCGAGAAATGCCGCACGGCCTCGCGGCGTTCTGATATGTGAAACGCGTGCGGTGTCACAGCCCGCACGCATGCTGCCGGCCCGAGGGCACCATGCGATCCAAGCTCAGAGGTGATGTCATGACGACCCGACCCGTTCTCGAAGGTGCAATGACCGCGCTCGTCACGCCGATGCGCGACGGCAAGGTCGACTTCGACGCCCACGGCCGCCTCGTCGAGTGGCAGATCGCATCGGGTATCGACGCCCTGGTCGCGGTCGGCACCACCGGCGAGTCGGCGACCCTCGACTTCGACGAGCACATCGCCGTCATCGCCCACACCGTCAAGGTCGCGGCCGGCCGCGTGCCGGTCATCGCCGGCGCCGGCGGCAACGCCACCGCCGAGGCGCTCGAGCTCACCCGCCGCTCGGCCGAGGCCGGCGCCGACGCGCTCCTGCACGTGACGCCCTACTACAACCGTCCCAGCCAGGACGGCCTGTTCCGCCACTTCGAGGCGGTGGCGAAGAGCACCACGCTGCCGATCATCCTCTACAACGTGCCGACCCGGACCGGCTGCGACCTGCTCCCCGACACCGTCGCCCGCCTCGCCGCCATCGACAACATCGTGGCGATCAAGGAGGCGACCGGCAACCTGGTCCGCGCCAGCGACCTCATCGCCCGCAGCGGCAATCAGGTCGCGGTCATCTCCGGCGACGACGCCACGGCCTTCCCGCTGTACGCCATCGGCGGCAAGGGCGTCATCTCGGTGGTGTCCAACGTCGCCCCCGCGCGTATGGCCGAGATGTGGGACGCGGCCGCCGCCGGCAACTGGAGCCGCGCCCGCGAGATCCACTACTCGCTGCGGGTGCTCAACCAGCTCCTGTTCGCCGAGCCCAGCCCGGCGCCGACCAAGGCCTGCCTTCACATGATGGGACGCATCGGCCCCGAGCTGCGGGCGCCGATCTATCCGGTGAGTGCCGCGCTCGCCGAGCAGCTGCGAGCCGAGCTGGTGGTCCAGGGCCTGCTGTGACCACGCCGGTCACCATCCTGGGGCCCTCGGGTCGGATGGGGCAGGCGCTGATCGCCGCGGCGGCCGGCCGTGACGACGTGCGGGTCGCGGCCGCGCTCGATCGCGGTGACTCGCCGGCGCAGGGCAAGGAGGTCGCGCCAGGCGTGACGGTGACTGCCCTCATCGACGCCGCGCTGGCGGCGGCGCCGGTCTACATCGACTTCACCATGCCGGCGGCCACGCAGGCGGTCGCCGCCGTCGCGCGCGCGCGGCGAGTGGCCGCCGTGATCGGCACCACCGGGCTCGATGCGGCCACCGACGACGCCATCAGCGGACTGGCCGAGGTGGCGCCGGTCGTGCTCGCGCCCAACTTCTCGGTCGGCGTCAACCTGGTGCTGGGGTTGGTGGCGCAAGCCGCGCGGGTGCTCGGCCCAGCGTGGGACGCCGAGATCGTCGAGCTGCACCACACGGCCAAGCGCGACGCGCCGTCGGGCACCGCGCTCGGCCTCGCGCGGGCGATCGCCATGGCCCGCGGCCAGGATCTGGCCCAGGTCGGCCGTTACAGCCGCGATGGCGAGGTCGGCCCGCGGCCCGCGGGGGAGATCGGCGCGGTGGCGGTGCGCGGCGGCGACGTCGTCGGCGAGCACACCGCGTACTTCTTCGGCGCCGGCGAGCGCATCGAGGTGAGCCACCGGGCCACCGACCGCGGCATCTTCGCCCACGGCGCGTTGCGTGCGGCGGCGTGGGTGGTGGGCAAGAAGCCGGGGCGCTACGACATGCTCGACGTGCTCGGCATGCGATGATCCGCTGATGCGGAGCAGGTTCGCCCCGGCGCGCGCGGTCATGACCGCCACCGTGCTGGCCGCGATGGCGGCGGTCAGCTGCGGGCGCGACGCCGACCGACGGCCGCCGCAGCAGCCGGTCGTGGACAGCGACGCGCGCGACGCGGCGGCGACGCCTCCGTCCGACGATGCGATCGCCGGGGACGAGCGCGACGGGCTGTGGTTCCCGAGCGCCGAGTTCGTCGGCCGCCAGGTGGCGGTGCTCGCCGATCCGGGGCTGCGCGGCCGTGGTGGCGGCACCGCCGACGAAGCCGCCGCCGCCGACCGGATGGCGGCGTGGTTCCGTGCCGCCGGCCTCGAGCCGGCGGGCGAGAGCGGCTGGCTGCAGCCGTTCACCTTCGGCGCCGATCGCCGGAGCCAGAACGTGATCGGCATGGTGCGCGGCACCGAGCCGCACGCCGGCCACGTCATCGTCGGCGCCCACTACGATCATCTCGGCGTGCTGGGCGGCGAGATCCACCCCGGGGCCGACGACAACGCCTCGGGCGCGTCGGCGCTGGTCGCCATCGCGGCGGCGCTGACGCGCGACGGCCAGCGCCCGCGGCGCACGGTGATCGTCGTCGCCTTCGGCGCCGAGGAGGACGGGCTCTACGGCTCGCAGCACTACGTCGCCAATCCCCGCCGGCCACTCGACGAAGCGGCGCTGATGGTCAACCTCGACATGGTCGGTCGCGCCCGCTTCCTGTCGGCCAAGGAGTACGCGATGGCCCACGCGGTCGTGCCCGAGGACGGCATCGGCGCCCTGGCCTCGCCGGGCGCGCTCGAGCTGGTCGAGCTCGCCCGCGAGGCCGGCAGGCGTGAGGGCCGGCCCATCGTGAGCGCGAGCGACTACGGACCGCTCGAGACGTTCATCCGGCCCGCAGTCGAGTACCGCGGCGACCACAAGAGCTTCGCCGAACGCGGCGTGACCTACCTGTGGCTGTCGACCAGCATGCACGACGACTATCACCTGCCGTCGGACACCGCCGACAAGGTCGACCCGGCGACGATCGTGACCGTGGGCCGGATCGTGGTGCGCGTGATCCAGACCCTTCCCTGAGGGGGATCATTGACCCTCCGTGGGCGCACGGGTAACGTCCCAGGGTCTTGCGACGCTTCGCCATGTTCGCTGCGCTGGGTCTCTTGGCCGCGAGCTCGACCGCGTACGCAGGGCCGTACTCGGAGGTCGCCAGCGCGTTCGACCCCGACGACGGGTTCGACCTGCACCTGACCCTCGACTACCGTCTCGACATCCGGCGCAGCGCCATCTTCCGCGAGGACGTCGGCCGGCCCGGCACCGGCCCCAACGACGCGGTGCCGGTCATCCGCGATCTGATCTTCGCTGGCAACCGTCACACGATGATCCCGCGGCTCGAGCTGGGCCTTTTCCGCGACGTGTCGTTCGCGATCGCGCTGCCGCTCGTGCTCTCCGACTCGCGCACGCTCGAGCTCGATCAGCGCGACACGCCCTGCGACTTCGACGGTGCCGACGCCACATGCGTCAACCGCGCCAACTCGTCCACGTTCCTCGATGGCATCCTCACCGGCACCGGTTTCGACGGCCAGAACGACGGCGCCGGCTTCGACCCCGACGATCCCACCGTGTTCCGCAGCCCGACCCGCAAGGGCCTCGATCAGGTCCACCTCGGCCTGAGCTGGGCACCCATGAACCAGGCCCGCGACGACACCAAGCCGACCTGGAAGCTCGGGATCGAGGGGCGCCTGCCGGTCGGCAAGGTGGCCCGCATCGACGCCGCTGACCTCGGCGGCTCCACCGGCGTCGGCCGCGGCGTCACCGAGATCCGGCTGTGGACGTCGATGGCGCGTCGCCTGGGCTGGGCCGAACCGTATGTCGAGGCGTGGTGGATGGCGCCGGTCTCGGTGAAGGACAACTCGCTGTTCCAGGATCCTGGGTTCGGCGCGCGCAGCACGTTGCCGCAGCAAGAAGCCGGCGTCCGCTTCGGCTTCGAGGGCTACGCCGTCGATCAGGGCGACGATGGCGCCCGCCTCGCGCTCGAACTGGGCGCGCGCGTCGTCGGCCACTTCGAGGGCCGCAACTACACCGAGATGTGGGAGGTGTTCGCGCTGGCCGGCAACGCGTCCGGCACCGGCCCGATGATCCTCGATAGCGATCCCACGATCGACGCGGTCCAGGCGATCGATCACCCCGGCATCACCAACGTGGAGAACTACATCGAGGTCGGCGGCCGGATGGCCGCCCGCATCGCCGTGGGCCAGAAGTTCCGGCTCGCGGCCGGGCTGGATCTGACGGCCGAGAACGAGCACGTGATCACGTTCACCGACGCCGGCATCGATCTCCCCGAGTGCTCGGGGGCCGCGAACGCTGGCTGCGAGATCATCGACGACGAGCTGGTGACGCCGAGCACGAATGAAGTGAATCCGCTGCACGTGCCGGCCACCGACCTGATCGGGCACCGGTACCGGAGCGCGGGCGTGCTGAATTATGTCGTGGGTGTGAACGCGCAGTTCCTGTTCTAGGGGCCGCAGCCGCAGCCGCAGCCGCAGCC
>SXJR01000348.1 GCA_005779305.1 Myxococcales bacterium
CGCGACAACGACCTGGTCGTGAACCCCAACAAGACCAAGAAGCTGACCAACATCCGGTCGGCCGGCGCCGACGAGAAGCTGATCCTGGCTCCGCCTCGCCAGATCACCCTCGAGTATGCGCTCGAGTTCCTCAACGACGACGAGCTGGGCGAGAGCACGCCGCAGTCGATCCGTCTGCGCAAGGCCGTGCTCGATCACAACCTGCGCAAGCGGGTCGAGAAGGCGAACGAGGCCGGTCTGCCCGACGACGACTGAGTCGCCGCGAGATCGGCCTCCCCACCCCTGTGGGGTCATGGCGCCCGAAGCCCGGCGGGAGCATCCTGTCGTCGTGAGGGTGCTGCTCGTTGACGATGACGTCCACGTCCTCCGCGCCATGGCGCGGGTGCTGAAGTCGCACGGCCTGACCCCCACCCTGGCCGTCAGCGCCGCCGCCGCCACCGCCGCCGCCGCCGTCGAGCGCTTCGACCTGGTGCTGTGCGATCTGGCCCTGGGCGGCGAGAGCGGCCTCGCCCTCCTCGACGCGATGCGCGCCCGCGGTGACCAGACCCCGTTCGTGCTGATCACCGGCTACGCCGGCGACGAACGCGCCGACGCCGCGCAGGATCCGCGCATCGCCGCGGTGATGCTCAAGCCCTTCGACGCCAGCGCTCTGGGCCGGGTCCTGCGCGACCTGTTGAACACCACCCCACGCAACCTGTCGTAGTACCCGGCCGTGGTGGACGCGCCGAGGGCGAGCGCCAGGGCGTTCGATTCGACATGCGGGGTGAACTGGTCACGCTGCACGAGCTCTTCGTCGCCGACGACGAGTGGATGTTCGCGACGGCCGGTGGTCATCCTCGACGTCGGCCTGATGGTCGAATCCGAGGTCGTCGATCGCACCCACGGGGGCGGCTCGGTCGGCACCGTCGCGTACATGTCGCCGAGCAATCGGCCGACCTTTGGTTGACGCCGGCCAGCGACCTGTACGCGGCCGGCGGCGTCATGCTCTACGAGGCCCTGACCGGCCAGCGCCCGATCCGCGGCGCGGCGCACGACGTGATGATGCGCAAGCGACTCGAGGATCCACCACCACCGAGCGCCGTCGCCGCCAGCGTGCCCGCCGATCTCGAAGCGTCGTGCATGCGGCTCCTCCACCGCGAGCCCGAGGCGCGCCCCGACGCCACGGCGGTGCTGGCCGCGCTGGGCGCGGCGCCGTCGGCGTCGCCGCCCGCCTGATGAGCGAGCATTTCGCCGGCCCCGACATGCCGCTCATGCTGGTGGTCGTGGCGATGGCGCCCGACTCCGTCGAGGGCAACGTGTCGCTCGCCGACTTCGAGGCGTGGCGCGACCAGCAGGGCGGCGACCTGCGCTACCTCCGTCTCGACGTCTGACCGTCGAGCTCGACTACGAGTCGGGACGGCGGTTCGAGACGTCCGAGAGCGCGGCGGCGACCAGGGGATCAGCGAGAACCTCGTCGGCGGGCCGCGACCACGGCCGGCGCCAGTTGGGGCGCTCGTCGCTGGTGCCGGGCACGTTCTGCGGCGCCGCCTCGAGCCAGAGGTCCTCGAGCGTCACCAGCACCAGGTGGGCCGGGCTCGCGGCCAGGACCTGGGTGCACGCCGTCATCGCCGCATGAGCGGCGTCCTCGTCCGTGGCGTCGGCCCCGGCCAGCAGATCGGCGCCGGCAAGCGCGGCGCGGGTCCGGGCCCGGGCGGCGCGCTCGAGCTCGACCTGGGCGTCGTCGATCAGGCCGAGCGCGCGTTTGTCGTCGATGTCGGCGCCGCGCCAGAAGCCGGCGAAGGTCGGCGTGTCGTGCGTGTTCAGGCTGGCCACGTGCTCGGCGGCGGGCACCGCCATGTGCTCACCGGGGTGGCCGGGCATGGCGAACTGACCGACGAACAGGCTGGCCACGCCGTGGCGGCGCATGGCCGGGCGCACCTCGGGCGGCACCGTGCCGAGATCCTCGCCGGCCAGCGCGCACTGGTTGCGGTGCGACTCGAGGGTGAGCACGGCGTAGATCTCGTCGGGCCGGTAGCGCACGTAGACGCCATCGGTCGCGGCGAAGCCGCGCGGCACGCAGTACAGGCGGTGCAGCCCCATCACGTGATCGATGCGCAACATGCTGGCGCGATCCATGTGGTGGCGGACGCAGTCGACGAGGTAGCGATAGCCGGTGGCGCGGATGGCGGCGGGGTGGAGCGGCGGCAGGCCCCAGTCCTGGCCGCCGACGAAGAGCGCGTCGGGTGGCGCGCCGGCCGAGAGCTCGAGCAGGAAGAGCCGGCGGTGACGCCACACCTCGTAGGCGTCGCGGCTGACGCCCACCGGCAGATCGAGGTAGAGGCCGCCGTCCTGACCGTGATCGAGCTTGAGCTCGCCGAGCTGGGCGCCGGTGCGCCACTGGGCCCAGGCGTGGCTGCGCACCCGCGCGACGTCGACGCCGGCCGGCACCTCGTCGAGCGACGTCACCAGCGGCAGGCCGTCGCGCCAGGCCGCCGGCCACGCCGGCCACGGCGCGCGCTCTTGCTCTCCGATGGCCCGGAAGACCGCATAATCGGCGAGCGCGCTGTCGCGCACCCGGTACTCGATGGCCGCGCGGGCCAGGCGGCCGTGGTTCCAGTCGCGCGCCGCCAGCTCGTCGATGATGGCCCGGCGCCATGCGTACTGGGCGCGGTAGTCGACCAGCGGCTCGGCGGCCAGCTGCGTGCGCACGGCTTGCACGGCGGGTCGCGCCAGCGGATCGGTCGCCGGCGAGCCCAGCGCGTCGACATCGATGGAGAGGTAGAGCTCGTTCCAGAACAGCCGGCTGGCCGGCGCATAGGGGCTGGGCTGGCACGGCTCGTCGAGGAACGCGGCCAGGAGCGGCAGCGTGCCGACGTAGTGCCCACCGCGGGCCCGCACCTCCTCGAACAGCGCGCGCACGGTGCTGAGATCGCCGGTGGCGCCGGTGGCGGCGCTGCGCATGGCGTAGAGCGGCGCGAACACGCCCCACCGCCGCGGCGTGCTGCCGGGTGCGCCCCAGGCCACGGTCGGCGCGGCGATCACGTGGCTTTCGCCGCGCACGCCGCCGACCTGCCAGCGCAGCGTGTGGTAGCCGTGCTCGCCGCCCAGCTCGACGCGCGCACTGCGCAGGCAGTGCACGCGGCCGCCCAGCGCCGCGGGATGGGCGTGATCGGTGGCGGCCAGGTCGTAGAGCCGGCCGGCGGCCCGCCGCAGCGTGCCGCTCTCGGTGGTGACCTCGAGCTCCCACGCCCCGTCCTCGTCGGCCGGCACGCGCAGCGGCACCACCAGCGCGCCCTCGTCCCAGGCCACCACCACCGGCGGCACCAGCTCGGCCCACCTCCGCCGCTCGGTCTCGGCCATGGCCCCGCGGGTGTCGTCGGGATGCGCGAGGTCGAGGCCCAGCGAACGCAGCACCGCCACCAGCGCCTCGGGGCTCGCGGTCACCGCCTCGCCGCGATAGCCGACGTACGACGGCTCGAGCCCGGCCGCACGGGCGAGATCGAGCAGCTGCTGCGACGCCGTCACCGCGTCACCGCGCTCACCGCATCGCTGACCTTGACCTCGACGTTGACCTTGACCTGAACGCCACCGTTGGCCTCGACCTCGTCGTTGACGTCGAGGTCAACGTCGACGGTGGGGTTCAGGTTCAGGTTCACGTCAAGGTTCAGGTCAAGGTCAAGGTTCGGATCAGAGCGTCAGCCACCAGTTGGGGAACAGACCCATCTCGAGGATGACCAGCGGACACGCCGCCATCACGAACACCAGGCCGGCCGAGCGCGTGGTGGCGATCTCGCCGCGCGCGTCCTTGAAGTACATCGCGGTCACGATACGCAGGTAGTAGAAGATGCTGATCGCCGAGTTGATGACGCCGATGGCGGTGAGCCACAGGAGCTGCTGGTCCTGGGCCTCCATCGCGCTCTTGAAGACGTAGAACTTGGCGAAGAACCCGCCGGTGGGCGGCATGCCACCGAGCGAGAGCAGGCACACGGTCATGGCCAGCGCCGCCGCCGGATGCCGCGAGGCCAGGCCGGCCCAGTCCTCGATGTCGAGCCGCTCGTTGTCCTTGCTGCCGACGTACGACACCACCGCGAACGCGCCCATCGTGGTGAGCGAGTACGCGATCAGGTAGTAGACCATCGCGGCCTTGCCGCTGGCCGAGCCCAGGCCCATCGCGCACAGGCCGACCAGGAGCACGCCGGCGTGCGAGATCGACGAGTACGCCAGCATCCGCTTGATGTTGTCCTGGCGGATGGCGGCGATGTTGCCGACGGTGATGGTCAGCGCGGCCAGCACCACCATGGGCGAAGCCCAGCCGATGACGCCGTAAGGCAGCTTGTCGCCGCCCATGAACTGACCGAAGACGCGCATCATCGCGGCGAAGGCGGCGGCCTTGACCGCCGCCGCCATGAAGGCGGTGACCGGCGTGGGCGCGCCCTCGTACGCGTCGGGCGCCCACATGTGGAACGGCACCGCCGCGACCTTGAAGGCGAAGGCCGCGATCATCAGGAACGAGCCGACGGTGAGCAGGCCGAGGTTGCCGCTCACCAGCCGCTGCTGGATCTGGACCAGATTGGTGGTGCCGACCGCGCCGTAGACCAGCGCCATGCCGTAGAGCAGGAAGGCGGTGGCGAACGCGCCCATGAGGAAGTACTTCATGGCGGCCTCGTTGCCGCGCCGGCTGCGCCGCCGCAACGCGGTCATGACGTAGACGCCGATCGACATGGTCTCGACGCCGAGGAAGACGGTGGCGAGGTTGGCGGCCTGGGCCAGGAGCACCATGCCCGACGCGGTGAGCAGGAGGATTCCGTAGTACTCGCCGACCACCCAGCCGTGGGTGCGCTGGTGCGACGGCGCCAGGAGCGCGGCCAGGGCCGCCACCACGCCGAACAGCCCCGACAGCACGTACCCGGTTCGATCGGCGACGAGCATCTCGCTGAACAGGAGCCTCGATGAGGTCGGGCCGAGGTGCCGGTAGAGCACGATCGAGACCACGGTCGACGCCAGGGCGCCGGCCACGGTGATGCCGGCCAGGGCCGTGCGATCCTTGCCGGTGAAGAACGCCTCGGCGAGGACGAGCAGCATGCCGCTGACCGCCAGCACCAGGAACGGCGCGATGTAGAGCAGGTCACCGGTATTGAAGGTCACGGCAGCCCCCTGGGAACCGGCTGGGCGGTGGGTGCAGGCGGCACGGCCGCGCCGGGCGCACTGGGCGTCCCGGGCTCCGTGCCGAGCGGCGCCGACGAACCCCCGCGGCGAATGCGCTCGATCGCCATGCGAGCACGGCCACCGAACTCGTCGCTGACCAGCCGGGACGGTCCGTCACCCTCGGCCAGCTTGGCGTGGTACGCGCCGAGGAAGGCGTTCACCGACGGCTCCATGCGCTTGAGGAACGGGCGTGGGAACACGCCCATCACGAAGATCAGGACGACGATGGGGATGAACACGACCTGCTCGCGCACCGACAGGTCGGGCAGCGCGCCGTTGCGGGCCTTGTCGAGCGGGCCGAAGAACACCTTCTGGAACATGAACAGCAGGTAGACCGCGCCCAGGATCACGCCGGTGGCGGCGAGGCCGCCCAGGATGCGCGGGTGCGGCAGGTAGTTGGGGTAGCCGTCGGGGAAGGTGTCGCCGGCGTTGAAGGTGCCGAAGATCGAGAGGAACTCGCCGATGAAGCCGGACAGCCCGGGCAACCCGGCCGAGCCCATCACGATGATGAGGTAGAGCGCCGAGAAGATCGGCATCTGCTTCCAGATGCCGCCGTACTCGGCGAGCCGGCGGGTGTGGCGGCGCTCGTAGAGCACGCCGATGCCGAGGAACAGGCCACCGGTGGTGAGGCCGTGCGAGAGCATGGCGTAGATCGAGCCCTCGATGCCGGCCGGGGTCAGCGCGAACACACCGAGCGCACAGAAACCCAGGTGCGAGACCGAGGAGTAGGCGACCAGCTTCTTGACGTCGTCCTGGGCGTACGCGACCAGCGCGCCGTAGACGATGCCGATCACCGCCAGGATCGCGATGTACGGCGCCAGTACCGACGCGCCGTACGGGAACAGCGGCATGGCCCAGCGCAGGAGGCCGAAGATGCCGAGCTTGAGCAGCACGCCGGCAAGGATCACCGAGCCGGGTGTGGGCGCCTCGACGTGAGCGTCGGGCAACCAGGTGTGGAACGGGAACAGCGGGATCTTGATGCAGAAGGCCAGCGCGAAGGCCGCGAAGCACCACACCTGGGCCTTGTGGGGTAGCACCAGGGTCTGCAGCTTCTCGAGGTCGGTCGTGTACACGCCGGTGACGTCGGCGTAGCTGACGTACACGTAGAAGATGGCGACCAGCATGAGCAGCGAGCCGACCATCGTGTAGATGACGAACTTGATCGACGCGTAGATGCGGCGCTGCCCGCCCCAGATACCGATCAAGAGGTACATCGGGATCAGCATCACCTCCCACATCACGTAGAAGAGGAAGGCGTCGACGGCGACGAAGGCGCCGAGCATGCCGGTCTCGAGCACGAGCATGGCGGCGACGAACTCGCGGACGTGCTTCTCGATGGTCCTGGTCGCGGCCAGTAGCGTCACCGGGGTCAGGAAGGTGGTGAGCAGCACCAGCCACAGCGTGATGCCGTCGACGCCGGTCTTGAAGCGCACCCCGAGGCCCGGGATCCACGAGGCGTCGGTGACCATCTGGTAGCCGGCCTGGGTCTTGTCGAAGTACGACAGCGCGAACAGCGAGACCACGAAGGTGAGGGTCGAGGTGGCGATGCCGATGCCGCGCGACAGCGCGTGCTCGCCGCGCGGCGTGCACATCGCGAACAGGGCGCCGAGCAGCGGCAGCCCCAGGATCATCGGTAGCACCCAGGCGCCGGGATTCATCGCACACCTCCGCTGGCCGCAGGCTGGGTCAGGGTGGCCGCCTCGCCGGGCAGCTCGACCTTGCGGGTGACCTTGCGCCACTCGGTCGGCTTGCCGTCTTTGCTCTTCTTGCCCCACACCGGGTCGGCGATGAAGAGCGTGACCCGGCTGGCGATCTCGCCGCGCCGCTTGACCACGATGGTGCCGGTGCCGGTACCGGTGGCCTCGTCGGGCTTGCCGTCACCGTCGAAGTCCCAGCGCACCACCGAGTCGGCGCGTAGGCCGTTTCCGGGCTGGGCCTTGAACTCGATGCCAGCGGGGACCGCGCGCCAGGTGAAGCCGGGCGCGTCGGCGCGCGAGGTCCACAGGAAGATGGCGGCCGCGCCGAGGACGACGCCGACCATGTAGCGCTGGACCATGCCGTTCTGCACCCAGCGCGAGATGCGCGAGAAGGTGCTGACGGCGAAGCCGAGGCCGTTGACCAGCACGGTGTCGATCATGAAGCGATCGACGATCTCGAACAGTCCGCGGGCCAGGAAGCGGAACGGCTTGACCAGGATGATCTCGTAGAGCTCGTCGACCCAGAGCTTGTTGAACGACGCGTCGTAGAGGGCCTTGCCGGCGCCGTCCCTGGTGAAGCGCTCGACCCACGGCGACGGGCCCTTGCGGTAGAGCGCGGCGGCGAGGCCGATGCCGAGCAGGCCGGCGGCGGTGGCACAGGCCATGAGGCCCCACTCCTTGGCCGCCGACAGGTGGGGCAGCACCTGCATGATCTCCTTGCCTTCCTTGTCGACGCCGTGGAAGACCGGCTTGACCGAGTGACCGAGCCACTCGGGCAGGAACGTCATGTAGTGGTGGTGCGGGAAGACGTGGGGCACGGCGATGAAGCCGGCGACCAGCGCCAGGACGGCGAGGATGACCAGCGGACCGACCATGGTCCACGGCGACTCGTGCGGGTGCTCGACCTGCTCCTTGCCGCGGTAGCTGCCCTCGAAGACCAGGAAGTAGAGCCGCCACATGTAGAAGGCGGTGCCGAGCGCGGCGACGATCAGCATCGACCACAGCGCGTAGTTCAGGCCGCCCCAGCCCTCGTGGTGGGCGGCGTAGGCGCCGGCCAGGATCGAGTCCTTGGAGAAGAAGCCCGAGGTCAGCGGGAAGCCGGCGATGGCCAGGCAGTAGATGAGGAAACACAGGCGCGTCCACGGCAGGTACTTCTTGAGCCCGCCCATGATGCGCAGATCGCCCGAGCCCTCCATGCCGTGCATGACCGAGCCGGCGCCGAGGAACAGGCCGGCCTTGAAGAAGGCATGGGTGCCGAGATGAAAGATGGCGCCGGTCCAGTTGCCGGTGCCGACGCCGACGAACATGAAGCCGAGCTGGCTCACCGTCGAGTAGGCCAGCACCTTCTTGAGATCGGTCTGGGCGAAGGCCATGAAGGCCGCGACCAGCGCGGTGATCGCACCGATGATGGCGACCACGGCCATGGCCGTCGTCGAGTGGGCGAAGATGAACGAGGTGCGCGCGACCATGTAGACACCGGCGGTGACCAGGGTGGCGGCGTGGATGAGGGCCGAGACCGGGGTGGGGCCGGCCATGGCGTCGGGCAACCAGACGTAGAGCGGGATCTGGGCCGACTTGCCGGCGGCGCCGATGAACAGGAGCACACATGCGGCGGCGGCGAGGCGCTCGCGGCCCCACCACACCTGCTGGTAGACCTCGGGCTGGGTCTCACCGACCTGGCGCAACGCGCTGAAGTCGAGCGACTGACCGCCGTCGATGCCCTGGGTCGCCCAGTAGAGCAGGAACATGCCGAGCAGGAAGGCGCAGTCACCGATGCGGTTGACGACGAAGGCCTTGCGGCCGGCGGTGGCGTAGGCCTCGTTCTCGAACCAGAAGCCGATGAGCAGGTAGCTGCAGAGGCCGACGCCCTCCCAGCCGATGAACATCACGGGCATGTTCGCGCCCAGGACCAGGATCAGCATCGCGCCGGTGAACAGGTTCAGGTAGCCGAAGTAGGCGCCGTAGCGCTTCTCGTGCTCCATGTACCCGGTCGAGTAGAGGTGGATGAGCGTCGAGCAGAACGTGACGATGAGGATCATCACGCTCGACAGCGGGTCGAGGCGGAGGTCGAGCTGGACCTTGAAGTTGCCGACCTCGATCCAGGTGTAGAGGTGCTCCTTGAGCTCGAAGACGTCGCCCAGGTTGCCGGCCTTGTAGACGTCGTAGGCCTGACGCAGGGGCCCGACGACCAGCCAGGCGGCGGTGAAGAACGACGCCGCCACGGAGGCGACGGCGACGAAGTGGACGGCCTGGCGCGACAGCCGGCGGCCGAGGGTGAGGTTGATGAACGCGCCGATCAGCGGCAGCGCGGGCACCACCCACAGGAAGTTCACGGCGTTCTTGGCTTCCATGGTGGGGCTAGTGCTTGAGGATGTTCATCTTGTCGACGTCGACGTGGCGTCGACCTCGGAAGATGGCGACGACGATGGCGAGGCCGACCGCGACCTCGGCCGCGGCGACGGCGATGACCACCATCGCGAAGGAGTGGCCACCCAGATCGCCGTGCATGCGGGCGAAGGTCAGGATGGTCAGGTTGGCGGCGTTGAGCATCAGCTCGATGCTCATCATGATGATGAGCACGTTCTTGCGCAGCAGCACGCCCGCGGTGCCGATGGCGAAGAGCAGCGCGGCGAGGACGAGGAAGTGGCCGTAGCCGATGTTCATCAGCATGGGGTCACGCGCCTCCCTGCGAGGCGGCGCCCGGCTCGTCGGCCAGGACCTCGCCGTCGTCGTCCTTGAGCGGACGGGCGATGGCGATCGAGCCGACCACCGCAACCAGGAGCAGGATCGACACGGCCTCGAACGGGAACAGGTACTCGTTGAAGAGGTTCCAGCCGACCGCCGCGGTCGAGCCCCAGTCGTAGCCCTGCGAGGTCGCGGCCGGCGCCGCCAGCTGGGGCGCGGTCACCGTCGAGTCGACCGAGAGCAGGACGCTGGCCAGGCGGTAGACCAGGTAGGCCATGGCCACGCCGGCCACGGCCTTGCCGGCCTTGCCGGTGGTCGCGTACGGCTCGTCCTCGGGCTTGTTGAGGATCATGATGACGAAGACGAACAGCACCATGCTGGCGCCCGCGTAGACCAGCATCTGGATGACGGCGAGGAAGTGGGCGTAGAGCAACATGTAGAGCCCGGCCAGCGCGAAGAAGGTGCCGACCATGCCCATCACGCCGGTGATGAGGTTCCTGCGGGTGATGACGAAGACCGAGCCGGCCACGGACATCGCGGCGAACAGCCAGAAGGCGATCGCCATGCCGGGGCGGGTCTTGGGCTTGCCGGCGGCCGGCTTGCCGGCCTCGGCCTGCTTGGTGACCACGTCGCGATCGCTGACGCCCTTGCCGGCCGGCGTGGCCGAACGGGGCGGCGGCTTGACCGCGGTCGGGCCGGGCTGGGCCGAGGCGTCGGTGACGACGCTGCCGCTGCTGCCGACGACGAGGGCCAGGGCCAGCGCCAGTACACCGACGAAGGTGGCCAGCACGGTGACGGCGC
The DNA here is from genome assembly GCA_005779305.1 of Myxococcales bacterium. Taxonomy (GTDB): domain Bacteria; phylum Myxococcota_A; class Polyangia; order Haliangiales; family Haliangiaceae; genus UBA2376. The sequence continues at coordinate 10,368 of SXJR01000348.1, forward strand.
GCGCGCGCATATTGCCGCTCATGCTGCCGCTCCTTTGATCTTGGCGAGGAACTCGCCGCGGAACTTGGTCAGGAAGCCCATCATGGGCCAGGCCGCGGCCTCGCCCAGGGCGCAGATGCTGTTGCCGGCGATCCCGTGAGCGATCGAGCCCAGGAGCTCGACATCGCCGGGCTTGCCCTCCCCGAAGGCGACGCGGCGCGAGACCTTCTCGAGCCAGCCCGTTCCTTCACGGCACGGCGTGCACTGACCGCACGACTCGTGGTGGTAGAACTTCATCAGGTTGCGCGAGGCCTCGACCATGTTGACCGAGGAGTCCATGACGATGGCGCAGCACGTGCCGAGCATCGTCCCG
>SXJR01000349.1 GCA_005779305.1 Myxococcales bacterium
CCAGGTTGTCGCCCTTGCCGCCGAGCAGGTCCTTGACGTCGTCCCAGGTCGGGCAACGCTTCTCGACCTTGCCGAGCTGATCGAGCCGGTAGATCCAACGGCGATCGCGAGTGGCCTGCCGGGCGGGTTTCTTGCTGGACCTTCCCATCTCAGATCTCCTCGGGGATCATGTCGATCGCACCGCACGGACACTCCTTCGCGCACAGGCCGCAGCCCTTGCAGAAGTCGAGGTCGATGCGAAAACGGCGGCCGGGCCCCAGCTTGATCACCGCGTTGTCGGGGCAGACGCCGAAGCAGTTGTCGCACTCGACGCAGGTGCCACACGACAGGCAGCGGCGCGCCTCGAACAGCGCGGTCGCTTCGTCGAGGCCGCCGTGGACCTCCTCGAAGGTGCCCTGGCGGCGGGCCATCTCGAGCTGCGGCTGCACCACGCGTTCGGCGTCGCTGTAGTACCAGGTGTTGAGACGCTCGGCGCTGGCCAGCCCGGGCTTGGCCGGCGCCGCGTAGCCCTCGCCGCGCAGCCAGGCGTCGACGTGGCGAGCCGCCTTCTTGCCGTGCCCGACCGCGACCGTGATGGTCCGCTCGGCCGGCACCATGTCACCGCCGCAGAACAACCCGGGGTGTCCGGTCATCAGGTCCGGGCCGACCTCGACCGAACCGTCGGCGGTGAAGCGGACCCCAGGAACGGCGCGCAGCGGCGTCAGATCGACCGACTGTCCCAGCGCGAGCACCAGCATGTCGCCGGCGATGGTCTCGAGCTCGCCGGTGGGGACCGGCTTGCCGGCGGCGTCCAGGGTCATCTTCTCGATCGTCATCTCGCCGTCGCCGAGCTCCTTGACGGTCGACAGCCAGCGCATCTGCACGCCCTCCTCGAGCGCCTCGCGCAGCTCCTCCTCGTGGGCCGGCATCTGGGCCTGGGTCCGGCGGTACACGATGACGGCGTCGGCGGCGCCCATCCGGCGCGCGGTGCGGGCCACGTCGAGCGCGGTGTTGCCACCGCCGTAGACCACCACGCGGCGGCCGAGCAGCGGCGCGTCGCCGCCTTGCTCGAACTGGCGGAGCAGGCCGATCGCGTCGAGGATCTTGCTGGCGTCGGGCGCGGGGATCTCGACCCGCTTGGCCAGGTGGGCGCCGACCGCCGCGAAGCAGGCGTGGAATCCTCCGGCGGCCATGGCCGCCGGCAGATCGTCGACGCGGACGCCCAGCTCCAGGGTCACGCCCAGTTCGACGATGCGCTGGATCTCGGCGTCGACGATGTCGCGGGGCAGGCGGTAGCGCGGGATGCCATAGCGCATCATCCCGCCGGCCCGCGGCATGGCGTCGCGCAAGGTGACGGCGTGGCCGAGCCGAGCCAGGTGGTACGCGGCGGAAAGGCCGCTGGGGCCGGCGCCGACCACGAGCACGCGCTTGCCGGTCGGCGGCGCCGGCGGCGGTGCCGGCCAGCCGTGGCGGATCGCGAGATCGCCGAGGAACCGCTCGATCGCGTGGATGCCCACCGCCTCGTCGAGCGCCGCCCGGTTACAGGCAGTCTCGCAGGTGTGGTAGCAGGCGCGGCCCATGATCGCGGGCAGCGGGTTGTCGGCGAGGATCGCCTCCCACGCCGCCCGGTAGTCGCCGCTCTCGGCGTGGAACAGCCAGTGCTGGATGTTCTCGCCGGCCGGGCAGGTCGCGTTGCAGGGCGGCAACCGATCGACGTAGACCGGGCGCTGGCTGCGCCAGGTTCCGGTGTGGTTGTGCCGGCTCGAGCCGGGATCGAGCGTGATCGCGAACGGCTTCTTCACGGCCGGGCTCCTGCGTCGGGGCCGAGCAGGCGGAAGCGGCGGATGTTGCGGTCGGCGAGCGCCTGCAGGCGGGCCAGCCGCGGATCGACGCCCGCCTGGTCGAAGAGGTGCGCGAAGCGCTTCTGGCCGCGCAGGTAGTCCTCGACCGGGACCTGGCGGCGGATCGGCGTCGACGACGCGAGCTCGCCGTCGACCGCCTCGAACACCGGGAACAGGCCGCACGCGGCGGCGAGCCTGGCCATGGCGATGGTCTCGTCGGTGGGATGGCCCCAGCCCAGCGGGCACGGCACCAGCACGTGGAGGTAGCGGGCGCCGTGCATGCTCATCGCCCGGGTCACCTTGGCCTCGAGATCGTGGAGATCGGCGACGGTGGCGGTGGCGACGTACGGCAGGCCATGGGCCATGGCCAGGAGCGGCAGGCTCTTGCCGGTGCCGAACGTGTTGCCGCGCTCGGGGCCGCTCGCCGGGGTGGTGGTGGTGCTCGCGGCGGGTGGGGTCGCGCTCGACCGTTGCACGCCGGTGTTCATGTAGCCCTCGTTGTCGTAACGGCATTGATCAGGAGCGGTGCCTCACGCGCGGTCAAGTGTTCGGCGATCCGGGCATGGTCGTCCATTCTGGAGGTGATGACTCGGTTGATAAGCGCGGTAAGCTCGTCCTGAGGTGGCGCCAAAATCGGATCGCGTGCTTGCACATGCTGGCACTGGACGATCTGAAGCGCTGCTTCGACCTTTTTGAAGCGGAACGACAGACGGCTCATTTCATGGCGCCTCTGC
>SXJR01000350.1 GCA_005779305.1 Myxococcales bacterium
CCGAGCGGCGTGGTGTTGAAGTACTTCTTGCCGCCCACCGACAGGTGGAACGCGCCGCACTGGATCGCGACCAGGCCCTCGCGTACCAGCGCTTCGCGGCAGTCGAGCAGCTTGGCCGCCTTGGCGCCGTGCTCGAGCGCGATGGGCGGGATGTCGGCGGTGCTGGCTTCGTCGGGCTGGGCCAGATCGGCGGTGTAACCGTGCACGTCCATGCCCTGCTCGGTCAGCCACGCCACGGCGCACCGCGTGTCGAGCCCGCCCGAGAAGGCGATGGCCAGGCGCGTGCCCTTCGGCGGTAGCGAGCGATAGATCCGGCTCATGCCGTCTCGTACCACGCGGGGAAGGGGCGAGGCGGGTTCGTGTTACCGTCGCTGGCGTGACCGCCGCCGAGCTCGAGCGCGCGCTCTCGGAGGCGCGGCCCGAGGCCGTCGAGCGCGAGCTGATGACGCGGGCCCTGACCGCCACCGGCGCCACCCACGGCGCCCTCTTCCTCTGGGACAAGAAGGCCGGCGGCCTGGTCCTCACCCACCACATCGCCGAGGGCCTCACCGTCACGCTCCCCGATCAGGTCCTGATGCCAGGTCGCAAGGCCGGCATCGCGCTCCACACCTTCGAGGAGGGCGAGCCCTACCTGTGCCGCGACAGCGCCAAGGATGAGCACTACACCCGCTACCTCCTCGACGTGCGCTCGATCGCCGCCGCGCCCATCCGCTGGCAGAAGAAGCCGATCGGCGTGATCACGGTGTCGACCCGCGCCGCCGATCAGTTCTCGAAGGACACCCTGCGCGTGCTGGTCGAGCTGGCCACCGCGGCCGCGCCGTTCGTGCGCCGCGGCCAGGCCGACCGCCAGAGCCGCGAGGAGACCGGCCGGCCGTTCCTGATCGGCGGCCTGTCGCCGGAGTGGCGCGAGGTCGAGCGCCGCATCGAGCTGGCGTCGCCGACCAACGCGCCCATCCTGGTCCGCGGCGAGAGCGGCACCGGCAAGGATCTGGTCTCGCGCGCCATCCACGGTGCCAGCCGCCGCGCCGACAAGCCCTACGTCACCGTCAACTGCGCCGCCATCCCCGAGACCCTGCTCGAGAGCATCCTCTTCGGCCACGGCCGCGGCGCCTTCACCGGCGCCACCTTCGACAAGCTCGGCGAGTTCCAGAAGGCCGACGGCGGCACCCTCTTCCTCGACCAGGTCGGCGAGCTGCCGGTGGCGCTCCAGGCCAAGGTGCTGCGCGCGGTCGAGCAGGGCGAGGTCCAGCCCCTGGGCTCCAACGCCGCGCCCCAGCGCGTCGACGTCCGCCTCATCTGCGCCACCAACCGCGACCTCGAGGCCATGGTCGCCAAGGGCACGTTCCGCGACGATCTCTTCTACCGCCTCGGCGTCATGTCGCTCGAGCTGCCGCCGCTGCGCCGCTACAAGGATCAGCTCGAGGTCATGGCCTCGGTCTTCGTCGAGCAGACCGCCACCCGCCACGGCAAGCCGGCCCCGCGCATCGGGCCCGCGACCATGGCTCGCCTCGCCGCCTACGACTACCCCGGCAACGTGCTCGAGCTGCGCAACGCCATCGAGCACGCCGTCATCCTGTGCGTGGGCGACGAGCTCGGCCCCGACGATCTCCCGGGACCGTTCCGTCGCGGCGACGGCGCCGATCCGAGGTCCGAAAACGCCAGTGCGGCCAAGCGCTCCCCGCGCCTGGCCGCTCGCCCTTCCCTACGCACGCTCCGCGAGCAGTGGCTCGCTCCCCTGGAGCGTCGGTATCTGGTCGATCTTCTCGCCGAGCACCGGGGCAATGTCCGGAAGGCTGCGGCTGCGGCGGGGGTCGATCCGGTCACCCTGTACCGGCTGCTTCGCCGCCGGGGGGTGTCGCTTCGTCGTACGGCCCACGCTGACGATGAGTGACAGCGGAAACATCACAGCAGCGGGACGACGGGCAGGAGGGCGATGACCGAGTCGCGGCCGCGCTCGGCCGAGGCCTTGGTCGCGTAGACCTCGCTGGTCGCGATGACCTGGCCGTTGGTCGCGGTCAGGTTGTAGTAGTAGCCCGAGCCCGACTGGGTCGAGAGCACCACGTAGCGGGGCTTGGACAGGCCGTTCTCGGCGGTCGAGAACGCGCCGTTGAGCGCGGCGGCCTTGGTCGAGTACTTCTGCGAGGTCAGCTGCACCGCGCCGTTGCGGGCGTGGAGGTTGAAGTAGAACTGGCCCGCACTGTCCTGCTTGACGGCGAAGCGGGCGCCGGCGGCCGTGTCCCACGCCTTCTGGTAGGCGGTCACGTTGTTGAGCGCCTTGGTGACCTCGGCCTGGGCCTCGGCGGCGGTGGCGAAGACCTCGCTGGTCGCGATGACCGCCTTGTTGGCGGCGAGCAGGTTGAAGTAGCTGCCGCCGTCGGCGGCGGTCTGCACCGAGTACCGGGCCGCGAGCTTGCCGTTGTCGAGCACCGAGAGCAGGCCGTTGAGCGCGCTGGTGCGGCTCGAGTAGCCCTGCGAGGTGAAGACGATCTCCTGGCTCTTCTCGAGCAGGTGGAAGCGGAACTTGCCGTCCGGGCTCTTCCACAGCTCGACCGAGGGGCGCGACGACAGGTCGCCCCACGAGTTCTCCTCGATCGAGGTGAGGTCGCCGTTGTCGGCGAGGTCGTCCTCGGTGGCGCAGGCGGCGGTGACCGAGGCGAGAGCGAGCGAGGAGAGGATGGCGAGGAAGCGGTTCGACATGGTGACCGTTCCATCAGCAACTGGCGGGCCACACCTGCCCACATGTAGATCCTGTTGAAATCACTCGGTTCGGGAACTCACGTTGTTGCTGAATCACCTCAATAGTTGCGTAGATGCAGTAGAGATTGCATTCGCACAGTTTGCCTGGCAAGGGAAGGCACGGGTGTCGTCGGCCGTACAATGTTCGACATGCGTGACCAGCGGCGCCGCGATCCGTTCGAGGAACCCGGCGAGATCTATCAGACTGGCACCAAGCCCGGCGCGGTGACGCTGACCCAGCACCTGCCGGTGCAGCGCAAGGCGAAGGCTGACGCCGGCCCGGTCGCGCCGATGGAGACCTACGGCTTCATCCAGGCGTACGGCGGCGAGGTCCAGGCCAAGGGCTCGGCCCTGTTCCCGGACGACAAGCCCACGCCGTGGATGGCGGCGGAGCAGGGCACCAGCGGCTCCGCCGGCCGGCTGCCCCACCTCGACACGATCCAGCCCCTGTTCGGCAAGCACGACGTCTCGTCGGTGCGCGCCTACACCGACAACCAGGCCGCCGCCGGCGCCAGCGCCATGGGCGCCGAGGCCTTCGCCGTCGGTGATCAGGTCGCCTTCGGCGGCGCGCCGTCGCTCCACACCGCCGCCCACGAGGCCGCGCACGTGGTGCAGCAGCGCGCCGGCGTCGCCCTCAAGGGCGGCGTCGGCCAGGCCGGCGATCGCTACGAGCACCACGCCGACGCGGTCGCCGACAAGGTCGTGCGCGGCGAGTCAGCCGAGTCGCTGCTCGATCAGATGGCGGGCAGCGGCGGCGGCGGCGGCAAGGCGG
>SXJR01000351.1 GCA_005779305.1 Myxococcales bacterium
AGAGTTCGTATTTGATCGGCGCCGCGCTCCTCGCGCCAGGCGGTGGCCGGATCGCCGTCGCCGAGCGCGCGGGGCGCGACCAGCTGGCTGGCGTCGCCGGCGCCGGCCGCGGTGGTGGCGCCGGCGACCCGGTACCAGCCGGTGCCGAGCGCGGCGCCCGGGGCGGCCTTGACCTCGGTCATGCCGTCCGGGAACCGGACACTCGGCCGGGCCGGCTTGAACGAGCGCGAGCTCTCGTCCCAGCCCTCGCGGAACAGCTCGACCGGCTGGCCGTCACAGCGATCGAGATCGCGGCGGTGCTGCCAGCGCACCAGCCCTGACGGGCGCGCCTCGATCCACACCTCGTATTCGCCGTCGTCACCGGCGGGCCCGACCGGACCGCGCCAGACCTCGCGCATCGCGCCCTTGTCCCAGCGCAGAGCGACGGCCTCCATGCCGGCACCGATCTGCGCGGTGGCGACCACGTAGGGCCGGCCCTTGCCCCCGATGGTGAGCGTGTGACCGAGCAGCGGACCGGTCAGGCCGAACGGTACGAAGGCGCCGCCGCCGCCGGTGCGTTCGATCACCACCGCGCCCGGGGCCTCGATGCGGACCTGGTCGGGTTTACCGTCGCCGTCGACGTCGACGGTCTGGGAGGAGTCGGCCGCGGCGGTGGTGGCGGCGAGCACCAGGGAAACACAGACGGCGGGCAGGGCGCGAAGGCGCATGCGGGCCCACTATAGAGGACGCCAGCCGCCCCGGGTTGCACATGGTCGCGCCGGGATGTACCCATCGGCGGCTTGTTCCGGCGAAGCGACTACCACTACGAGCTGCCCGCGGAGCTCATCGCCCAGCATCCGGCCGAGCGCCGGGATGGGGCGCGGTTGCTCGTGGTGCGTGAGTCGTCGGTGGAGGATCGTCGGTTCGTGGAGCTGCCGGCGTTGTTGCCCGAGGGCGCGGTGGTGGTGGTGAACGACACGCGGGTGGTGCCGGCGCGGGTGCGGACGCGCAAGGCGGCGACCGGTGGCGCGGTGGAGCTGTTCTTCGTGGAGCCGGCGGCGGGTGTCGAGGGCGGGTGGACGTGCCTGGCGCGGCCGCTGAAGGGATTGAGGGATGGCATGGAGCTGGTGACGGAGCGGGGAGGGGAGCGGGTTGTTGTCGTGCGTCCTTCGACTCGCCGAGACTCGGACAACGTGACGGTGAGGGTGGATGGGGATGTGAACGCGTTCCTGGAGCGGGTGGGGGAGTTGCCGTTACCGCACTATATCGAGCGAGGAGGTGGGCCCGGGGTGGAGGACGGGGAGCGGTACCAGACGTTGTTCGCGCGCGATCCGGGGGCGGTGGCGGCGCCGACGGCCGGGTTGCACTTCACGCCGGCGGTGCTCGACGCGATCGCGGCGCGCGGGGCGACGCTGGCGACGGTGACCTTGCACGTCGGGCTGGGCACGTTCTCGCCGGTCCGCGACGACGATCTGGCCGCGCACGTGATGCACCACGAGCGCTACGACGTGCCCGAGGCCACTGCCGCGCTGGTCGCGTCGGGACGGCCGGTGGTCGCGGTCGGGACCACGGTGGTGCGGACGCTCGAGTCGGCGGCGGTCGCGCCGCGCCGGGTCGCGGTCGGGCCGGGCACCACCGAGCTCTTCATCCGCCCCGGCGTCGGCTTCGAGTTCCGCGTCGTCGATCACCTGGTCACCAACTTCCACCTGCCCGAGTCGACCCTGCTCATGCTGGTCTCCGCGTTCGCGGGCATCGATCGCGTCCGCGACGCCTATGCTCACGCCGTCGCCGGCGCGTATCGGTTCTTCAGCTACGGCGACGCCATGCTGCTCACCGGATCCCGGCGATGATCGTCCAGCTCCCCACCCCCGGCTTCTCGTTCGAGATCTTGCGCGTGCTCGGCCACGCCCGCGCCGGCGTCCTCCATACCCCGCGCGGCGACATCCCGACGCCGGTGTTCATGCCGGTCGGCACCCAGGGCACGGTCAAGGGCATGACCGCCGGCGAGCTGCGCGCGCCGCCGCTCGACGCCGCGATCATCCTCGGCAACACCTACCACCTCTACCTGCGGCCCGGCCTCGAGACCATGGCCGCGCTCGGCGGCCTCCACCGCTTCGCCGCCTGGGACCGTCCCATCCTCACCGACTCGGGCGGCTTCCAGGTCTTCTCGCTGGCCGGCATCAACCAGATCGACGACGACGGCGCCACCTTCCAGAGTCACCTCGACGGCTCGCGCCACCGCATCACGCCCGAGATCTCGATGCAGATCCAGGGCGTGCTCGGCTCCGACATCGCCATGGTGTTCGATCAGTGTCCGCCCGGCGACGCGACCGCCGAGCAGCACGACACCGCGATGCGGCGCACCACCGCCTGGGCCGCGCGCTGCAAGGCCGCCCCGCGCCCGGCCGGGCAGGCGCTGTTCGGGATCGTGCAGGGCGGCACCGACGTCGATCGCCGCACCGCCCACGCCGCCGAGATCGTGGCCCTCGGCTTCGACGGCATCGCCCTCGGCGGCCTCTCGGTCGGCGAGCCCATCCCCGAGATGTACCGGGTGCTCGACGCCTTCGCCCACACCCTGCCGTTCGATCGCCCGCGCTACCTGATGGGCGTGGGCACGCCAGCCGATCTCGCCCACGGCGTCGCCGCCGGCGTCGACATGTTCGATTGCGTGATGCCGACGCGGAACGCGCGCAACGGATACCTCTTCACGTCGGACGGCAAGATCACCATCTCCAACGCGAAGTTCCGGGCCGACCCCGGACCCGTCGACGACGCCTGTCCCTGCGAGACCTGCCGCAGCCACTCCCGCGGCTACTTGCGACATCTCCACATGGCCGGCGAGCTCCTCTATAGCCGCCTGGCAACCCTTCACAACCTCACGTTCTACGCCCGCCACATGCGAACCCTGCGAGAACGCATCCTTTCCGAGGGTCACCCGCCCGATCGGCCCGCTTGACCCCCACTGCGGCGGGTGCTACTTACCCACAACTTTTCGGAAATCTCGCCGAATCGCCAACCGACGGAGCTGTGTCATGGGCGCCCTCTCTCCACTCATCATGATGGGCCTGATGTTCGTGGTCTTCTACTTCCTGCTGATCCGCCCGCAGGTGAAGAAGCAGAAGGAACATCAGGAGCTGCTCAACAAGCTGGGCACGGGTGAGACCGTGATCACCCGCGGCGGCATCATCGGCAAGATCACCGGGACCCAGGGCACCGACGTCGTCGTGCTCGAGATCCAGGAGAAGGTCCGCGTCCGCGTGCCCCGCGCTTACATCGAGAACAAGTGGTCTCCGTCTGCTGCCGGCGAGACCAAGGCCGACAAGGCCGCCTGATCTCTCCGAGGTTTCTCCATGGATCGTAGCCTCCGACTGCGAAGCTTCGGCTTCGCCGCCATCGTCATCTACTGCGCTCTGTACCTGGTCCCGACCTTCGTCGAGAACCAGCGCATCCCGTCGTGGTTCTTCTTCGAGAACAAGATCACGCTGGGCCTCGACCTCCAGGGCGGCGCCCAGTTCACCTACTCGATCGCGCTCGACAAGGCGGTCGACGACAAGGCCTCCGAGCTCAAGCGTGACATCGAGGCCGAGCTGGCCGAGAAGGACATCGCTGGCCGCTCCGCGACCCCCGGCATCGCGCCCGGCGCCATCGCCGTCACGCTCGAGGACCCGGCCAAGAACGACGAGGTCTACAAGCTGCTCTCGTCGCGCTACGGCGACGTGATCACCAACATGCCGTGCCCCAAGGAGGGCCCGCTCGCGAAGTCGCTGTGCATGCGCATCTCGTCGAAGTTCGCCGACGGCGTGCGCAAGAGCGCGCTCAAGCAGGCGGTCGGCACCATCAAGAAGCGCATCGACGCCCGCGGGGTGTCGGAGCCGACCGTCATCGAGAAGGACGACCAGATCATCGTCGAGTTGCCTGGCCTCGATGCCGACAACATCGGGCGCATCAAGGAGTTGATCGCCCGCACCGCCAAGCTCGAGTTCAAGATCGTCGCCGACGGCTCGCCGTGGATGTCGGGGCTGTACCAGCACGTGAGCAAGCCCGACCCCGCCGCCGTGGCGCTCGGCATCACCGGCCATCCCGACGGGTGGGCCCACGAGAAGAGCGGCAAGGAGTTCTTCGACAGCTACCTCAAGGCCTACGACCGCGACGAGTCGTTCACCGTCGACGAGGCCCGCAAGAGCGGCTGTTACCGTCGCGACCTGCCCGAGAAGGACGGCAAGGTCCGCTGCAAGGTCACCGGCCGGCGCGTGATCGAGCGCTACCTCGAGGACCTGGCCAAGGCCGATATCGCCTTCATGACGCCGCCCGACGGCCAGCTCGCCTTCGAGCTGGTCTACCCCGACTCGGTGGGCGAGAACGCCGACAAGCGGCCGTTCTGGCGCACCTACTACCTCGACCGCGCGGTGCGCCTGACCGGGTCCGGCGTGTCCAAGGCCGAGGTCTCCTACGATCCCAACACGCTGCGGCCCGAGGTCGCGGTCGAGTTCAGCCGCCTCGGCGGCCGCATCTTCGGCGATCTGACCGGCGAGAACGTCGGCAAGAAGATGGCCATCATTCTGGACGACGTGGTCGCCTCGGCGCCCACCATCCAGGGCGCCATCCGCCAGGGCCGCTCGACGATCACCATGGGCGGCTCGGATCCTCGCACCCAGGAGCGCGACGCCCTCGACCTGGTCAACGTGCTGCGCACAGGCTCGTTGCCGGCTCCGCTCCAGGAGCAGCAGGTCGCCGAGCTCGGTCCCACCCTGGGCCGTGACGCCGTCGACAAGGCCCAGCTCTCGTTCGGCCTCGGCATCATCCTGGTCATCTTCATGATGGTCGGCATCTACAGGTGGTCGGGGACCATCGCCATCGTGGCGGTGGGCGTGAACATCCTGATGATGCTCGCGATCATGGCCATGTTCCGCGCCACCCTGACCTTGCCCGGCATCGCCGCCGTCGTGCTCACAGTCG
>SXJR01000048.1 GCA_005779305.1 Myxococcales bacterium
GGTGGTGGGCACCGCGACCCAGCGCACGTCGGTGTGGAGGCGCAGCGCCTTGCCCAGTCCGACCGCGGCGCCTCCGCCGATGGCGACGATGGCGTCGGCGCCGGTCTCGGCGAGCCGCGCGCTGGCCGCGTCGAGCACCTCGCGGGGCACGTGGACCCGCGCGCCGTCGAACACCGACACGGCGAGGCCCGCCGCCTCGAGCGCGGCCCGTAGGCGGTCGACGTGGCGCTTGCTCGGCGGCGCCAGCACCAGGGCGTGGCGGGCGCCACGCTCGGCGAGCCACCGCCCCACCACGGTGAGCCCGTCGCGGGCGAACACCACCTCAGGCATGTTCGCTCACGGCTGCGCGGCCCGGAGCTCGGCCGGGCGAGCCACGGCGCGGGCGCGGACCTCGGCCAGGGTCTCCTCGAAGCGGTCGAGGTCGACCTCCTTCCTGGGATCGGCGGCGACCAGGGGGCGGACCTGATCACCCCAGGCGTCGACCAGCGCGGGCAGGTTCAGCGACTCGAGGTGATCGGCGGCGGCGCGGACCTCGACCGCGTACGCGTCGCGGCATGACGCGCTGTCCAGGCAACCCCGGAACAAGACGGTGCGGGCGTCGTAGGGATCGAGCGGCGTCGCCTCGTACGGCTTCCACGACATGTCCATGCCCCACGGGATGAAGTGGAAGTGGCCGGTCGACGGGTCGTGGTACAGGCGGAAGTTGTTGGGCCCGAACCGGGTCTGGCAGTAGCCGTCCCACTGCGAGACCGCGGCCTCGTACGCGCAGAAGCGCAGGAACTCGGGGCCGTCGAGGGTGGCGGCCAGATCGGCCAGGAACGTCGCGTCGCCGGCGGTGGCGATGGCGGCGAAGAGCGCGGTCAGGTCCGATCGATCGTTGGCGGCCTCGTTGGTCTCGAGATCGAAGGACGCCTCGTTGCCGGGGAGGAGATCCTCCATGCCCTCCTCGTAGAGGTTGCCCGAGTCGTCGGTGAACCAGCGGGCCAGGAAACGCTTGTCCTCGGTCTCGAGCGCGACGTAGAGCCCGTACGGCTCGCCGTTGACCGTGATCCAGGCCGACGCGGCCCGCGGCGCCGGCAGGTCGGCGGCTCGGAAGCAGTGGTAGGTCAGGCGCTCGGCGACCCACGAGGTGTCCTCGAGCGAGTTGTTGAGGGTCAGCCGCTTGAGGCCGTGGAAGGTCTGGCCGCCGACGAACTCGTCGAACTTGAGCTTGAACGCCGCCTTGCGGTCGAGCGGACGGAAGTTGTATTCGCCCTTGAGGCGCACGCCGATGTTGGTCAGCGCGTAGGTGCCGACCCGCAGGTCGCCGCGGACGTAGGTCCTCGGATCGGCGGCGAGCGCCGCGATCGACGCCGGCGACAGCGTCAGCTCGTAGGTGTCGATCGTGTCGGGGTCGAACACCTCGGCGGTCGGATCGATCGCGGCGTCGGGGTCGCCGCCGCCGTCGCCGTCGAGTGGCCCGCCGCCGCCGCATCCGGCCGCAAACGTCGTCGCGGCCACGAGCAGGGACATCCGGCGCATGGACCGATTGTACTCAGTCGCGGCCCTCAGTAGTCGGGCATGGTCGGGGCGAACGGCGCGCACGTGCCGGTTGCCACTTCGCGCACGGTGCCCAGCTGGAGCGAGATCGCGTCACACGCCCGCCGGCTGTCGAGGCAACGCTTGGGCGTGACCGTTCCGAGGTGGTCGCAACACTCGGTGTCGGGGACCGCGTCGGGACACGCCGAGGCCGGCGCGCAGCAGCTCTCGCGCCCCAGTTGCGCGAAGGGCAGCCGCAGGCCCGGGCAAGGTTGGTCGACCGGCGCGGTCACGCCGCCCGCCTGGGCACACGCCCAGCGGGTCGCGTCCCGCACGCTGACCGCGCCGGTCCACCGCGACGGCAGATCTTCGGTCGGCAACGCCAGACGTCGCGTCGGCTCGACGCACTCGCCCGACGTGAGCCACTCGCCGTTGGCCGTCGAGCAGGTCGGATAACCCCGATCGCAGGTCGCGACGGTCGCGGTCGGCTTGCCGTTGGCGATCGCGCAACACCGAAGCGCGGCGACCTCGCCGCAGTCGGTGGCCGCCCGATGGCACGAGACCTGCGGCTGCTTCGGGTCACACGTGATGCTGTCGATCACCACGCTGCCCGCGGTCCCTCGATCGCACGTGCCGCCGGCCAGGGCGCAAGCGGCCGCGCCGATCTCGGCCAGTTCCGGCGGGTTGGAGGCCTCGCGCGCGCGCGGCCCGCCACAGCCGAGCACGATGAGCAGGACGATGGCCCAGGGTGAACGCGGGAGGTTCATATCGACCTCAGTGCAACCGGCTGCGGAGGTCGGACGGCCAGGTCGCGACCAGGGTCCGACTCAGGAGGTTGTTGTCGATCGCCCACTGCATGCCCTCGAGAACGGTCTGTCGGCGCTTCGGGAAGCCGAGGGAGGTCGGGAACTGCACCAGGGGGTTCTGGATCCAGAGCGGCGGGTTGACGCTGACCTTGACCGCGAGCTCGGCGAAGAGGCGAACGGCCGTCGACCAGTCGTAGGTCTTGTTCTGCGGCGTCACGTAGGCGTACGAGGATGGCTGCACCGCCAGGTCGCCATAGGTCAGCCAGGCGAAGCCGCCGTCGCGGGCGCCCCAGTTGCCGGTGGTGCCCCATGAGTTCTTGATCCGCCACGCGCCGAGCGTGTCGGACCAGCCCACGATGGTCACCACGTGGCCTCCGAGTGGGGTCCGCAGATCCTGCGCGGTGGTCACGATCGGCGTGCCAGCCAGGTAACTGTTGAACTTGGCCGTGACCTCGAGCGCAACCGTGACGGCCCCGGCGTCGACGATCGCGCGCTTGATGTCGGCCACGGCCGGCTGGGTCTGGCCGGCCGGGATGGCCAGGTACTGCGCAGCATCGATGCCGTAGAAGACCTGACCGATCTTGGCCGACTTGCAGGCCGTGAAGGTCGTCGTGTTGTAGGGACTCCGCGCCTCCTGATCGATCCCGTTGCGCCGCATGATGTCGAACGCTTCGTTGAGGTTGTTGCCGGTGCCGCAGCGGTCCGCGGTCCTGGTCACCGCCCGGCACTCGAGCAAGCTCTGCTCGGCAGCGTCGTGCCGACTGCCGTCCTCGATGCAGTACGCCGACTCCATGGCGGCGGTCGTGGCGAAGGCCCAGCACGAGGAGCAGTTCCCCTGGTCCTTCACGGGCGTGACGCAGTGCCTGCCGGTCCAGCTGGTCGCCGAGTTGTAGCTGCTGCTGGCCTGGGCCAGGGCGCGCTTCGAGATGCTCAGATCTCCTTTCAACCAGTCCCAGTAGCGGGCGGCACGGTCGAGCGCGTGCTGGTTGCGGAAGGTGTCGCCGAGGGCCTGGTAGAACGTCCAGCGCGCACTGCCGATGTTGCTGTCGGCCGGAAGCGGCTGATACCCGGTCCGCTGTGCCAGCGCCGGCGTCGCGGTCGCCAGGGCGGTGACGAAGAACACGGCGGCGCCGCACAGAGTTCGTTGGTTCCGTAGCATGGATGGAGTCCTCCTCGGTGGGCGCGGTCGCGATCGACGAAGTCGCCGGGATGGTGGTCCGTGATCGCGGCCTCTCGTGCTCACCGTGTGGCCGCCAACCTACGAGCAGCGACGCCGCTCGGGCATCGCATGATGATGTGAGTCAGACCAGCTGATCGCGGACGGCGCGCGCTACGGCCTCGGTCGCGCTGTGGACGTGAAGCTTGCGATAGAGGCTGCGGACGTGACTGCGCACGGTGTCGAGCTGAACCTCGAGTGCGCTGGCGGTCTCCTGGTAGGTGTGGCCATCGACCAGGCAGCGCAGGACCGCGCGCTCGCGCGCCGAGAGCTCGATCCGCGCCGGGGAGGCGCCGCCACCGCCACCGCCGATGCGCCGCACCAGGTCCAGCACGACGCGCGCGACCGGCGCGGTCAGCGGTGCCCCTCCGTGGCCGGCCGCGCGCACGGCCGCGATCAGCTCTGGCGCCGACGTCCGCTTGAGCAGGTAGCCGTCGGCGCCGGCGCAGATCGCCTGCAACATCGTGGCCGGCTCTTCGAACACGGTCAGCATCAGCACGGCGAGATCCGGGTGACGCGCCTTGAGCCGGCGAGCGATCTCGATCCCGCTGGTCTCGGGCAGGTCTACATCGACGAGCGCCACATCCCACGGCGCGCCGTCCCCGTGGGCCGCCAGCGCTGCCAGGGCGGCGCTCGGTGCCCCGAAACTACCGGTCACCCGCAGGCCCGACGTGTGGCGGAACAGGAGCTCGAGGCTGCGCCGAAACCGCCCGTCGTCCTCGATGAGCGCCACCCGCAGCACGGTCAACTCCACCGCCGTTCGCCGCGTCCGCCCCGTTCGACCACTCGATGATCTTCGGCGTCGAGGCGGAAGTGGAGCTCGACCCGCGTGCCACGGCCGCCAGGGCCCGCGCCGATCGTCAGCTTGGCGCCGATGGCGCGGGCCCGTCGACGCATGCTGGTGAGGCCAAGGCCGTCCCCGGCATCGGCGGCGCCGAGGCCAACGCCGTCGTCCTCGATCCACAGGCTCCAGCGTCGATCGGCCTGCGGACGAAACCCTACCGATACCTTGCGAGCGCGGGCATGGCGGGCGGCGTTGTGCATCGCCTCGTGCCCGATCAGCTGGACCGCGCGCGCCGTGGCCGGACTCAGCACCACCGCCGGAAGGCCGGCGAGCTCGAGCTCGAGCTCGACCTCGCCGGCGGCGAAGGTCGCAGCGGCACGGGTGCGCAGGCGCCGCGCCAGCTCGTCGAGCGTGCAGGCCCCACGCTGCAGCGACCAGACGATGTCGCCGAGGGCGGCGCCGAGGTCGGCGGCGGTGGCGGCGATCGTGGTCGCGACCTCGCGGCGCACGGCGGTGTCAGCGTCGAGCTCGGCGCTCGCGACACCGGCGAGCACGCTGATGCTGCCCAGCCCCGAGCCCATCTCGTCGTGGAGGTCCATCGCGATGCGCAGGCGCTGGCGCTCCAGCCGCACGTGGGCGGCGAGCCGGGCGCGGTGGACCAGGCCCAGCGCGGCCGCGACCAGCAGGGCCGCAGCCAGCCACACCCAGGTGCGACGAAACCAGGGCGTGGCAACATCGACGGTGAGCTGCGCCACCGGACCCCAGGCCTCGCCGTCGAGCGACGCGGCGACCTCGATCATCCGAGATCCGGACGGCAGGTCGAGGAGCCGGAGCTCGGTGGTGGTGCGTGCCGGCGACCAGACTCCGCCACCGATCCGGACCCGGTAACGCACCAGCTCGGGCGCGCGCCGGGTCCGCGCCGCGAAGCCGAGTTCGATGGCGTTGGAACCGGCCGGCAGGGCGACCCGGGTCGACGCCGGCAGCGGCCGACCTTCGCCCCGAAGCTCGACGATGTCGACCGCCGGTGGTGACGGTGGTCCGCCGCGCGCGCTGACGGGGACCGCGATCAACCCGGCGGAGGACGCCATCCACAGATCGCCGGCGCGCATCTCGGCGACGTGGGTCACGCCGGCGGAGACCAGCCCTTGCCAGGGCCCGGGTCGCTCGACGACGCGCCAACCGTCGCTGGTGTCCAGGTCCTCGACCACGCGCACCGGGGAACCCGCCGAGACCCACACACCGCCGCGTGGCGACGGTGCCAGCGTCGACACCACCTCACTGGTCAGCCCGGCGACGCCGGGCAGAGGCTCGACGCGCATGGGCAGGTGTCCACCACCGACGACCCGGAACACACCGCCCGGCCGGGTCGCGATCCACACCGTGTTCGAAGGTGTCGCCCAGAGATCGTTGATGCGATGGTCAGGCGGCAAGGCGACACACGTCCACGCTGTCACGTCGTTCGCGGCGGTGCGGGCCACCACGCAGACCTCCGCGCCCCGGGCGATCCACAGCCGCCCGCGCCGATCGAGGGCGAGATGCTCGGCGCGGGGCGCGCCACCGTCGTCCCCTGGCGGGGTCGCCACTCGAATGGGCGTTGTCGTGGGGGCATCGATGATGAACACACCGGCGTCGCTGCCGATCCAGATCGCGGCGCCCTCGGCGACGCAGTCGTGGAAGTCGGCGCCGGCGAAGTCGATCAGGTGCGTGACGCCGGCATCGCGCAGGAACAGCCGCCGCGCCGCACCGCTCCACAGGCGGCCGGTGCCGTCGACACACATCGGTTTCCGCACCACCATGTCGGGGACGTCGATCGCGGTGGCCCGCGATGCGCCGGGCCGCACCAGGCCGAGGCCCTGCCAGGTTGCGAGCCATGCACCCTCGGCGGTCACGGCGACGAAACGGCCGTGGTCCGATGGCATGCCGTCGGCCTCGGTGTAGGCCACGGTCTCTGGCTCCGGCAACTGGCGCAACCCACGGAACGTGCCCAGCAGCAACGTGCCCTCGTCGTCGACCAGGAGCGGTCCGCCGCTGGGGATCTCGTCGGCCGCGGTCAAGATCTCGGGGGCGCGATCAGGCCGCAGCGCGACCAGCGCCAGATCGTACGCCACCCACAACGTGGCGCCGCGCCGTGCCAGCGAGATGCCTCGCCGCGCTCGGGTCGTACGAGGATCGAGCGCGAACACGTGTGCCAGCGCATCGCCGCGCCAGCGCGTGAGCTCCCCATCCCAGGCCAGGTGAAGGACGCCATCGCCCTCGACGAGCAGCGCCGCTGGTGGTCCCGCGTCGGTCAGCCGCTCGGCGGTGCCGTCGGTGGCGACCCGCCACAGGCCACGGCGAGTAGCGATGAAGGCGCGACCGTCGGCGGCGAGCGCGACCACCCGCGGCAACTCGTCGATCAAGGCCGACGGGACCGGTACGCGGTGAAGCGTTCGGGGGCCTCCGGTCCACACGCCGCGCTGTTCGACGATCCAGACCGCACCCGAGTCCCCGACTGCAAGCCCGATCGGACCGACGAAGGCGTGGCCGGTGTCGTCGACCAGTCGGTGGGGCGCGCCACCGTCGCGCGGAAGCAACCAGGCGGCCGCGAACTCTTCGGCCGCGAGCAGTCCGTCGGGATGAGACGCGAGCCGCGCGATGCGGCCTCGGATCAGGTCGTGTCTCACCGGCGCCCACGCGCGGCCATCGTGCCGGCGAAGCCCGCTCGCGGTACCCATCCACAGCGCACCGTCGTCAGCCTGGGCCAGCGCGGTGACGTGCCCGAGGTCGTCGAAGCGGTGGAGCAGTCGCTCGCGGGCGCTCGCGGGCGCGGACGTCATCATGATCGCGGCGACAACCACCAAGCCACGACGCTCGACCATGCCTGCGTTCACCGACGCTAAACTGCCTCTAGGAAGTAGAAAGTTCCACTTCTATCCGAAAGAATCAGCTTCAGTCGCGGCCGAGAAAGAGCGGGAACGCGCTGGCCGGGACCACGGCGGTGTAGACGCCGTTGGTGACCCAGGCGCTGGCCAGCTTGGCGTCGCCGGCCAGACCGGAGAACAGGCTCACGTCGGCCGTCGACAGGGTCGGCATGCCCAGGGCGAGGCGATCACCGCGGCGCTGCACGGTGTGGTTGTGGAGGACCGCGTCGAGGTGCCAGCCGGCGGTGACGTCGGCGGCGGCCTCTGTCGTGCCGTAGACCGCCTTGGGCGGGAACATCTGATCGGAGGCGCCGACGTAGAGGCGCAGCCGCGCCCGGCCCGCGTCGGTGCGGCGGAGGACGACGACGATGGTCTCGCGCTCGGGCTCGAAGACCAGGGCCTCGAGGCAGTGCACCGGGCGCAAGACGCCGGCCTTGCCCGACAGCACCAGCTCGGCGTTGTGATCCTCGCGTCGCCACATCTCGCGCTCGCCGTCGCTGGCCGGCGGCGCGCGGTCGGCGATGGGACGGCGCAGCTCGGCGTCGTCGGTGCGGATCGCCTCGCGGAAGGCGCGGTAGGCCGGCCGGTCGGGCAGGGTGGGCGAGAACAGCACGGCGCGTTCGTCGAGGTCCCAGCGGGTGAGCGTGGCAGCGCCTTCGCGAAACACGACGGTGGGCGCGCCTGGCAGCTCGCAGCGCTGGCCGAGCGCACGGGCGAGCACCTCGCGGACTCGACCGGCGTCGACGGGGTCGGTGGCCGGATCGATCGCGGTGAGCAACGGCTCGAGCACCTTCGCCGCCTCGGCGCGGCGACCGGCGTGGAGCTCGCACTCGGCCTGGATCATGAGCGGCTCGACCGCGCCGGCCAGACCATAGGTCTTCACGATCACCGGCAGGGTCGGCGGGATCCGCGGGCAGCCTTCGTCGAAGCGTCCCGTCCATACCAGGACGCGGCCGTGGATCGACGACGCGGTGGCGACGTACGGGTGATCGGCGGCGAGACTGGCGCGCAGGATGCGCTCGGCGCGCTCGATCAGCGGCAGCGCGTCGGTGTAGCGCTGGCGCTGGAGATCGATCTCGGCCAGGGCCAGGAGCGAGATGCCGACCCCGCGGTGCTCGGCGCCGAGCGCGCGCTCCTTGATGGCGACGGCGCGCTGGAGCAGCGGCTGGGCGAGATCGAGCTGGCCGCGGTGGATGTGGATCTGGGCCAGGTTGGTGAGCGCGACCGCGACCCGCGGGCTGTCGGCGCCGACCGTGGCCTCGTAGATGGCGAGCGCCTCGCGGATGCGGGCCTCGCCGGCGTCGAGCTCGCCCATCGCGAACAGGGTCGCGCCCAGGTTGACCAGCGACGACGCGACCTGCACGTGGCGATCGCCGCGGTGGGCGCGGCGCAGGGCCAGCACCTGCTCCTGCGCGGTGCGCGACGCCGGGTTGTTGCCGGCGGTGTCGAAGATCTCGGCCAGCGCGACCTGGTAGTCGGCGGCCAGCCGCGGCGGCGCGCCGGCGCGGGCCACGGCGGCCTCGGCGGCGAAGCGCATGGCGAGGGCCTCGTCGGTGCGGGCCTGGGTGGTGCCGCGCAGGCGCACCAGCTCGATCCAGCCGGTGGCGACGATCAGATCGTTCCTGGCCTCGGCGCCCAGCACGATCATCGCCTGCAGCAACGGCTCGACAGTGTCGTTGTCGCCGGCCTCGAGGCGAGCGTAGGCGAGCGTGTCCGCGGCCTCGGCGCGCACCGGCACGAAGCCGGTGGCATCAGCGCGCGCGGCCAGCGCGGCCACCTGGGGCTGGGCCTCGGCCACGCTGCCGAGCGCGATGCGGGCCGACGCCGCGGCCAGCTCGGCGCGGATCGCCGTGACCTCGATCCGTCGCGCCGGCTCGACCGGCAACGCCACGGTCGGCCCGAAGCGCTCGGGGTCGTCGCAGGCCTCGAGATCGATCAGCGAGCCGACCGCCGCCATGGCGCTGTCGATGGCGCCGGCGTTGGCGGGATCGGCGAGCTCCCGGCCGACGGCGCCGAGCTGGGTGCGGCGGGCGTCGAGGCAGGCCATGCGCTGATCGAGCAGCGCCGTCGACTGCACGCGCTCGACGTGAGTCGCGCGACAGACGTCGCGGTGGGCGAGGGTCCAGCGCCGGCCGTAGTCGTCGAGCGAGGCGATCACGTGATCGGTCAGCGCCGCGACGTGGGGCGAGGTCGAGGCCCCGAAGCGCGCGCGCACCGCCTGGCGGCCGGCGTCGTTCCAGGCGGTGGCCAGCGCGGCTTCGGCGCCCTGACAGGGCGCCGCCGGGTGATCGGCGCGGGCCAGGGCGTAGGCACCGCCGGCGGCGCCGGCGACGAGGGCGACCGCGATCCCGGCCAGGCGCGCTGTGCGCCAGCGATCGCGGTCGAGCTCGCGCAGGATCGCGGGCAGAGTGGGGCGGTCGCCGGGCGCCTGGGTCAGCCCCCGGGCCACGATGGTGCGCACGTGCTGCGGCATGCCGTCGATCGGGCGCGGCGGATCGAGCTCGCCGGTGCGCAGGCGCAGCGCGCGCTGCTCGGGCGGGCCGTAGGGGTGAGCCCGGTAGACCGCCTCGTAGAGCGTGACGCAGAACGCAAACACGTCGGCGGGCGCGCCGACGGCCTGGCCGCGGTGCTGCTCGGGCGCCATGTAGCGCGGCGTGCCCATGACCGTGCCGTGCTCGGTGAGCGGCGTGTCGAGCGCGCTGGCGGTGAACGCGCTGTCGGATCCGGCGGTGGGCGGCGAGGACGTGGGCACCGTCGGTGTGGCCGACGACGCCAGCCCGAAGTCGAGCACGCGCACGCGACCGTCGTCGCCGAGGATCACGTTCTCCGGCTTGAAGTCGCGGTGGACCAGCGCCTTGGCGTGGGCGGCGGCGAGGCCGCGCCCGGCGTCGGCGAGGACGCGCAGGATCTCGGCGGGGCGGCGGACCGCGCTGTCGAGCCACGCCCGCAGGGTCGGTCCCGCCACGTGCTCCATCGCGACGTAGATGCCGTCATCCACGGTGCCGACGTCGTAGACCGTGACCACGTTGGGATGAGACAGCCGGGCCAGGGCCTGGGCTTCGCGCAGCAGCCGCTCGCGCAGGAGCGCGCTGGCCTTGAGCCGCTCGGCGCGCACCAGCTTGAGGGCGACGCGGCGATCGAGATCCGGATCGTGAGCGTCGAGCACCACCCCCATGCCGCCCATGCCCAGCTCGCCGTTCACGACGTAGCGACCGATGCGATCGCCCGGGGCATGGCCGGCGCGCTCGTCGGTCGGGTCCCCCATCGGCGCAGGATACCTGGTCGTCGGGGCCCTCGTGAGCCATGATCAGGGCATGACACGCGTGGATCTCAAGGGCGAGCGCCCTGACGACGCCACCGAGACCCGTGGGATGGCGGAGCAGGCCCGCCTCGACGGGGGGGAACGCCCCGACGTCAGCAACCGCACGTTCATCATCCTGCTCGTGATCCTGGTCGCGGTCTTCGGCGGACTGGCGATCTTCCTCCGGATCTGACGGCCGGCCGGGTTCCGTGGCAGGCTGGAGCGTGGCCGAGCCACGCGATCCGTCAAGGCCGGCCAGCATCACCGCGACCGCCAGCGCTGGCGACTCGACGGTCCCCAGCGCTCGCGTTCGCGAAGACGGCTCCACCGCAGCCGGCGTGCCACCGCCGCCGCTGCCCGAGTTCGATCTGCCCGGCTACCGGGTGATCGGCGAGCTCGGCCGCGGCGGTATGGGCCGGGTGATGCGGGCCGAGGATCTGAGACTGCGGCGCGAGGTCGCGGTCAAGCAGCTCGCGTCGGGCGCCGCGGGTGCCCGAGCCCGCTTCGAGCGCGAGGCCCACATCACGGCCCGCCTCCAGCACCCCGCCATCGTCCCGGTGTACGAGGCCCAGGTCGACGCCGGCGGAGCGCCGTTCTACGCCATGAAGCTGGTCACCGGTCGCACGTTGACCGAGGTGATCAAGGCGACCACCACCCTGTCCGAGCGCCTTGCGCTGGTCCGCCACGTGCTCGCGGTGGCCGACGCCATCGCCTACGCCCACAGCCACCACGTGATCCACCGCGACCTCAAGGCGTCCAACGTGGTGGTTGGCGAGTTCGGCGAGACCATCGTCATCGACTGGGGGCTGGCCAAGGATCTCGACGCCGCCGGCGATCCGATCTCGACCGACGTCGCGCCGCTGCCGGTCTCGGGCGATCTGACCCAGGACGGCACCGTGATGGGCACGCCGGCGTACATGCCGCCCGAGCAGGCCGAGGGCGAGGCGGTCGACGAGCGCGCCGACGTCTACGCGCTGGGCGTGATGCTCTATCACCTGATCGCCGGCGAGATGCCGTACGCGGGCGCGAGCAGCGCCGACGTCCTGGCCGCGGTGCTGGCCGGCCCGCCGAAACCGCTGCTCGAGCGGGTGCCGGCGGTGCCGCGCGATCTGGCAGCGATCGTGGCCAAGGCCATGGCCCGCGAGCCTGGCGATCGCTATCCCACCGCGCGCGAGCTGGCCGGCGAGCTGTCGCGTTTCCAGGGTGGCCACCTGGTCGGCGCTCACGAGTACACCACCCGCGAGCTGGTCGCGCGCTGGGTGCGACGTCACCGCGCCGCCGTGGCCGTCGGCGCGGTCGCGCTGACCGCGGCGGTGATGGGCGGCAGCCTGGCCGTGCGCAGCGTTGTGCTCGCCGGCCGCCGCGCCGAGCAGTCGCGCCAGGCCGCGGTCCACGAGCGCGACCAGGCCGAGCGCGCGCGCCGCGATGCCGTCATGCGCGCCGACGAGGGCATCATCAATCGCGCCCGCGATCTCGCCGACGACAGGCCCGGCGAGAGCCTGCGGCTGCTGGCCACACTGTCGCCGGGCACGCCGCGGCTGAGCGAGGCGCGCATGATCGCGGCCGATGCGCTAACGCATGCGCCGGGCAGCATGCAGGGCCAGATGGGCTCCGTCGGCTCGTCCCTGGGCGTGTACGGCGACGGCACCGTGTTTGCCTCGGCGCTCGACGATCTGCTCTGGGCCCGGCCCGACGGCACCATGGGGATCGGGCCGGCCCAGGCGCCGGCGGTGGCGCCCGACGGCTCGGCCTGCGCCTGGCTCGAGGGCGAGCACGCCATGATCGCGCTCGCCGACGCGCGGTCGCCCCAGCCGGCGGCGCGGATGCCGCAGGATCTGCCGGAGAGCGACGGCGGTCATCCACCGGTCCATCGCCGGGTGAAGGTGCCGGACGGAACCCGGGCGCTGGCGATCACGCCCGGCGGCGGCGCGCTGTTCGCGCTCGCCGGTGATCACGTGGTTCGCATCGAGGTCGCCAGCGGCCAGACCCGCGACCTCGGCGTCGCCCCGGCGGGCGTCTTTCCGCCCCAGCTCGGCTCGTACTCGTGGCTGATCACTGCCGGCAGCATCGCCCGGGGCGAGGTGTTCGTGCGACGGGCCTGGCGCGCCGACGGCCGCGAGCTGACCGGGCCCGGCGTCCCGGTCGCGGCCTCGCGCGACGGTTCGCGGGCGCTGTTCATCGACCGCCGCCGGTTGCTGGTGCGCGACGCCGCCGGCGTCACCGTGGTCGCGACCACGGACACCGCTCTGGTCGGCGGCGCGTTCGACGACGGCGGGCGCTGGCTGGCGTGGACCCAGAACCGAGATCCCCGCATCCACCTCTGGGATGTGACCACGAAGCGGGCGATCGCGCTCGCCGGCCACACCGAGACCTCGATCACGCGGGCGTTTTCGCGCGACGGTCACCTGCTGGCCACCGGCGGCAACGACGGTGTCATCAAGATCTGGGACCTGCGCGCGCTTGCCGAGCCGCGCCCGTCGACGCTCGAGCCGCTCAGCTCGACGCTCTCGATCGACGCCGGCGACGCCGTGGTGGCGGTGGGGTTCACCGACGCTGGCCAGCTGGTGGCGCTCACTGCGCAGGGGCTGGTGGCGCGCTGGGACCTGCCGCCCATCGCGTGGACGCCGCGGCTGAGCGTCGTGTCGGACGATCTGGGCTGGTCGGGCGAAGTGACGGACGGCGTGGCCGTGGTCCAGCGCGCCGGGCAGGAGCGGCGCTACCGGCTCGAGGGCGTGGCCCGCAACCCGCCCGATCCCGGCGACGAGCTCCTGGCGTTCTCGCGCGAC
This sequence comes from Myxococcales bacterium, assembly GCA_005779305.1. Classification (GTDB taxonomy): domain Bacteria; phylum Myxococcota_A; class Polyangia; order Haliangiales; family Haliangiaceae; genus UBA2376. Next base: position 13,312 of record SXJR01000048.1, read on the forward strand.
GGCGGTGTCGCGGCCGTCGCGGGCGTGCGCGAGCTCATCCGCTGGGAGCCGGCCCGCGAGGCCGAGCAGCGCTTCGCGATCGACGGCGACCTGCTCGCGGTCGCGATCACGCCGGCGGGCGATCGCCTGGTCGCGCTCACCGCGGACGGCAGCCTGTGGATCGCCGACGCCGGCGGCACCGCGCGTCGGCTCGCCACCAGCCTGACCGGCGACGCGCCCGAGCTCTCGCCCGACGGCGCTCACGTAGCCTTGCGCGGCGAGCAGGTGCAGGTGTTACGCAGCGGCGACGGCACGGTGGTGACGCTGGCGCCTGGCAGCGCCGCGACGTTCTCGCCCGACGGCCGCGAGGTCGCGATCACGGGCGGCGAGTTCGCGGCGCGCTGCCAGCTCGCGCCCCCCCACTGTGAGCCGCTCAAACACAGCTTCGACACCCTCTTCCCGACCTTCGGTCCGGGCGGCGAGCTGGCCGCGGTGCGTCGCGATCTCGACGTCGTCGAGTGGCCGGCCGGCAAGACCGGCGAGCCGCCGACCGTGATCGCGCGCCACCGGGCGACGGTGAACGAGATCACGTACTCGCCCGACGGGCAGAGCGTGGCCACCTGCGGTCAGGGCTCCGAGGTCCAGCTCCTCGATCGCGCCTCGGGCGAGTACCGCCTGCTTGCCGGGGTCCACGATCACCCGACCGAGGTTCGCTTCGCCGGCGACCAGATCCTGGTCGCCGACTGGTTCCGCGTCTACACGTTCGACGACCGCCTGCCCCGCGACGAATCCGGCCTGCGCGCGGCCATCGAGCGCCGGTAGATCGCTGCGACAACCGCCGCCGAGGGCGTCTGGCGGGGTACGCTGGGACGTGGACGCCATCGACCCGGTCCTCGAGTTCCAGCACGATCACGCCGAGCTCAACCAGCTGGTGCGGGACCTCGGAGCCCTGGTCCGTGGCGCCACACCCGCCACGCAGACCGAGCTGGTGGCGCAGCTCGGCGAGCTACGCGAGCACCTGTTCCTGCACTTCGCGCGCGAGGAGGAGGGGCTGTTCCCCCACGTCGCGGCGGCGTTGCCCGCGCTGGCCGACGAGGTGGCGACGATGGTGACCGCGCACGACGCGATCTGCGGCGCGGTTGCGCGCATGCACCATCTGACGTCGACGGGGGCGCTGGAGCAGCTGCCCGCCCTCTACGATCGCTTCGAGCTCTCGTACACGCTGCACGCCCGCAGCGAGCGAGGATTCCTCCAGGACATTGGCGAGCGCCTGTCGCCGACGCAGCGGGCCGAGCTGCTCGTGCTGGTGCGCGGACTCTGAGTCACTGAGTGACGATCAACTCGTGCCCCGGTCCACCGTCGAGGTTGGCCGTGCCGAGGACTCGATCTGTGGCCCGGAGTTTCCAACCCTCGAGGAGAGTCTCGTTGGGGCTCAGCGCGAGGCTGGAGAGGCCGAACCCCGCCTGGGTGACGAGGGCGAGACCCCAGGCGCTGCGCAGGACGACGTCGTCGCGGCCGTCGCCGCTGATGTCCGCGAACGCCAGGATCTGATCTCCGGATCCAAACCGCCAGCTGCCGAAGAGGTCTCCGAACGCGTTGCCGCCCACGACTCGCCACGCGTTGCCCGCGCCGAGGCCGATGAAGTTGATGCCCCACGCGCTGCGGATGACGAACTCCTTGCGGCCGTCCCCGTCGAGATCGCCCACGCCGTGGAGCGTATCCGAGGCCGCGAGCCTCCAGCCGTGGAGCCAGGTGCCGTTGCCGCCGGCGGCGAGCACACCGAATCGATTCCACGCGTCGAGGGTCAAGAGGCCGAGACCCCAGGTCGAGCGGATCACGAGGTCGGCGCGCCCGTCACCGTTGAAGTCGCCGGTGGCCTCGAGGCGATCGGCGGCGGTCAGCCACCAGCCGCCGGCGCTGGTGCCATGCTGGGCCCACGCGATGGCGACGAGCGACGAGCCCGAAAGCGACAGGACGCCGACGCCCCACCCGCTGCGCACGATGAGATCCTGCCTTCCATTGCCATCGAAGTCGGCGACGAGCCGGAGCTCATCGCCGGCGCCGAGGCGCCAGCTCCCGGCCCAGCCCCCGAACTGAACGTGCGCGAGGGAGGTGAGATTGCCGTTCACGTCCAGGGTCAGGATGCCGACGCCCCACCCGCTCCGGACCAGGATCTCGGCGCGGCCGTCGCCGTTCATGTCACCGACCCTGGTGAACTCGTCGCCTGCCGACAGCAGCCAGCTTCCGGCCCAGCTCCCCCACGGCGCCAGCGCCGTCAGGGCCAGCTCGCGGCCGAAGCGGTGCGACACGATGCCCACGGCGTCGGCGTTGCGGATGAGGAGGTCTTGCTTCTGGTCGCCGTCGACGTCGCCCACCGGCAACACGCGATCGGTCGCGCGGTAGTACCACCAGCCGATCGGGGTACCGTCGGTGACGCGCTCCACCGGCCGCAGCCGGCCGCGCGCGAAGCCAAGCTCGCCGAGCGCGCCCGCGCCGTGCAGGTCCTGCACGCAGCTACAGGTGTTGCTGCCGAACGCGTCGATCAACGGCAGTGCGTCGGGACCGCAGGCGGTCTGGTCACCACACAACGACGCGGAGTGCTTGAGGACATGGAACACGCAGCCTCTGGCGATGGCGGGCATCGAGTGGCGGTAGGGCTCGTACTGCGAGGTGCTCGGGTAGCCACACGCGAGCTTGGCGTCGGACACGTTGTTGGTGCCGTGGAAGTAGCCGCGTCCGTGCATGCCCTCGTGCCACGTGTCGGCGCCGATCTCGGCGTACGGGTTACCGGCGACGGTGTTCGCGGGCGTCACCAGGGCTCGCAGCCGCCGCAGGTGGGGCAGACTCCAGTTGAACCGCTCGATGCCGTCGCTCGGCGGTCCCAGCGGAGCCCACGCGATGCCTTCCACGTCCTGGCAGCCGCTCGCGATGGTGGTCTCGCTGCGCGCGGCCTTGAGCGCTTCGGCGAGCTGGACCTGGGCCGACGCGAATCGAAACGGGTCCTGCGTCGTGTTGTCGACGCCGCGACAGGCCATGTACGGCCCGGCGGTCGCGTACTGGACCGCGATGCCATTGGTGAAGGCGGTGGCCACGCACTGCTCGAAGGCCGGCGTCAGGGCCGCGATGCGGCCGTGCTGGATGCCTTCCTCGAGCATGGGCAGCAAGTCGGCATCGCACGCGGTGTTGCCGAACGGATTGTGTGCGACCTCGCCCAGCAGCGATTGCTCGTCGCTCGACAGGTCCGGATCGTCGAGGGCGACGCACGCCCAGGTCAGCGAAGGAAGCAGGAGGAACGCGAGTTGTGGGAAGCGCATGGACTCGGCCCACAGCAACCGACATGCCGCAGCGCCGCCGCGCCAAGTAACCGAAACACAATCGCTCCGGCTCCGCCTGTCACGCGCGACAGCACGCCCGTGATCAGCGTGCAGTCTCGCGGTCTCGTCCGGCGGCCAGCCAGCCGCCGCATACATTATGATCGTTAGTGTTCATAAATTGGTGCGTACGTTCAATCCATGGACATCTCTCCCTGCAGAGAGTGTGTGGGCTACTACCTTGATTTCCAATCATTCCACTATCTTTGTGATGTAGGTAAGCCAGGGCACGTAATCGGCATGGGCAGTGCAAAGCCTTCCTCCTTCACCCCCGGAGGATGAGCTGATGAAGAAGCTGGTCACGACCGTTGTTGCGTTGGCCCTTGGGCTTCTTGGTGCGGGCACCGCCGCGGCGCAGACATCGGAGGGCTTCGACGGGCTCGCCTTCTCGGGCGCGCTGAACTCGTGGCAGTGCAACAAGGTCCGGCTGCCGCCGAACGCGACCTCGCCATCGATCCTCATCACCGGCGTCCTCAGCAACTGCTCGGCCGGCTCGTGCAGCAACGCCACCGGCGATCCTGACCTGTACGTGTACGCCTCGACCGCGACCGGCTCCGCCCCGAGCAGCCGGGCGTCGGGCTCCACCTGCACCGCGACCGCGGTGGGCACCGAGGGCACCTGCTCCGTCACGTCGGGCACCTCGGACAAGTACTACTGGGCCTGCACCTTCGGCTACTCGGCCTTCACCACCATCCAGCTGCGCGCGAACTACAGCATGCCCAACTCGGGTCAGACCGGCGGAACCGCTCAGGGCACGGTCTATTACATGGACTACTGGAAGGACAACCTGTTCCTCAGCATCGCCTACCACCGCGTCGGGTGCCTCACCGGCAGCGTCTCGGTCGTGAGCAACACTGACTACGACGGGTTCTCGAACGGCGACTACTGCCGCAACGGCTCGGCCTGGAACAGCCCCGGCATCTACGGCACCGGCACCACCTACCAGCTGTCCTGGTCGTTCGGGTCCGCGACCTACAGCAGCGCCGTTAGCGCGTCCAACACGTGCAACACGGGCGCGAACAACGCCTACGGCACGGCCAACAACGCCTACCGCTCGACCACCTGCAGCTACAACATCTTCAAGAACTGCAACAGCGACTGCTGGATCAAGAACTTCTCGAACTGTCTCGATGGGTCGGGCGGCAGCGGCATCTCGATCGCCAGCCCCTGCTGGTAGCACCATGCCGAAGCGCTTTCTCGGCTGGACTGCCGCTCTGGTCGTCGCGGGCGCGCTCGTGCTCGTGATCGGCAGCAGGGGCCGTTCGCCCGCGACCACCCATCGACCGACCACGGCGGCGCCGAGCCCTGGGGGTGGCGCTGCCGCCGGCGAGTCTGGAGCAGGTGCGCGCCAAGCCCGTGCCGCGCACACGCTCGTCCCCCACCGCAGCGACGGCGCCCCGCCAGCAGCTACGCCCGGGGCCGCTGCCTTCCGCGAGTACACCGACGACTACGTGCAGCTCCATCTCGCAGAAGTCCAGGAGCACATGGCCAAGGAGGGCATCACGCTGGCCGAGACCAAGGAGCTGACCTACTTCGCCCTGGCCGTGCTCGAGTCGCAGGACTGGGACGTGGTCGAGGATCTGACCGGTCACCCCATCGAGGACGAGGCGCGCCGCCAGGCCGCCGTGGAGATGCGGCGCCGCAGCCAGCAGATGCGCGATGAGGTGCTCGCCAGCGAGAGCGAGGAAGCGCGATGGGCCGCCATCGAACGGGTCGAGAGCGGGTATCTCTCCGAGTACTACCGCATCACCGGCATGACCCCCGCGTTGCTCGACCAGCTGCTCCTGCAGTCGATCAACAACAACAAGATCTGGGAGACCGCCTCGGCGGCGGCGCCCAACGCCGCGCCCCAGGCCCCCACCGGCGCCCTGAACTGCGTCAAGCGCGACCCCAAGAATCCCGACGCGCCGCCGGTGCCGGTCGCCTGCCCGTAGTCGATCGGACGCCGGGCGCACAGGCCAGCTCGTCGAGCCGAGCGCCGGTGCCGCCGGGTTTCGCGGGCCGCGCGGCCATGCGAGCATGGGGTCAAGTGTCGATCTCGCCCGAGGACCTGCGCCGGCTGGGCGGCGAGCTGACCGCGGGGCTCAGCCCCGATCAGGTCGACGCGCTCACCGAGCGCCTGACGCGCCTGACCTACGCCGAGGACGCGGTGGTGGTGCAGGAGGGCGGTCGGGACCGGACGCTGTACCTGGTCCTCGAGGGCGAGGCGGAGGCGAGCCGCGGCGGCGTGGTGGTGACGCGGATCCTGCCGGGCGAGTACTTCGGCGAGCTCGGCCTGCTGGTCGAGGCGCCGCGGGCCGCGACCGTGACCGCGACCGCGCCGCTGACCGTCGCGGCGCTGGTACTCGACGGCTATCGCGCGCTCGCGGCGACGCACCCGGCCGTGGCCCTGCGCTTGACCGAGCGCTTCGTCGCCGGGCTGCGCACGCGGCTGACCGAGGTGTCCGACAGCCTGGGCGCGCTGCTGCGCGAGCGGTCGCTGCCGCGGCGCGCTCGGCTGCGGATCACGGTGCTCGGGCAGCGCCGCGACGTGCCCACCGGGGTCGCGGTCGGCACGCTGTTGCCGGCGGTGGTCGGCGAGCTGCCGGTGGTGGCCGCGCTGATCGATCGTCGCCCCGTGTCGCTGAGCGCGCGCGTCACGTCGCCGTGCACGATCGAGCCGGTGACGCCGGCCACCGCCGACGGCGAGCGCATCCACCGCCGGGGGCTGGCGTTGCTCCTGCTCGAGGCGGCCCGTCGGGTCGACCCGACCACCGAGCTGGCCTTCGGTCACTCGCTCGGCATCGGCCAGCGGGTGCGGGTGCGCGGGCGCATCAAGGATGAGCTGCCGGCGCTGGCGGCGCGGCTCGAGGGCGAGCTCGCGGCGCTGGTGGCTGCCGACCTGCCGGTGCGCGAGGAGCTGTGGTACGTCGACGAGGCGCGCGAGTACTTCACCGACGCCGGCTGGCCCGAGGTCGGCGCGCTGCTCGAGTCGTGGATGGGGCCGCTGGTGCCGGTGTCGACCTTCGGTCAGGTCCACGCGCTGGCGCTCGATCCGGTCGGCCCGTCAGCCGGCGCGCTGGGCGGCGCGCGGGTGCTGCCCGAGGACGGCGAGCTGCTGCTGGTGTACCCGCCGGCCAGCGCGGCGCGACCGGTCGACGACGCCGAGCTGCGACGGACCCGCGCCATCCTCCATCGCATGACCAGCGCCCAGGAACGGTGGCTCGACGCGCTGGGCGTCGATAGCGTCGGAGCGTTCAACCGCCTGTGCGTGGGCGGCCGGGTGTCGGAGCTGATCCGCGTGGCCGAGGGCTATCACGAGCGACGGGTGTCGGAGATCGCCGACGAGATCCGCGGCAGCGGCGCGCGGCTGGTGGCGATCGCCGGCCCGTCGTCGTCGGGGAAGACCACGTTCATCAAGCGGCTGCGCACCCAGCTTCAGGTGCTCGGGATGACGCCGCACGAGCTGTCGCTCGACGACTACTACGTCGACCGCGAGCGCACGCCGCGCGACGCGTCGGGGGAGTACGACTTCGAGGCGTTCGACGCGCTCGAGGTCGAGCTCCTGACCGAACACCTGGGCCAGCTGTGCGCCGGGGACGAGGTCGAGCTGCCGCGCTACGACTTCCGGCGCGGCGCCGCCGTGCGCGCCACCGGCCGCCGGGTCCGGCTGGGCCGGCAGGACGTGCTCCTGGCCGAGGGCATCCACGGGCTGAACCCGCGGTTGGCCGAGCTGGTGCCCGCCGGCGCTGCGTTCGCGGTGTTCGTGTGCCCGCTGACCCAGCTGCCGTTCGATCGGCTGTCACGGGTCCACACCTCCGATGTCCGGCTGCTTCGTCGCATCGTCCGCGATCGCCACGGCCGTGGCCACGACGCCGCCTCGAGCATCGCCCGCTGGCCCAGCGTGCGGGCCGGCGAACGCCGCCACATCTTTCCCTACCAGCACCGCGCCGACGCGGTGTTCGACACCTCGCTCGTCTACGAGCTGTCGGTGCTCAAGGTCTACGCCCAGCGCTACCTGCTGGAGGTGCCCACGTCTCACCCCAGCTACACCGTCGCCTATCGGCTGCAGCAACTGCTCGAGCGGTTCGTGCCGATCTACCCCGACCACGTGCCGCCGACGTCGATCGTGCGCGAGTTCATCGGGGCCAGCGGCTTCGAGTACTGAGCTGACCGAGCCGGCCGCGGGTCAGAACGTCGCGGTCACGGTGCGGTCCATGGCCCGCTCGACCGTCCGCGGCCGCGAGCGAGTCTGGGCCCGGGCCCGTGCGGCACCACCGACGACGAACTCGTGGGTGAGGCGCGGCCGACCGGCCTCGAGCACTTCCAGGCGCCACCGACCCGGGATGCGGAGTCGACCGTTGGGGGCGAGGTGGGTCGAGCGGCTGGTAGCGGTGCCCAGCGTGACCGCCGGCGTGTCGTGGGCGACCCCGAGGGGATCGATCCAGCGAAGCACGACCGTGTGCTCCTGGCCGTCTTCGACCCACTGGATCCTGGCGAAGATCGGCTCGCCTGCGCGGACGGGCTCGACGACGCGGAACGTGTTGTGGCCCTTCACCGGCACGCCCAGCTCGGCGTACTTGGGACCGGGCGTCCGGAGATCGTCGGGGCGGAGGCGCTGCTGCCGGGTGTCGCCGCTGACGGCGACGAACGCCGCGTTGGCCTGGAAGTACCAGGCCGAGCACAGCCGTGCATAGGTCGTCAGCATCTCGGGATGGCTCGCGCCGAGGTCCCGACGCTCGCCGGGATCGGTGGCCAGATCGTAGAGCCGCTCGTCATGGCCGTCGGTTCGCGCGACGTACTTCCAGCGTCCGTCGCGCACACCCCACTCGGCCGGCGTCGAGCTCTTGTGGAAGTACACCAGCTCGGTGGCGCGGCCCGGATCGAGTAGATCGCGGCCGGGCAGGCGGTGCGGCGGGAAGCGGAGCAGGCGGGCCACGGTGGGGAAGATGTCGCCGGTGCGGCCGATCCGCGGCGTGGTGATCGGCGCGACCGCCGAGCCGGGCGCCGCGATCAGCAGGAACTCGCGGACGTTCTCCTCGAAGAGTCGGTTCTTGTGGCCGAGGTTGCCGTGGTGAACGTCGCCGAAGGCCTCGCCGTGGTCCCCGGTGATCACGAACACGGTGTTGGCGAGCAGGCCGCGCTGCTCGAGGTCGCTCACCATCTGGCCGATCACCTGGTCGGTGAAGTGGATCGTGGCGCGGTACCGCTGCTGGCGGTCGTCACCCGTGAACGGGCTCACGTGGCCGGCGGGAAGGTCGTACGGGTGGTGGGTGGAGATGGTGAAGAAATCGAGCAGGAACGGCGTGCCCCGGCTGGCGTCGCCGTCGATCCACGCGAGCGCGCGCCGCCAGGCCAGACGCTCGTCGACACCCCACGACGTGGCGGGGTCGCCGGCGTGGTCAGGATCGTAGATCTTGTCGTAGGGCAGCTGGCGGTACAGCGCGCCCATGTTCTCGAAGTGGAGCCGCTGGGCGCTGAACAGGGCCGTTCGGTAGCCGGCGGCGCGGGCGCTCGCGACCAGCGTCGGGCCGCGGTATTCGCCCATCTCCTCGTGCACGCTGCCCCAGGTGAGCGTGTAACCACCCGTCACGCGCTCCATGTGCGACCGCGTCGTCGACGGAAAGCTGGTGTAGAGAGAGTCGAACAGGACCCCGCGCGACGAGAGCGCGGCCAGGTGAGGAGCCAACGACGCGTCGATCCGGCCGTCGACGATCAGGTTCTGGCTGCCGACCGACTCGAGCACGATCGTGACCACGTTGGGCCGGACCAGGGCGGTCAGCGCGGTGCGCGCCCGCCCCAGCTCCTCGCGCTGACTCTCGGGCTCCGCGGCGACGCCGTGGCGCAGCCGGCGGGTGTCGACGCGCTCCCAGCCGTCGACCGCGCGGGCGTAGGTGCGCGTCAACGCGCTCTCGGCAAGTGTGATCACCGCATGATCCTCCAGGTTGTGCAGTTGCCAGCGCGGCGCGAGCACCAGACAGCTCACGCCCCACGCGGCGGCGACCGACACGCGGAGGACCCCGGTCCCTCGCCGAACCGGCCTGCTGGTCGTCGCTGCTTCCGGCCGGCGTGGCCACCAGCGCCCCACCATGACCGCGGCCGTGACGACGGTGATGACGACGATGAGCGCGAGGTTGACGTAGAACCAGCGGTCGAGCTCGGCGACGAACGAGTCGCGCATGGCGCCGAGATCGACGCCGACGCCTTCGTTCTGCGAGAGGTTGGCGTGGTCGAAGAACAGCTTGTAGATCACCTGATCGACGGCGAGGTAGACGTTCAGGCTGGTGAGCACCCCCGTGAACGCCACGGCGGCCGGCCGCCAGCGCACCGCCAGGGCGGCGAGCGCCGCCAGCGCCGCGGCGACCGCGACGTGCTGGAGCTGCATGAACGGCAGGCGGAGCAGGAAGCTGCATGCCCCGCTCAGCCCGTCGCCGGAGCGATGGACGTAGCCGAAGTAGTTCTCGAGCTGGATGACCAGCAGGAGCGCGAGGTGGCCGGCGAACACGACGACGGCGGCGCGGCGCGCCAGCCGTGAGCGGGGGACAACGGGGTGGCTCATGAGCTGGGGAGATAGCAACCGGCTTGCCAGTGGCGTCGCCCGCAAGTAGGCGTGGGGCTTCGACGGAGCAGGCGCTGTACGCCGCTGGCAGACACCTCGGTCCGGATCTGTTCGCTGGGCCCGCACGGACGGCGGCGAGCCGGCTCCGGTCCGAGTTCCGCCATAGATGTTACGTCTCGAGCGGGTCGGCGGCTGACGTCCCTGGCACGTCGAGTGCTCTGGCGAACGGTCAGCAACCAACCAGGAGCTGACCCATGACCAACAAGTTGATCACTGCGCTCTCGTCGCTGTCGTGCTCGTTCATCCTCGTCGCGTGCGGCAACGACGCCGACCCGCAGCGCCAGGCTGCCTTCGTCGTCGAGCTGCCCGGGGCGACCGCCGAAGGCGGCCTCTCCGGCCAGGTCGACCGCGTCGAGGTGACCGCGAAGCCCGACGGTGGTAGCCGCGCCGAGCTGGATCTGGCGCTCGACGAGCTCGGCTCGTACGCCGTCGACGTGGAGACCACCGCCGACGGCGCCATCCACGTGGTGATGGCCAATGACGACGGCATCAAGCAGTCCATCATCGTCGAGCCGGGCCGCATGGAGGTGGAGTACACCCACGGCGGCACGACCGACTACGTGCGCGTCACGTCGCCGCGCAAGACGCTGTTCTCGCTCACCAGCGCCGCGTCCCCCGAGCTGCGCCTGGACCCCGTGTGGAACGGCTACCCGCTACTGGGGGCCGCGCTGGCCGCGCTCGACGAGGTCGCCGATCAGCTGCCGCCGGGCGAGCTCGATCGGCTCCACCGTGCCCTCAACAGCTACGCCGGGTGGCACGCGGGCGAGGTCACGCCAAACCCCGACGTGTCGGTGGCGCGCCTGCGAGAGGACCAGCTGCTGGCAGCCTACGGCCTCGATTCGGTGGGCGCGGAGGCGGGCTCGGGGTCGTACTACTGCGAGGCGCCGCGTTCCGCCACCGCGACCCTCGGTGGCGGATCGGTGACCGGCTACGGGATCAGCGCGAACTGCACGGTCGGCAAGGTCGACGCCAACGCCCTGTGCGACAGCAGCGCAACGCTCTTGGCTAGCTCGAACATCATCGCGATGTCGGCGGTCCCCGGCGCCGGCTGTCCGGCCGTGTCGACGCACAAGGGTGGCTTCACCGCCACCGGCAACGCCTCGGTCGCTCCCAGTGGCGGCGCGTGCAAGCCGAACGGCACGAACGACACTGCCACCGCGGTCAACTGCACCATCACGGCGCCGGGCGGATCGGCGACCTCGAACGCCGTCAGCGCGTCGTCCGACGGCACGGGTGGCAAGGTGACCGTTTCGCTCAAGGGGACCGCGTGCTGGCACTACTGGGGGGGCTTCTGGCTGGTGAGCGACGTCCTCCAGGTCACGGGCACGTCGTCGTCGGCCATCACCAGCAGCTCGTGCTCGTGAGGGCGCGCGCGGGGTCGGACCGGATCCGTTCCGCGCCACGCCACGCCACGCTCAGCGCAGGACCGCCTGCGCCTGCGCGGTCATGACGAGCCGATCGCGCCGGTCCTCCTCGAGCCAGCGCTCGAGCTCGAGCGGATCGTCGGCGGCGCCCGGCACCCCGACGTGTACCTGCATCGTCCAAGACAGCGCGACCGCCCCGATCGCCCGCTCCACCCGTTCGACCAGGTCGACGAGGGCGGTGCGGGCCGGGGCGAGGTCGTCGGTGCCACGCCGCATCACGAGCCGGTCGATGCCCTCGATCACCGGCACGAAGCCGAGGGCGGTCAGCGCGGCCCCGCTCTCGCACAGGATCCGATCGAGCTGATCGAGCAGCGCGTCGTCGGGGTCGCGCAGCACGTCGGCGCCGACGTGGACGAGCACGACGGCGACCACTACCGCGTCCGTCGAGGTGTGCGCCGGCGCGGGGGCCAGGGCGGCACGGAGCTCGGCGAGAAAGGCCGACGCGCTTGGCGGTCGGCGGCCGGGCTCCTTGGCCATGGCGCGCGCGACCACCAGGTCGAGCCGCGGATCGACGGGGGCGTTGAGGCTTGGCCGGGGCGTGGCCGCGTGCAGGTGCATGTGCAACGCCATCGCCGCGGTCTCCTCGGCGAACGGCTGGCGTCCGGTGAGCAGGGCGAAGAGCAGATTGCCCAGCGCGTAGACGTCGGTGCGGGCGTCGACGGCCTCGCCCCGGACCTGCTCGGGCGCCATCGAGGTCGGCGTGCCGATGGCCTGGCGTGAGCGGGTCAACGCCGGTCCGCCCTCGTCGAGGAGCTTGGCGACGCCGAAGTCGAGCAGGACCACGCGCTGGCCGCCCGCCCCGTCATCGGCGAGGAAGACGTTGGAGGGCTTGAGATCGCGATGGATGATGCCCTTGGCGTGGGCGGCGTCGAGGGCGCTGCACAGCGGCGTCAGGATCGCCACCGCGGTCGCCACCGGCACCGCGCCGACGCGCTCGAGGAAGCCGCGCAGGTCCTCGCCCTGCAACAGCTCCATCACGAAGTACGGCCGGCCGTCCTCGAGCTCGCCGAAGTCCACGATCTCGACGACGCCCGGATGGTGCACCAGGTTGACCAGTCTGGCTTCGCGCTCGAAGCGCAGGACCATGTCGCGGGATCCGGCGATGTCGGCGTGGAGCACCTTGAGTGCGGCGCCGCGGCCAAGGCTGACGTCGACGACCTCGTAGACGGCGCCGAATCCGCCGCGGGCGATCGCGCGGACCACCCGGTAGCGGTCGATCGTGGTGCCCGGCGCGAGGTCCGCGGTCGTCGGCGTGGGCACGGCGGGCGTGCCGTGCGCCAGACGCGTGACCGACGTGGCCGGCGTGTGGGTCGCCCTCCGCCCGGGCCGGGCCCCGTCCCCAGGGTCGTCGGGATCGTCGGGCACCTAGGCCACGTTATCACGGCTGCGCACCCCGCCGGCCTGCTCGTCGACGAGGGCCGCCCACTCGCGCTCGATGGTCTCGGCCAGAGTGCGCGCGTGCGGTCGAGCGAGGTCGACGGCGCGCGCCAGGCAATGCCCGGCGTGGTCCCGGTCGCCGCGCCGTGCCGCGACCCGGCCTTCGAGCCACCACATCTCGACCGGCTGCTGCCCGCACGCCAGGCCGGCGGCCTGGTCGTGGACGCGCGACCAGCCTTCGACCGCGCCGGCCAGCGCGAGTCGCACCGCTTCGTGCATGAGCGCCACCAGCGGGTCGGTGAGGTCGATGGTTCCCAGCTCGTCGAGGACGTCCCGGGCCCCTCCCAGCTGGCCGGCGTGGGCCAGGAGCTGGGCGTGGTACAGGCTGACCACGATCAAGGGCTGCTCGCGGAACCGTCCTGTGCTCTGGCGGTGCGCGCGCGCGGAGACGACGAGGGCGTCGTCGACGCGGCCTTCCCAGCACAGGTGCTCGGCCAGGTTGGCCAGCCCCGCGGCCTCGAGGACCGCGAACCCGAAGTCGCGGGCGATGGACACCACGGTCTCGAGGTCCTCGCTGGCCCGCGCCGCGTCGCCGAGCTCGCGCCAGACCACGACGCGGTTGGAGTGCGCGCATGCGAGGTGGAAGTGGTCACCGGCATCGCGGCAGCGATCGATGACGTCGTCGAGCAGGGCGAGTGCGTCGTCCCGGCGACCGAGGCGAAGAAGCGTGTGGGCCAGGATGAGCGAGGCGCCGACGACGCTGGCGTGCTCTCCCATGGCGTCGCCCAGCGCGATGGCGAGCCCGAGCAGCTCGACCGCCTCCGCGTCGCGGTGCTGGTGAAAGCGTGCGACCCCGAGCCAGTTGCACAGGCGGGCGTGCAGCCCCGGCGGCAGACCGGGAGGCGCCCGCCGCCGCGCCTCCTCGGCGAGCAGGGCGGCGTCGCCGTAGCGCTGGAGGAAGTCGCAGACCGCGCTCTCCTCGACCAGGCACTCGACCGCGGCGACCGTGTCGTCGAGGGCGTCGGCAAGGGCGCGGGCCGCGATCAGATCGGTCCGGGCCTGCTCGTAGTGGGTGAGGTGACGACGGACCGCGCCGCGCCCGGTCAGTGCGTGCAGCCGCAGGTGCCGATCCTCGTCCGTCGAGAGGTCGAGGGCGTGACTGAAGTGCCGCTCGGCTTCGAGATAGGCGTGGCGGCGCTGCGCGTGCGCGGCAAGCGCGAGGTGGCAGGCTCGCGCCTCGACGGTGCGTCCGGCGGGCGCTCCGTGGTAGGCCATGCGCACCGCCCGCAACCGGCTGTCGGCGGCAGGCAGGTCGAGCCAGTGGCGGAAAGCGCGGGCGTGCAGCTCGGCGCGAGCGCCCGGTGCCGTCGCGGCGTAGATGCCCTCCTGCAACGCGCGGAGTCGGAAGCGGAAGGCGCGGCCGTCCCGCACCAGGATGCCCGCGTCGACGAGCGCCGAGGTGCCCCCGTGGGTGTCGACGCGACGGGCCGCGTCGTCGCCAGGCTGCACCGCCTCGATCTCGGCGAGGTCGAGCTCGTCGCCCAGCACGGCGCAGACGCGGGCGAGCGCGGCGAGCTCGGGCGCCAGCGCCGCCAGCTCGCGCTCGGCCAGCCACTGCAGGTTGGTCGACGGTGGCAGCGCGTCGAGGTGATCGGCGGCGACGTACCACTCGTCGCTGCCCGGGTGGGCACGGATCGCGCCGGCGTGCTGGAGCATGCGGGCGAGCTCGTCGAGCTGGCGCGGCACACCGCCGGCCCAGCCGACCAGGCGGTCGAGGATCTCCACGCTGATCCGGGTTGCGGGCAAGAGCCGTGGGGCCAGCATGGCCCGGGCGGCGTCGGCGCCGAGGGGACCCAGGCTGGCGGTGACGGTGCGGTGGGCGCGCGTGGCCCAGCGCGGGCGCAGCTCGAGCAGGCGGCGATCCGCGATCACGATCACCGCGAGCGGGGTCGCGGATGGCGCCGCGGTGGCTAGCTCCACGGCGTCGAGCAGCTCGATCGCCGCCGCCTGGCCGTCGTCGATCACGATCACGAGCGGGCGCGCTCGGGCGGCGTCGGTCATCACGACCGCCAGGGCCCGCGCCGCATCGAGCGCGCGGCGCTCGCCAGGCGTCGTCGAGAGGGTCGCCCAGGCCGGGCCACCGCCGGGGCCGTGGAGCACCGCGTGCGCGGCGGATGCCGGCGGTGGTTCCACCGCCACCGCCTGCGCGATCGCGGTCGCGAGGGTGAGCAGATCGTCCGCGACCTCGCCGCGCCGCGCCTGGTGTCGCACCACACACGGCGGGGCGTCACCCTGCGCGGCCCGGGTCGCCATCGCGCGCGACAGAGCGGTCTTGCCGAGCCCGGCCTCGCCGATGATCGTCATCAGCCACGGCCCGCCATCGAGGTCGGCGCACACCTGATCGAACAGCGCCAGCTCGGGATCCCGCCCCACTACCTCGGTGGCGGCCGCGGGCGCACCGTCCAGCTCGAAGCACCCCGGGTACGCGGCTGGGCGGAGCCGGTGGTGGACCGCGGCGCGCGCCGCGACGTCGGTGACCAGCACGCCGCAGGCGTCGCCAGGGCACCACACCAGATCGTCGAGCGCCGCGCCGAACAGCTGAGGCTCGCGGCCGCCGACCTCGCGGATCCGGACCGGTGCGACGTGGACGACCGCCGCGGTCGCCCCGCTGGCTGCGATCGCCAGGCTCACCGCCTGATCGATCGGAGCGTCGCCGTCGACGATGGCCAGGACGGCGCGCTCGCCGCGGAACCGCGCGACCGTGGCGCGGTGGCGGCGGGCAAGCGTCGCGAGCTCGTCGATGCGCAGGCCATGGACCGCGATGAGCGCCACCGTGCGCAGTCCCTGCGACCGGAGCACGGGCCGCGCGTCGTCGGTGGGAAGCACGAGGGCCGGGCGTCGGTCGCGATCACGCAGGCTCGCCCGCAAGGCCGCAAGGCTCGGGCGCTCGGCCGGGGGCTTGGCGAGGCACGCCATCGCGATCGTGTCCCAGGCGGCCGCCGTGGGCGCGTGCTGGCTCGGTGGCAGCGGGCGCTCGAGCAGGTGCGCGTGCTCGACGGCCGCGGCGTCGCCGGCGAACGGCACGCGCAGGGTGAGCAGCTCGTAGAGGATCACGCCGAGCGCGTACACGTCGCTGCCCGGCTCCGCGGGCTGGTCGCGGAGCAGCTCGGGTGCGACGTACTCGGTGGTCCCGATCACGACGCCGCTGCGCGTGAGATCGGAGCGCCCGGGACCGCCGACCAGTCCGAGATCGAGCAGCACGATCCGACCATCGTCGCGACGGAACACGTTCTCGGGCTTGAGATCGCGGTGGACCAGGCCGACGCGGTGGACGGTGCCGACGGCGTCGAGCAGGCCGTCGAACCACGGCCGCCAGTCCGCCTCGGACGCCGGCGCGTCGAGCGTCGCCAGCCACGCGGCCAGGGTCTGACCCCGCAGTCGCTCCATCCGCAGGTACGGCCGCCGGTCGTGGGCGGCGAGCGGGCCGAGGAGGCGCGGCACGGCAGGCGGCCCGATCTGCTCGAGGGCCTGGGCCTCGGCCTCGAAGCGGGCCCAGGTGGTCGCGTCACGCCCATGCGCCAGTTTGATCGCGAGGTCGGTCGCAGCATCGGTGGCCGCGTACACGGTCGCGAAGCCGCCCTCGCCCAGCACCTCGCCGACCACGAGCCCGGACAGGCAAGGCGGGGCGACCGGCGCGATCGGCCGCGCGCGGGATGGCGGCGGTCGCGAACCCGGCGCTTCGCACCCGCAGCGCCGGCGCGCGCAGGTCCGGCACCGCATCGACTAGCTTCCGCTCCCGCCGCTTCCTCCGCCGCTGGAGCCGGAGCCGTAGCCGGCGAATTCGCTTTCGAGCCGTTGCCAGTTCACGTTGACGAAGCCGAGCGACGTCGTCAGCTCGGCGTAGAACACCGCCGAGAACTGCCCGTCCCCGCTGCTGGGGCCGCAGGTGACACCCTTGGTGTAGTCGTTGTAGTCGAACGTGCCTGGCTGCGGCGGCGGGCTCACCGTGCGCAGCCGGCTCGCGCACACCGTGTGGCCGGGGCGGGACGCTGGGATCGACAAGCCGGCCACCACGCGGCCGTCCCAGGTCGCCGACTGATCGCCGCCGCACACCTGGGGCATCGGATCGCGCCGGAGAATCGCGTCGAGGCAGGCGCGGCCGGTGGTCGCGGGCAGGGGGCCGCGGCCGCGCGCAGCCTGCCACCCGAACAGGTTGATCGCGCCGGTGGCGGTCCAGTCGGTGTGGCGCGACAGGTTCCAGTACCACTGGCCGGTGAGCCGCGTGTTGGAGCCGTTGCTGGTGGTGGTGACGAGGTAGCCGACGGCGACGTCGGGGACCCTGTAGCCCAGATTGAACTCGGCGAGCGTGGTGGTGACATCGGTGCCGATCAGATCGGCGCTGACATTGATCGACATCGACTGATCGTTGGCGAAGATCGCCAGGCAGGCCATGAAGCTCTCGATGAACCTCTCCGGGGTGTAGCCGCGCACGCCCAGGCCGAACTGACCGCCGAACGTGCCGGAGTCACCGGGGGCGTTGTACGTGACGTTGACTCCCGGTGCATTGATGCAGCGGGCGCTCTTGTCGACCAGGTCGCGAAGGCTGGACAGGTCGATGGCCAGGAACGTCGAGGTGCCGTCGAATGCGACCTGATAGCCGCCGGGGGCGGCGAGCGCCGTGACCGAGAGCAGCGGATCGTTGAGGGGGCGCTGGAGGTCGGCGGTGGCGATCTCGAGCTGGCCGTTGACGCTGATGGCCGAGCCGAGCCCGACGGCGTTGAGGGAGACCTTGTTGAGGGAGACCTTGTTCAACGAGACCTTGTTGAGGGAGACCTTGTTGGCACCTGCCAGGTAGATCTCGTCGCTCTCGACGGTGGCGTCATCACCGAGGCAGCCACCGAAGCCGATGATGCCGAGGGCGAGCCCGAACACGGAGACGCGGTAGTTCATCGAGACCCCCTGAGCGAGGGCGTGGCCGCACGTCGTATGTGACAACGCGACTCCCCCGAACCCCCGGACAGTACCTGCGGTCGGTGAGCTTGGCTGTAAGCTCCGTTGCAAACCGGGTGAATGTCGCCGACGAACGGGCGCCATCACGGTTCGGGCAGCAAGACGTCGAACTCGGCGCGCAGCAGCACGTGATCCGGGTCGGCGATCACCACGCGCCAGCGACCGGCTGCGATCGGGGGGGATCGCGGCAAGACGTGGCGTGTCACGGTCCAATCGGGGAACACGTCGAGATCGTCGGCGGTGATGCTCTGGTCCGGACCCACCCAGGTCACACGGATCCGGATCGGCTGGGGCATCGGCACCCAGCGCACCTGGACGACGGGAGCGCGGCTCGTGATCGACGGGGCCACCTCGAAATCATCGGGATCGGGGCCGGTCGCCATCCCGAACCGCGCGACCTTGGGTCCGGGGCGGCGGAGGTGCTCGGGGCGGAGGCGGAGGTCGTCGTCGGCGAGAGGCGTGCGCGCGATGAACGCGTCCTGAGCGGCGAAGTACCAGGCCGAGCACAGCTGGTGGTACGTGCGCACCTGAGCGGGATGGGTCCGGGCCAGATCGTGTTGCTCGGAGGGGTCGCGGGCGAGATCGAAGAGTCGGCCGCCGGTGCCGTCGATGGAGCCGATGAACTTCCAGTGTCCGTCGCGCAACCCCCACTGCGCGGGCGTCGCCAGCTTGTGGAAATACGCGATCCGCTGCTGGTAGGTCGGGCTGAAGAGATCCTGTCCCGGCACGTCGAGGGCCGGGCGCGCACCGAGGAGGCCGACCAGGGTCGGGAACAGATCGCCGATCTGTCCAGGGCGGGAGACCGTGATCGGTCCCGGGATCTCGGGCGCGAGCACGATGGCGAAGCTGCGGATGTTCTCCTCGTACAGATGGTTCTTGTGCCCTAGGTTGTCGGCGTGGCGATCGCCGAACGCCTGGCCGTGATCGCCGGTGATGATGACGATCGTATCGTCGAGGCGGTGGCTGACCGTCAGCTCGTCCAGGATCTCGCCCAGCACCTGGTCGGTGTAGCCGAGAGCGTCGAGGTAGCGGCCCTGGCGATCGTCGCCGTGCCGCGTGCCGGCGAACCGGGCCGGCGCGCCGTAGGGATGGTGGGTGCCGTTGGTGAGCAGGTGCACGAACCACGGTCCGGGCGCGCCGTCGATCCAGGCGCGCGCCTCGTCCCACGTGACCCGCTCGTCCCCGCCCCAGCTGTGCACCTGATCGCGGGCACGCACCGACGCGGGCAGGTCGTCGTAGCCGATCCGCGTATCGTATGCTTGGCCCGCGTAGAGGCGGCCGAGGTTCTCGAAGTCGAGGCGCGGCGCGGCGAACAGCGCGGTGCGATAGCCGCGGGCGTGGAGCTCGCCGGCGAGGGTGGGGCCGGCGTAGGCTGCGACGAGATCACGGCCGACCGTGCCCCAGGTGAAGGTCTGTCCGCCGGTGGTGAGGGCCAGGTGGGTGCGCGCCGTGGACGGGAAGCTGACGTAGATGCTATCGAAGATCAGGGCACGGGACCCCCACCGCGCGAGGTGCGGGGTGCGCGTGGCGTCGAGCTGACCGTCGGGCAGGAGCTGGAGGGCGCCGACCGACTCGAGGACGATCATCAGGACGCTGGGCGGGGTGGGGCGGGCGCGGATGCGGGTGGCGAGCGCGGGCAGGGCGGCGCCGTCGGGATCGATCGTAGGCCGGCCGAAGCGCAGCAGCGCCAGGTCATCGAGCGTGGCCGTGGCTAGCCGCGCGGGCGACCGGGTCGGCTCGAACAGCGCGACCAGCGGGTGACGATCGAGCCGGTGGGTGGTGGCGCGGCCGGTCACGACCACGCACGCGGTGGCCCACACCACGCTCGCCAGCGCGAGGGTGCGCCAGCGCGCAGCCAGCCAGCGCGCGGGCCGACCGGTGTGACCGGACAGGGCGCGGCCGATCACGATCGTGACTCCGGCGAGCGCCGCGAAGTTCAGGTAGACGGTAGGGTCGAGCTCGGCGACGAACGAGTCCCACACCGTGGCCACGTCGAACGTGCTGCCCTCGCTCTGTGAGAGATGCGCGGGTGAGAAGAACAGTCGATAGACGACCTGGTTGGCCACGAGGTACGCGCCGAGCGCGGCCACCACGAGCAGGAAGCCGCCGCGCAGCCAGCGGCCGCGTCCCGCGAGGAGCGCCGCGAGCGCGCCCAGGACCGCGGCAACCACGGCGTGCTCGAGCAGCAAGAACGGGACACGCAGCAGGAACGACGCCGCCGAGGACCAGGCGCCGCGGTGCACGTAGAGCAGGTAACTCTCGCACACCAGCAGCGTCGAGAAGGCCAGGAGGGCGGCGGTGACGGTCAGCCCGACCGCGATGGGACAGGGCTCGCGCACGATGCGCTACCGCATGCCGTGCTTGCGCAGGAGCTCGTAGAAGTAGACCCGTCCTAACCCGGCGGCTCGAGCCGCCCGCGACACGTTGTTGCCATGGGCACGGAGCGCGCCATCCACGTAGGCGCGCTCGAAGTCGTCAAGCGCGCGCCGTCGCTCCTCGGCGTACGGTCGGTCGATGTCGACGCTTGCGGCCTGGCGGGGCGGCGCGGCGAGCGGCGGGCCGGCGTCGTCGATGACCGGCTCGGAATCGCCGACCTCGACCGGCTGGCGGAGGACGACGCACTGTTCGAGGTAGTTGCGAAGCTCGCGCACGTTGCCAGTCCACGCCGCGGTCGAGAGCTGGGCCAGGAACTCGGGTGTGGCGAACGGCGCCTTGTCCTCGTCCGGAGCGTCGATGCGATCGAGGATGTGCCGGGCCAGGAGCGGGACGTCTTCAGGGCGCTCGCGCAGCGGCGGGATGCGGAGGCGAACCACGCCGAGGCGGTAGTACAGATCGGCGCGGAAGCGGCCGGCGTTGACCTCCTGGCGCAGGTCGCGGTTGGTGGAGGCCACCACCCGGAGGTCGACGTCCTTGTGGGCGGTGCTCCCGACGCGACGGACGTGCCGCGACTCGAGCACGCGCAGCAACTTGGGCTGGAGCTCGAGGGGGAGCTCGCCGATCTCGTCGAGGAA
>SXJR01000352.1 GCA_005779305.1 Myxococcales bacterium
CGTCCTCGTCGTCGTCCTCGTCGTCGTCTTCGGCCTCGTCATCGCGGCCACCGCGGCGGGCGGGCAACGGGCTGTCGTCGTCGTCGCCGAGCTCGCCGTCGTCGTCGTCGTCGTCGTCCTCGTCATCGCGCTCGCGCCCCCTGGTCTTGCGATCGGCCGGGGCCTCGTCGCGGGCGCGAGCGGCGGCGCGCTTGCGGCCGCGATCGTCCGCGACCTCGACGTCGTCGTCCACCTCGCGCCCCCGCTTGGCCTTGCCTTTGGCCTTGCCGGTCGACTTGCCGACCCGCACGTCGGAGGCGAGCACCTCGTCGACCACCTCCATCACGGCCTTGCCGACCTTCTTCTTGCCCTTGGCGCCCAGGCGCGGCGCGTCGAGCTCGATCTTCATCTTGCGCTTGACCTTGCCGTCCTGGCCGCGCACGCGGATGGTGAACTCCCACTCTCCGTCGCGCTTGGCGAGCAGCGGGTCGAGCACGGCCACGGCGTCCAGCGAACGCGCTACCCTGGCGATCGCTCCGGCGTCGAGATCGTCACCCACGCCTTCGCGGCGGGCGGCACGATCGAACGCGCGCGACTCGACCACGTCGTGCTGGGTCTTGAGCGACTCGACCAGCATGTCCTCGAAGTCGCTGGTGTCGTCACCGCGGACCTCGAGCACCACGATGCGGGCTGCCTCCGCCGCCCCGGCGGCCAGGGACAGCGTGGCGGCACAACAGATGAGCTGTAGCTTCCTCATGGCGGGCTCCCGGTCACCTGGTCCATTGCAAGCCGCCTGCCTGCCCCGGACCTGGCCAAATCATCGAGAATCCACGACCTGAGGACAAGGACCGAGGCCACGTGGGGGGCCGTCCCCCGCCGATTCGTCCCGGAACGCGCGACGGGCCCGCGCGCGAGCCGCCTCCAACGATAAAGGGATCGCGCCCTTGCACGCTGAGCCAGCCCGTGGCGACCTCGTGCCGTGGCCCCCGACTCCCCCGACCCCGCCGATCCCGTCGACCGCAGGAACCTCCGCATAACCGGCAACCACCAGGCGGTGGCGGCCCCCAACGTGGACGTCAGCGGGGAGGGCAACGTCATCGTCGTCGTCACCCAGGCCTACGGCCCCAGAGGCGACAACCTGGTCGGCATCTCCGACGTGACCTTCGACGGCCACCCGGCCGTGACCCTCAAGGTCCGCGCCGCCGGTCGCGAGGGCCTCGTCCACCTGTCGCCGATCCACGGCGACAGCCGCAAGGAGGGCTTCACCGACATCGCCCCCGGCACCGTGTGCGAGCTGATCTGTCCGGTGTCCGGACAGCCGCTGCCGCGAGTGGGCGACGTCGAGGACGGCGGCGGCGCCGGCTACTTCGCGCTCTACCTCACGCCGGCGCTGAGCGACGCCTCGATGGTCATGGTCTCCGACGTGTGGGGCCACTACCACTCGCGCATCATCGATGACTTCGAGCTGATCAGCGCCTGGGCCGCGTCGCACGAGTGAGCGTTACGGTGGTCTCCGGTCGAGGACGTCGCTGAGGCCGTCGCGCTGGAAGTCGCCGATCAGCAGGTCGCCGATCGGGCCGATATCGACGTCATTGACGATCACCGCGCCGCTGAGCCGGCGATCGGGTTGACCGCCGTACAGCACCCGCCAGCCGTCCGAGGTGATGGTGAGGACGTCGGTGCTGGGGCCGGAGTCGAAGTGACCGAACCCGAGCGAGGCCACACCCTTCGCCGAGCTCGCGACCGACCGCGGCGCCAGGAACAGGCCGAGGCCGGCGACGCCGTAGGCGACCCACCACTGCCCACCGCTGGCGTAGAACAGGTCGTCGTACTGGTCGCCGTCGAAGTCGCCGACCCGCAGCGACGAGACGGCGACCTTGAGGTTGCCCTTGAGGCGCCAGGTACCGTGGGCGAAGCCGGCCCCGGTCGAGTACGAGATCTTGAGATCGCCGCTGGCGCGCACCTGCAGGAGGTCGTCGCCCGCGATGTTGTCGAAGTCGCCGACCACGAGCGCGGTGACCGGGATGTCGCTGGTCTGCACGTGCACGGAGGGACCGAAACCAGCGCGGGTCCTCAGCCCGGGGTACGCACGCCACGACGTGGTCGCGCTCACCGTCCCGACCGAGTAGAGGAGATCGCTGGTCCCGTTGCCGTCGAAGTCCCCGACCCGGATCTGGTCCAAGGTGCGATCGAGGCGGAACAGCGTCTGAGGGGCGCCGCGCCCCTCCCACGCGACGTAGAGCCAACGATTCGCGTCCTGGTAGAGGACGTCGTCCGCTTCGTCGTCGTCGAAGTCTCCGACCACCGCCTTCAGGCCAGCCGGCACCACCGAGACCGGGTCCCAGGCCGTGCGCCCCGACCAGGCGATCCAGCCCGGGTTGTCGCGGTAGGACCGGGCCCACAGCAGCCTGGCGTAGCTGGACTCTCCGTCGCCCCCGGCGGCGTCCAGGTTGTCACCGATGACCTCGTCACACCGCGTGAAGGAACTGCGGCGAGTCAGCACCAGATCCAGATACGAGCGGCAGGCGTCACCGCCCAGGCCAAACATCGTCGGCGTCGCGGTGTAGTGCGATTCTTCGTGGAACTGCCGCAGGCCCGCGGTCGACGAGGTGATCACCTCGTCCAGGCTCACCACCAGCCCGTTGTTCAGGCCTGCCGGCACGTCGAGCTGGCCGATGCTCCGCGTGATGCTGCCGCGAAAACGGGTCAGGTTGCCGACGAGCTCCATCGTGATCGCGGCATGACTGATGTCGTCGGCCTCTCCGCCGCCGATCCCGTCCGGCCAGCGACGGAAGTACGCGTACTCGGCGCCGCTCGGCGCCTGATCGTAGTCGACCGCATCGTCGATCCACTGCTTCCACAGCATCGGTAGCTGGACCCGCGCCAGCGCCACCCCCAGGATGGGCCGGTTGTCCCTGACCGCCACGCCAAGCTCGTCGGCGACGATCAGGTCGAGCATCGCGCTCGCCATCGTGTGTTGCTTGTTGTACGGGATCTCGGGCGCCAGCCCGGCTTCGTTGGCACCCCCGTAGCACAGGTCGTACGCCGGCGTTTCCTGATCCACCGGACGGACGAAGCGCATCGCGCCGTCGCTCACACTCGACTCCGCGAGCGGCCAGTCGAGGATCACCTCGGCCGCGACGCCGGCGAAGAGCGCGGCCTTGTCCCGTCTCGCTCGGTTCGCCTCGAGGTCCGGGACGTACTGGGCGACCAGCCGGGCATGGCGGGTGAGCATCCCGGCGAACATGCCATTGAGGGCCAGCCCGCCCTCGGTGCAGGTGCCGAGGTGTTCCTTCGTGATCGCGTCCTCCACGTCCGCGTCGTTGACCCAGCCCGACTGCACCCCGCCGCGGATCGGGTCGACGACGCCGAGCACGCTGGAGCGACCGGCGACCAGGATGTCGCCCATCTGCTCGAGGGCGTCGAGGTACGCGGGGTCACGCGTGGCCTCGTACATCGAGGCCAGCGCCTCGGCCCAGTCGTGCAGCACCCAGTGCGACGATCCGGACGCGTAGGGAACACCCTCGCAGAGCTCGTGGAACGCCGTGCTGCCATGTGGCGACGCCAGCATCTGGCAGAGGTAGTCGAGCTTCCTGCGGTGTCCGCCGAACCATCGCTCGTCGAACTCGGCTCGGGTGGTCGCCTGTCCAGCGCTCGCCAGCGACGCTGGCTCATCCAGTTCGACGCATGCGGAGAGACAACCGACGAGCGAGATGGTGGCCGCGGCCAGCCGGCGAGAGGCAGTCATCCCGCCGCCCAGTGCGAAGGTGGTGCCAGCACCCACCGACGCAGTGGCGGCGGGTTGCGAGCGAGCGCGCCCGGCTGCCAAGGCGTGAAGGCTAGCCTGGACCTCGGTCAGACCCGGCCGCGGACGAGGCGCCAGACGCCGGCGGCGGCGGCGGCGACGAGCAGCGCCAGGACGCCGACGGCCCACAGGCCGGTGCCGCTGGAGCCAGGCGCGAGCGGTGTCGGTGACGGCGGCGTGGCGGCGATGGCGGCGCCAGCCGACGGGACGGCGGCGACCAAGGGTGCAGGCTTGGGCGCCTCGCCCCAGGTGGTGGTCTCGATGGGCGTGCCATCGACGCGCACGGCGGTGACCTCGACCAGGCCGCCGACGACGTGGACGCGCAGGAAGTGGTTGACGCGCTCGAAGCGTTTGACCGCGGCGAGATCGATGGCCGACGGATGTCGGCTACGCGGGTAGAGCGGCGCACCGCCGCCACCCGAGACGATGTAGCGGACGCCGCCGACCTCGGCCCGCGAGTAGACGTGATCGTGGCCGGAGAACACCGCGGTCACACCGTAGCGCTCGAACAACGGCGTCCACCGCTCGCGCAGGTCGCGCTGGCCCCCGTGCAGCGAGATCGAGAACGGCGGGTGGTGCATCACCACGAAGATGTGGATGAGGCGCGGATCCTGGCGCGCGGCGGCGAGCTCGCGCTCGAGCCACTCGGTCTGATCGGTGAGCGCGAAGCTGTTGGCGTTGGAGTCGAGGATCAGGAAGCGGGCCACGCCCCAGGTGAAGGCGTAGCTGCGCTCGGGTTCGGCGCCGTTGTCGGGCAGCGAGAACCACTGCCGGTAGTTGTCGGCGGTGCGGCCGCGGCCCTGACGGTCGTGGTTGCCGAGCGACGGAAAGAAGACGTTGTCGCGCAGGAGCGGGCCCTCGACGTCGAAGAAGGTCTGCCACTGCCGCTGGTCGTGACCCTCGTCGACCAGGTCGCCGGTGCCGAGCACGAAGTCGGGCACCTCGGTGCGGACCCGTTCGACGATCCGGCGGTGGGCGTCGCTGGAGCTGCGGGTGTCGCCGAAGACCACGAACGTGAGCGGCACCGGCGCGCCGATCTCGGGCGCGGTGGTCAGCTCGCCCTCGGCGTGATCCTCGCCGGCGATGACTTCGTAGCGGTAGCGCGACGCCGGGGCCAGCCCGTCGACGACGACCTCCTGGCGGCCGCGGGCCGGGACGTCGATCCGGCGCAGGTTGCCGCGATCGTGGACGATCACGGTGGCGGCGGTCGACCGCGGCGACTCCCACATCACCGTCACCGAGCGCGGCGACGCGTTCTGCAGGTACGGGCCCTTCACGAAGTCGGCGCGCGCGGTGGTCGCACCACCGGCGACGCCCAGGAGCGTCGCCAGCGCGAAGGCACCCCCCGCGAACGGACCTCGCATCCCCTCCAGGGTAGTCGCCACCGACGGTGCGCTGCAAGTTTCACGAAGCCGTCCCGGCCGCTCCCGGACGATCTCGCGACGCTGGATCACCCCCTGAGGCGTAGGCCAGCCTACATCGCGCCTCGACCGGGTCAGCGATAGCGAGTACGGGCCATGAGCGCGACCAGGTCGCGGGCGCTGTCGCGCTGGTAGCCGAAGCGCTTCTCGAGCTCGCCCAGCGCGCGCTCGGCCCGGGCCACGGCATCGGCCGATTGCCCCGAGCCCTCGGCGGTCAGGTACTGCACCAGCTCGGTCACGCCGACGGTGATCGACTTCTTGTGGCGCTCGAAGTAGGCGTCGCGCAGCTTCTTGAGCTGCTCGGCGAAGATGTCGGCCAGCACCGGCTTCTCGCCCTTGTGATCGAGCGACCAGGCGCCGATACGGGCGATCAGCGAGCCGCGGTATTCCTCGGCCTTGCCCTGGGCCTCGAGGGTCTTCTCGACCTCGCGCATCATGCCCTCGTCGGGATCCTCCATGCGCCCGGTCGACGGGTTACGGATCTTCTCCTTGCGCAAGGCGTGGGTGACGTGGGCGACGTAGCGCTCGAAGACGCGCAGGTACTCGCTTTCCTCGATCATGCCGAGCGAGGCGCGGACCTCGTCGTCGATGCGGGCGATCATGCGCTCGCGCACGAGGTCGATGAAGCGCTTGTGATCGTGGAAGCCGCCGGGCTGGACGTCCTGGCGCAGGAACTCGTAGAGCGAGCCCTGGCGCGACAGCTCGGTCAGCTCGTCGAGTACCGCCAGCGGCGATACGTAGGCGTACTTGGTGGCGGCGGCGGCGTTGAGCAGGACGCCGTGAAGCTCGCGCGGTGAGGCGCCGATGCGGCCCTCGTAGTTGGGATAGGTCTCGCTCTCCGTCCACAGATCCTTGATGTGGGCGATGAGCTCCTTGGTCTGGCCGGGCGTGACGCCGGGCGGGACGGTGCCGTAGGCATAGAGCTCGGCCTTCTCCAGCGGTCCCAGCTTGCCGACCACCTCCGCCAGCGGCGCGGGGTAACGATCGACCTGCGGCTTGCGCATGCGGGTGAGCACCGCCCACAGCGCCGCGACGTAGGCGGCGTGGGGCGCGACGTGGCGATCGCCGGCGGCCTCGCGCAGCTTCTCGGCGTAGAGCGCCTGCTCGTGGCGCACGTCGAGGATGTAGGGCACGCGCACCAGCTCGAGGCGGCCCTTGAAGCTGGCGAAGTCGGGAATCTCCTTGAACGCCGCCAGGTGGACCTCGTTGGTCGAGCCAGCGAAGACCAGATCGAGGAAGAGCGTCGCGCTCGATAGCGAGACCGCGCCGCGCTCGACGGTGGTGAGCAGGTACTTGTAGGCCTCGAGCGGGCGCTTGAGCAGGTCGTCGAACTCGACGATGCCGCGGTTGGCGCCCACCAGCTCGCCGCCGTACTCGAAGAGGGCCACGCTCTGCAGCGACGGCGGCAGGGCCGCGAGCGAGCGGTCGGCGGTGACCTGGCGCTCGCTGGCGTCGACCGACATCTGCGGCTCGACGGTGACGTAGCCGGTGCGGTAGCGGTGCGAGACGTAGAAGCGCTCGACCGCGACGTGGCGTAGCACCTTGACGTAGTCGCCGTGGTAGCTGGCCAGGAGCGCCTCGTAGATGGCGCGGTTCTTGGCCGAGAGCTGGCCCAGGCGCAGGTAGTCGGGCAGCGGGTGTCCACCCAGCTTGTCGAGCGCCGGCCCCAGCACCTGGGCCCGGTGCTCGGCCGGGATGAGCAGGAGCGGGTGATCGTGGAGCTCGTCCTGGAGCCGGGCATCGACCAGCTCGTCGGGCAGGTAGGCGAAGGTCTCGGTGCCGCCGCTCTCGGCGGCCGCGCCGCCGAAGCCGATGCCACCCTTGGTCTGGCGCTGGGCCGGGAACACCCACGAGAACTTGTAGAGCGCGCCCTCGTCGAGGGTCGAGTAGTGCTCGAGCGCGCGGCCCATGCACCGGATGAGCGTCGACTTGGCCGAGCCGTTGGGGCCGTGCAGGAGCACCAGGCGGGTCGGCGCGCCGTCGCGCACGAAGCCGGCCAGGGCCCGGTAGATCTGGTTCTGGGCCACTTCCTGGCCGATCAGGCGACCCTCGCCGCCCGCCCACGCGCAGTCGAAGAGCTTCCAGCGCCGGGTCTCGCCCCACGGGTACCGCGCCGGCTCGTGACCGAAATGGTGGAAGCAGTCGATGATGTACTGCGGAGCCGCGCGCAGCTGGAGGCGCGGATCGGCCATCACCAGATCCATGTACTCGGCGAACGACACCATGCGGCGGGTGCCGCTGAAGTGACCGCGGATGTTCTCGCCCAGCGTCGCGAGCGTCTGCCGGACCGTCGTCATCGAGGCGATTCTATCTCGTGTGATTCACCGAGATCGACTCGAGCGCGGCCCGAAGCGCCGGCGGGATGGGCACGGCGGTGCGGCTTGCGCGATCGACGAAGACGTGGACGAAGTGGCCGTGGGCCACAGCCAGGTCCTCGCCCTCGACGAAGATGGCGATGCCGTAGGTGACGGCGCGCTGGCCCAGGCGGTCGACGCGCAGCCCGGCCCGAAGCGCCGCCGGAAAGGCGACGGGCGCGTGGTACTGGCAGGCCGACTCGACGACGAGGCCGATCACCGGCGAGGTGTGGATGTCGAGGCCGCCGTGATCGATGAGGTAGCGATTGGCCGCGGTGTCGAAGTAGCTGTAGTAGGTGACGTTGTTGACGTGGCC
>SXJR01000353.1 GCA_005779305.1 Myxococcales bacterium
GCAGCACTGGTGTCCGCCCCACGGCGCGGCCTGCGGGATCTCACGGAAGCACAACCCCTTGTGATCGAACTTGCCGCCGTCGTCTGCGCTCAGGCAGTAGCGCGGGTTCATCATCACGTCGCGCAACGTCGCCGGGCACGCATACGCCACCGCGGGTCGCATGGGGAGGCGAGGGCCGCCCGGCTGCCAGTCGTGGGCTGGCGTGCCGGCCGGACAGGCCCCGTTGCCCCCGGCGCCGCGGCAGGGCAGCACCTGCTGGTTCTCGACCGCCTGACCGGCCTCGACCAGGCATGCCGTGACCGTCAGCGCCCAGCACACGGACAACGCTCGCGAGATGGATAGAAGCATCGGCGTGGTTCCTTTCACGTCATCGGGCGTTGTGCAGGCGGAGATCGGAAGGCTCGGGCTGCCGCGGCGGCCGTCCGGTGCAGGTCTCGACCTCGCCGACGGCAGGAGTGGCGACGTGCATGCACGGGCAGCGGTAGCCGGCCTCGGCGTCGACACATGGGCTCTGGAGGAACAACGAACCAAGCAGCGACACCGGCGCGGCCCAGCCGCTCAGCAACGGACGGCCGCTCGAGCTGGTGTGGCCGACCTCGCCGTCGCCGCCGGTCGGCTGATCGACGTTCTGCCAGAACGCCGGCACCGGCGCGAGCTCGCTGCGAGCCGGCAGCACGGCGTCGAGCAGCGGACGCAGGGACGGCGCGATCGCCATGGCGTCGCCGACGGCCGCCGCGGCGGTGGGGTCGGTGTAGTCGTGGACCGTGAGCGCGGCGAGGCCGTCGCCGGCGGTCACGTCGAGAGTCCGGTCATCGGCGAGCAGGGCGAGGAGCGGTGTGAGCGAGACGCCGTCGTAGATCCGGGTCTGCAGCGGTCGCTGGCTGCTGGGATCGATGGCGTAGGTGACGACCACGGGCAGGCCGTCGAGCTCGACGCCGTACTCGACGATCCGCCCCGGGTACGAGACCGCGCGGTAGTCGACGAACAGGCGCGCGGGGACCGGCTCGGCGAACTCGACCGTGCGGCCGATCTCGTCGACGACGAAGCCGTGGTGGGAACCGCGAGTCGGATCGCCCGCGCAGGCCGACGCGCACAGGACGGATGAAAGGAGGGAGGCTTTGAGCGACATGGTGGACCTCGTCACGGGTGAGAGACGCCGCGGTCGACGATCGCGGCTGAAAGCAGGGCCCTGGCCTCGGCCAGCGACACGGGCGCGAGCGGGCCGTCGTCCTGCCGTCGCAGATAGACGACGTCACGGCCGCCGCTCTCGACGATGGCGAGCTTGCCCTCGCTCAGGCCGACCAGCCGCAGGCGCCCGGCGCGGTGGGCCAGGAGGACGAGTGCGCGTTCCCCGGGCCTGAACTGGGGCATCCCCAGCACCTCCATGGTCACCCCGTCGACCGTGCCGCCGGCGTGCTCGAACCACAGGTCGGGCGCGCGCGAGGTCGGACGGAGTCGCACGCGGGTCACGATGCGCCGTCCGTCCCAGCGCGCCTCGGTGGCGATGACGCGGCCATCGACGACTTGATCGGACGCCCGGGCGATCGACTCGGTCTTCATCAACACGAGGGAGGTCGCATGGGCGGTCGAAGCCGCGATGCCGGCCTCGAGAAGGCCGAGGGCGATGAGGATCCGCATGACGCGCATGTCGCTCGCCGTTGCAAGTCGCGGGCGCGCGCCGTCCCGTGGCGTGGCTGCAGCTTGGCGCGGCCGCCGCCCGTGCGCGTCGGCCGCCGTCGACAAGCCTGGCTTGCGCATCCGGAACTCAACGGCGGAATCCCGCGCCGCCAGGCCGCGGAATGCCACGTGCACAAGGAGGCGGCATGAAGCTCCGCCTCGGTCTCGTGTTCATCGTCCTGGGTTCACTGGCGCCGTCGGCTGGCTCCTACGTGCCGCTGCGCACACCGGATGGCGTCGCGCTGCAATGGCGGCGCGGCTGCCCGGCGTTCACCGTCGTGGCCAGCGGCGGCGAGGGCCTGCCGGCCGAGCAACTGGCCGAGTTGATCGAGCGATCGCGACAGGCCTGGCAGGGTGGCCCGGATGGCTGCGGTCAGCTGCCTGTAGAGGTGATTGGCGAGGGTCCCGACGGGGACATCGCGTACGACGGGGCGAGCCGGCTGCTCTGGCGCGACCGCGATCACTGCACCCGCCCCGGATCTGCCAGTGACGAGGTCTGCCTGTCGCCGAACGCGGCGGCGGTGACCACCGTCTTCTATTACGAGCGCGGAGACCGCGCCGGCGAGCTCGTCGAGGCGGACATGGAGATCAACGGCGCCTTCACCTTTGGCACCAACAGCGAGCCCGATCGCGTCGATCTGCTGGCGACGCTCACCCACGAGCTCGGTCACGCGCTCGGGCTCGAGCACACCTGCGAGACGATCCCGGGGCGGGCGCCGATGATCGACAGCGCGGGCGTGCCCGTCCCGCCGTGCTTTCCGCTCGGCGCGTTGCCCGAGACGGTCCGCGCGGCGACGATGTTCCCGTACCAGGCCCCGGGCGACGTCGAGACCCGCACGCCGCTCCCCGACGAGCGTGGCGCGGTCTGCGGCCTGTACCGCGAGCACGCCGGAACGTGCGCCGAGACCGGCCCAGGCTGCGGTTGTGCCGGCGCCGGCGGCGCGTCGGCGCTGACGACGGTGCTCCTGCTGATCGCCCTCTGGTGGTTGCGGTTCGCGACAAGGCCGGCTTGGCGGTGTCCGCCGCGATCCTCGGCTTCACGCGGATCAACGTGATGGCGCGGCGGCTGCAAAGGTCTTCAGTCACCAAGGAGGCTCCAGTGAACAAGACCACCCAAGTTATCGCGACGATGATTGCCTGTAGCGTCATGGCGGCGTGCTCGAAGCCCGCCGACGATCCACACCCCGTGCTCGGATGCGTGTGTGACAACGACGACCAGTGCCTCGACGGCGAGGCCTGTGTCGACGGCACCTGCCAGCCGCTGCCGACCGACGAAGGGCCATTCCACGTCGACACCGACAAGTCGACTCCGATCATCACGACCGAGTCGAATCCGCTCCCGTCGCCGCAGTGTGCCGGCCTCAACATCGTGCCGCTGCGACCCGTGTACAGCGACAGCGACGTGGTCGATGGTGATGAGAAGGCGACGCTGTGCTGCGAGCTCAACCGGGCCGCCAAGCTGGCCTACGTGCTCTCGTCGACCAGCGACACCGCTCAGGTCTACTCGTTCAAGATGCAGCTCCAGAGCGCGCTGGCCCCGCGGGCCATCGATCTGTCGAGCATCTCCGTCTGTCAGAGCCCAGGCCCCGTCACCATCGCGGCGCTCGAGCAGCAGGCCGACGCCTACCTCGCGAGCAAGCTCTCCGGTGTCTCCGTCAGCGGTCCGCAGGGGCCGATCTCCCTCGCCGGGGTCACGCTGAGCAACCCGCTCCACGTCGACTTCACCCTCTCTGGTGGCGGCCAGGATGACACGATGGCGAGCCTCCCCATGCTGCCGGCCGTCCGGGCCAACCCGGTCGCGATCGCGCAGTTCATCGCGGCCGGCGCGTCGATCATCTACTACGGGTATCAGCTCTTCAAGACCACGGGCGGCACCACCGTGAGCCGCGAGAACGCCCGCCCAGCCGCCGGCCAGGCCGGCAGCCGACTCAACGGCATCAACGGGCTCGTGGTCACGGCCGCGAACATCGAGGCCGGCCAGCTCGCCGCCTACTACGCGGCGATGGAGAACTGCGGACCACACGCGCAGGCCCAGAACAACGTCGAGCTCCTGAAGGTCGACATCCTGAGCTACAACCTCGGCAACGACGACGGTGACCTCAAGATGCTCGGTAACTGGAACTACCGGTGTCACAACGTGGTCCGCGACTCGAACGAGGCCAAGGACTTCTCGATCTGGACCGTGCGCAACTTCGACATCTCGATGACGCGTGACTCCGACTGGATCCACCTGTCCGAGATGAACTACGAGATCACGCTGAACAACTTCCTCGCCCACAGCATCGACTGCGGGAAGTTCACCGTGCAGGGCCAGCAGCTCGACGCCAAGTGCGTGGCCCTGAAGTTCGCCGGTCAGTTCTGGTACGAGACGCGCTTCGGCGGTCGCAGGACCTCGACCTACAACTTCCAGATGAACGCCGGCAACGGCCGCAAGTGGAGGAACGGAACCGCGCTCTGAACCAAGTCGGCCAGGCCGTCGCGCAGCGACGACCCGCGGATGGCAGCGAGAGCTGCCGTCCGCGTTCGTGCTCCCGCGCGAGCTCGATCAGAATCGTGCTTCGTAGTCGGCGGTGAGCCAGAGCTCGGGCGACGGGTCGCGGGCGGCGGTGCTGGCGCGGTCGTCGAGCCAGAGCTTGGCGTCGGCGCGCAGGCGCAGCGTGTCCTTGAGGCGCAGCTTGTAGCCTAGCTCCACCGAC
>SXJR01000049.1 GCA_005779305.1 Myxococcales bacterium
AAGGCCGGCTCGGGCTCGGGCTGCGGTGCCGGCTCGGGCGTCGGGGTGGGGGTCGGCTCAGGCGTCGGCGTCGGCGTCGGAGTCGGCGTCGGACCCGGGGTCGAACCCGGCGACCGCATCGGCGTCCGCAGCGGCAGCGGCAGCGGCAGCCGCATCGGCATCGGCGTCCGGATCTGG
This sequence comes from Myxococcales bacterium, assembly GCA_005779305.1. Classification (GTDB taxonomy): domain Bacteria; phylum Myxococcota_A; class Polyangia; order Haliangiales; family Haliangiaceae; genus UBA2376. Next base: position 178 of record SXJR01000049.1, read on the forward strand.
GCCTGGGCCCGATCGCGAGTCTGAATCCGCGTCCGAGTCCGAGTCCGAATCCGAGTCCGAACCCGTGTCGGACTCGGCCTCGGCGGAATCCTCGATCATCACCCCGGCCTCGGCGGCTGCAGCCGCCAGGGCGGCGCGCTCGGCACGGCCGCGGATCTTCCGCTTCTTTCGCATGCCACTCACGTTGGGTGCGGGCTGTTTAGCGCACCGATCTGACGGCGGGAAGCCCCCAGCAACCCTATCGATATTCTTCGGTTCCGACGACGGCGCGGGCGACGGCGCCGCGCAGGTCGTCGGTGGTGCGCGAGATGACAATCTCGGGAGGTTCGTCGAGCGGCGTGTCCGCGACCATGGCCTGGGTGATCGAGATGAGGCGCAGCTTGGCCATCTCCAGCACAGCCAGGAGCGTCACCACCGCCTCGTGCCGGATCTCGGCCATCGACATGTCGGCGTCGGCCCGGGTGAAGCGGAACATCGACGTGAAGGTGAAGCTGCCCTCGGCCTCGAGCCGGTCGGTGAGCTCGGAGATGCGCTGGCTCACTGACAGGCGGTCGATGAGCACGTTGTGGGTGATGCGCACCCGGGCGGCGCGCATCAGCCGATCGAGCGCCTCGATCAGCTTGTGGACCGGGAACTGGGCGAGCGGCGCCTGGGCGTCGGGATCGACCTCGTCGGCGACCGCATCCTCGACCAGGGTGCCGCGGCCCCACACGTTGCGGCCGACCACCGGCCGGTCACCGAGCGAGAGCGCCGCCTCCTTGTACTTCTGATACTCGAGCAGGCGCCGGATGAGGTCGGCGCGGGGATCGAGGTCGACGTGGTCCTCGCCGTCCTCGAGCTCGTCGCCGGGCTCGGGCTCGGCGTCGGGCAAGAGCTCGCGCGACTTGATGTGGCACAGGGTCGCCGCCATCACCAGGTACTCGCCGGCGACGTCGATGTCCATGCGGGTCATCGCGTCGAGGTACTCGAGGTACCGCGCGGTGACGAAGGCGATGGGGATGTCGAGGATGGCCAGCTCGTGCTTCTTGACCAGGTGGAGCAAGAGATCGAGCGGCCCCTCGAAGACGTCGAGGGTGACCTTGTAGTCGGTGTCGATCACTTGATGCCCCACACGAGGTGGACCCAGTGGCTGAGATCGGTGGTGCCGAAGATGAGCGCCAGCACCTCGTACAGCTTGTCGGCGCAGAAGCGGGCCGGCAGGGTGAAGATCTTGCCCAGCGGGCCGACCAGGATGAAGGCCATGACCACGAACGGCGCGTAGACCGCGTACTTGTCCCAGGCGTCGAGCCAGCCACGCGGGATGAGGCCACGCACCACCGAGCCGCCGTCGAGCGGGGCGGCCGGCAAGAGGTTGAAGAAGAACAGGACGAAGTTGAGGATCACCGCGTACTCGAGTGCACGGGAGATCTCGGCGTCGAGCTTGACGATGCCACCGGCGACCAGCGCGCTGTGCAAGACGGCCACGATCACGGCGAGCACCACGTTCATGGCCGGACCGGCGAACGAGATGAACACCCGCTTCTTGCGATCGTGGGTGGTGTGCTCGACCGGCTTGCCCCAGCCGAAGCCGAGACCGTTGGTGGTGGCCAGGAACAGGAACGGCAGCAAGAGCGTGCCGATGGGGTCGGCGTGGGCCATCGGGTTGAGGGTCACCCGCCCCTGGCGGCGCGGCAGGCGATCGCCGATGCGGTCGGCGGCGTAGGCGTGCCCGAACTCGTGCACGCAGATCGAGAAGAGCAAGATGATCATGCCCTGGACGATGATGCGGATCTTCTCGGGCGTGAGGTCCGTGTCCATCGAGCGGACTATGTACGGCCGGGGGGCCTGCTGCAAGGCGCCGCGGCGCGCACGGCCAGCGAGAGCGTCGCCACGGCCACCGAGATCGCGGTCAACGGCGGGAGATGACCGGGCCAGCGCTCGGGGGTGAGCCAGGTCCGCCAGCCCAGGACGACCACGTGGGCGAGGCCGACGCCGAGGGCGATCACGGCGGTGCGCTGGGTCCGACGCCAGGCGTCGGCGGCCATGGTGCGCCGCACCACCGTCGCGCTGGTCATGGCGGGGCCGACCAGGGCGGCGAACGCGGCCACGCCGGCGAGCAGGGCCAGGCCGCCCTCGAACGTGAGCGCGCCGGCGGCGTCATGCAGCTTGGCGTAGGTGCGCGGCGACAGGACAGCGATGGTCAGCACCGAGTGCACGGCGCCCAGCACGAAGCCGTGCACGCCGAGGCTCTTGCGGCGGGCCAGCCAGCGCCGGTCACCGATGCCGAGGCGCAGGAGCGGTCCGATGGCGAGCGCCATGGCCACCAGCGCGAGCGCGGCGACGGCGATGGCCTTGTTGAGCACGAACACCGGCAGCTGCGCCGGCGGCACGGTGCCGACGACCACGTAGCGCACGACGGCGTAGGCGAACGCGGCGGCGAGTGTGGCAAGCGTGATACGGCGGGCGGATGAGGAAGGCGATGGGAGCGAGGTGGTCACGCCCCCTAACACGCACGAGCGTCTCGCCCGGTTTCTCCTCGGAAAACGCCCCCGATTCGCGCCCTTCTGCGTGTAGGCGCGAACCCACGGCGGCACCCCAAGGATCGCTCGCCGTCGGGGTCAACGCGCCCGCGGGTGCGCCTTACGGTATTGCTCGATCAGGTGCGCGCGACTGACGTGGGTGTAGATCTGCGTGGTCGCGATATCGGCGTGGCCGAGCATGGCCTGGACCGCACGCAGATCAGCGCCGCGCTCGAGGAGGTGAGTGGCGAACGAATGGCGCAGCTTGTGCGGTGACACCGCGCCGCCCACGGCGCGAACGCCGGCGGCGCGGGCGTAGACGCCGAGCAGCTTCCAGAAGCCCTGACGGGTCATGGGGCCACCGCGCTCGGTGAGGAAGAGCGCGGGTTGGTCGCGCGCGCGCAGCCACGACGGGCGGACCTCGACGAGGTAGCGCTCGATGGTGTCGCGAGCGGCGGCGCCCATGGGGACCATGCGGGTCTTCTTGCCCTTGCCGGTGACGCGCAGGAAGCCGCCGCGCAGGTTGACGTCGGCGAGCGGCAAGCCCACCAGCTCGCTGACGCGCAGGACGCTGGCGTAGAGCAGCTCGAGCATGGCGGCGTCGCGCAGGCCGCGCGGGGTGTCGCGGCGGGGGGCGGCGATGAGCGCGGCGACGGCGTGCTCGCCCAGCACCACCGGTGAGCGCGGCGGCGAGCGCGGGGCCTCCAGCAGCTGGCCGGGATCGACGTCGAGCCAGTGCTCGGCGATCAGGTGGCGGAAGAGGCCGCGCATGGCGACGAGGGCGCGGGCCCGCGAGCGCGCGCCGAGGCCAACGTCGGCGAGCTCGATCAGGTGGTCGGTGAGGTCGGCGGCGGTGACGTCGTCGACGTCGGCGCGATCGCGGGCGGCCAGGAAGGCGCCGAGGCGGGCAAGGTCGCGGCCGTAACCGTCCAGGGTGTTGAGCGACAGGCCGCGCTCGACCTTCAGGTGATCGAGGTAGAGGTCGATCGCACGATCGAGCGGCAGGCGGCGCGCCATCGCGGGATCGTGGGCGCGGGCACCGGCTGGGGGCAACTTTGCGATACGCTCGGGGCGTGAGCAGGGAAACTCGCATCTCGTCCTTCGTTTCGGCCCTGGGCCTGGGCTTCGGCCTCACCTTCCTCGCCCCCGCGTGCGGCCCGGCGACGGGCACGACGCCGCCGGGCCCACGGCCGGTGGTCGCCGGCACCAAGCAGGTGGCGCCGCTCGAGATCTCCGACGACTCCAAGTCGCCGGCGCAGGCGCTGATTCTCGGCACCGACCTCAAGGGCGGCTCGACGGTGCTGCCGCTGGCCGGCGCCGAGAGCAAGGTGTCGGTCGACTCGATGTGGGTGCGGACCGGGCCCGGCGTCGCGACCGGCGGCTCGAGCCCGGTGGCGCTGGTGACCTCGCCCAACCCCGACGGAGTGGTGCGGGTCGGCATCTACGAGGAGGTCGCTGGCAGCCTGGGGCCGCAGTGGCGCGCCGGGGTGTGGCTGGCGTCGTTCGTATCGGCGACCGTCATCAACAAGGACCTCACCGACTTCAAGTTCACCGCCGAGGCCGGCGGCCACGTCGACGGCGCGTCGGCGTCGGGCCTCATGACCGCGGGCTACCTGGCGACGATGATCGGGGCCAAGGTCGATCCGACGGTCACCATGACCGGCATCATCAACCCCGACGGCACCATCGGGCCGGTCGGCGGCATCCCGCAGAAGTTCCTCGGTTCGATCGAGAAGGGCAAGAAGCGGCTCGGGTACCCGATCGGCATGCAGTACGCCGAGGACGCCAACAGCAAGGAGCGGGTCGACCTGGTCCAGCTCGCCAAGGAGCACGGCGCCGAGGCGGTCGAGGTGTCCGACGTGTACGTGGCGGTCGAGCTCTTGACCGGCAAGAAGCTGCCGCGGCCGGTGCCGGTCAGCGAGGCGCAGATGGCGCTCGAGCCCGAGGTGCTGGCCAAGATCGACGAGAAGTACGCCAGCTGGCGCGAGAGACTGAGCGCCGAGTGGGCGCGGCTGCTCGAGCTCGACAATGCCGGACGGCTGCCGGCGGGGCTGGTGTCGCTGGCCCTGATCGCGCAGGCCGAGGGCGAGGCCGCCGAGCGGCTCAAGAACCAGGGGCTCGGAGCGTCGGCGTACCACCGCGTCGTGCGCGCGTGGGTCTACGCGGCGGGCGCGACCGCGACCAGCGACATCCTCGAGCTGGTGCAGGCCGGCGACCTCATCGGCGCGCGCGCCAAGCTCACCGAGTTCCAGGGGCTGGCCCTCACCACCGACGCGTCCTTGCGCACCATCGCCGAGCTCAAGCCGGCGACCATGGGCGGCCACCTGCAGATGCTGTCGGCGTTCCAGACCGCGGTGAGCGGCTGGGGCTTCCACGTCTTTTCGTCGGAGTTCCTGGCCGCCAACACGCGGGCGGTATTCGACGAGCTCGACAAGCTGCCCGACGCCGCGCTCGCCGACCGCTCGGTGGGTGACACCGTGGTCACGGCGACCGCGCCGACGGTGCTGAGCATCGCGCGCGCGGTGGCGAACTCGGTGATGTCGATCGAGCAGATGGACATCGAGGGACAGAAGTCGATCAACTACCTGTGCTCGCTGCCCAACGTGAAGCGGCTGGCGACCTCGTTCCAGTCGGCGGCCGGCTCCAACCTCGCCTACTTCGATTCGCTGATCGTCGCCGAGGTGGCCAAGGCCTTCAACATGACCCAGGACCAGGCCAAGGTGAAGTTCGCCGGCGTCGAGCCCGACTACCTGGTGGCGCTCATGGCCGGCTCGGTCAGCGGCATGGGCGGTCTGCCCGAGCAGCTCAAGAACGAGTGGGGCGAGAACTCGATCGCGTGGGGCCTGTTCTCGCTCGCCGCGTCGGAGCTCTCCTTCTTCCGCACCTCGATGCTCATCTCGAAGTGGTACTCGCTCGGCGTGCAGAACGACCCCGTCACCGGTCGCCCCACCAAGGTCGCGCACGAGAAGGCCTTCTTCAACATGCTCTCCTTCGCCGAGCAGCGCGCCCGCGAGAACGCCCGCGCCGCGCTGGTGGCCACGGGCGAGATCCCCATCCAGGCCCGCATCCGCTACCAGCAGGCCCGCGTCCTGCGCGAAGGCGACCTCGCCGACAAGCTCGCCGCCCTCGAAGGTTTCTGGGCCGCCTCCGTCTACGCCCAGACCGCGGTGATGCTGGCGCGCAACCCGAAGTGAGATGACCACCCGGCGCCTGCCGCGCGTCGTCGACGGCTTGCTCGATGCGGGCGGTTGCGACCTCGAGCACCTCGAGCGCGAGCTCCATCGACTCGGCCACGTCTACGCGCTCGATCACCAGGCCTCGCGGCTGCGACCGGTGCCCACCCGTGACCCCGACGAGCACGTGGTGGCGGTGGTCCTCGGCTACGCCGCGGCGGCGCCCTTGTGGTCGAGCGCGCTGGCGGCGATGGCCGAGCTCGATGCGGCGGTGGTGGCGATCGGCTGCCCGGACTTCGCGACGTGGGACGCCGCCGTCGCCGGGCCGATCGCAGGATGGTCGGCCCAGGTCGAGTCCGACGTCCGTCCCGAGGAGCCGACGCTGGGCGAGCTGGCGCGCGCGGCCATGACCCGGCAACGGGTGGCACTACGCGCGGTGCTCGCGATCGCCGGCGACGGCGATCCGGCGCAGGCCGCCACGCGCGTGCTGTGGGAACACGGGATCGGGTTCGGCGACCTGCACGGCGCCGTCGTCGAGCGCCGGCAGGCGCTGGTCGATCTCGGCCGCGAGCTCGACCGCGTCTCGGCCTCGTCCACTCCGGTCCATGCGGTGGCGCTGACGCTGGCGTCGCGGGCGCTGGTCGCCCGCGCCCTCGTGGTGGCCGCGAGCCAGTGGCTGGAGGACCTCGATGTGCGTGGCGCGGCGCAGCCAACCCGTGTCGAGGTCCAGCGCGAGGTCGATCGCCTGCACGGGGTGACCGCCGCGTTGAAGCGTAACGTCACCAACACATACGAGGCCGTCCTGGCAATGATCGGCATGGACCTGTAGCCATGGGGCGTGGGCGCGTTGGCTAGGGAAGCCGCTTAGGCGCGGCACCGTAGTACGGTAGAGAGCCGGCGTGGATCTGTTGCGGAGGAACCTGGATGGTCCGGTTTCCGAGGTCGACGCTGAGGTCGACCTCGACGAGGACGAGCTTGCGTCCCGGCACCGGCCGGCACCTGGCAAGCACCCCCGCACCCTGGCGCTCGACCGCGAGTCGGGACGGATGCGGTCCCCGGGTACAGCCCGGCGGAGCGGCGCCCCCGGCAAGGTCACGCGCACCCTCGGTCTCGAGCGGGTGCTCGGCGCCGTCCGCGGCGCCGTCCGTCGCGAGCGCGGCGAACCGGCGTCGATCTCCGCCGCGGTGCAGGCCGACGGTGGGCGCGTGGCGTCCATCGACCCATTCGCGGTCCACCTCCTGGCCCAGCAGGCGATCGCCGATGCTGGCGTGCCCCTGCCCTATCTGGAGACCTTGCAGCGCGCGTTCGGTCACCACGATCTGTCGACGGTGCGTGCGCACATCGGCGGGGCCGCCGAACGATCGGCGCGGCAGATGGGCACGCCCGCGTTCGCGTTCGGCTCCGACATCGCGTTCTCGTTGGCGCCGGACCTGCGCCAGGCCGCGCACGAGGCCGCGCACGTGGTCCAGCAGCGCGCCGGCGTGGTCCGCGGCGGCGTGGGCGCGGCGGGCGACGCCTACGAGCGGCACGCCGATGCCGTCGCCGACCGAGTCTTGCGCGGCGAGAACGTATCGACGTTGCTCGACGCCGTGGTCCGGCTGGGAACGGCGTGGGACACGCACCTCGCCCAGATCCCGGGTCGCGATCCCGCGCCGGTGGTCGACGCCGCCGATGCGATCGACGGCGCCGGCACAGCGACGGCGACCGATGCGGAGGTGGCCGATGACGCCGACGCCGTCGAGGGCGGGTTCGACGAGGCCTGGGCCGAGCATCTGACCGCCGATGTCGAGCGCGCCTGGCTCGGCCCGCCCCGCGCAGGCCTGGGCGCGCGCCGCCCCGGCGATCGTGCGGCGGTGCGTACGGCCCTGAAGGCCGCCGGCCACCGCGTCGACGACCGGCAGCTCGACATCCTGTCCCGGCTGTGGGGACAGAGCTTCGCCCTCACCCGCTGGCTGGTGCGCGGCGGCGGCGGTGCCACCACGCGCATCGATGAGCTGCTCGAGCACGCCGAGCACCACTGCGGCGTCGCCTGCCGCGGGCCCGCGCCCGAACGCCTCGATGCCGACACCCGCGCGCGCATGGCCGCGACCACCGGCGTCGATCTGGGCGACGTGCCCGTGGTCCGCCGCGAGGACGTGGCCGGCGGCGCCGCCCACGGCGGTGCCATCCACCTCGCGCCCGACGTCGGCACCGACGCCAGCGGTCGCCACACCCGCCTGCACGAGGCCGCCCACGTCCTCCAGCAACGCAACCCGGGGCCGGTCGCCGATCGCGAGCTGGTCGAGACCGAGGCCAACGAGGTGGCGCGGGCCGCGGCCTCCGGCGAGAAGGCGGCGCCCAAGCTGGCCGCGGCGCCCGACGCCGAGTACGGCCTCTCGCTCTCCGATCTGACTCCCATGGGCGCGCTCCGCAAGGTCTCGCCCGCGGCCGCCAAGTTCGTCGACGAGGGTCTCGACGGCCAGCTCGAGAAGATCGGCAAGTCGGTCGAGAGCGGGGTCAAGGGCATCCTCGACGGACTGGGCCTGGGCAGCTTCGTGTCGGCGTTCGAGTCGCTGGCCACGGCGGTGCAGCCGGGCTCGCTCGCCTTCGGCGTCCTCACCGGTTGCTGCGAGTGTCTCGACACCGCGCTCGAGAAGATGAGCGGCTCGCTCGACAAGCTGCTCACCTCCGACGGCGCCAAGAAGGTGCAGAAGGCCATCGGCGACAGCCAGCAGGCCGAGAAGGACGGGTTCCTCGACACCCTCACCGACGTCTTCGCCCTGCTCAAGAAGATCGGCGGGCCGGTGCTGTCGTTCATCGAGGGCGCGGCGGCGGCGATCGACAGCGCCAAGGCCAAGCTCGGCATCGTCGCCGACAAGGTCTGGAAGTTCATCTGCAGCACTCTCGGGCTCGACGCCTCGCTGCCGCCTCTCGAGGCGATCAAGAAGAAGCTCCAGCAGCTGTGGGACAAGGCGGCGGCGGCGCTGGCGCCGCTCAAGAACGCGATCAACGGCGCCATCAAGTGGCTCAAGGAGTCGTCACCGCTGGCGCCGCTGTTCAAGCTGGCCGGCGACATCCAGAAGCTGGTCGCCGCGGTCAAGAAGCTGATCGCGTCGAAGTCCAAGGACGCCAAGACCTGGCTGGCGACGCTGGCCAAGGAGCTGGCCGGAACCGTCTTCGAGCCGCTCATCCTGGCGCTGCAGGCTGGCCGCACCGCCGTCGACACGGTGGCCGGCGCCATCGCCGGATGGTTCAACGGCGTCCTCGACAAGCTCGGGCTGCTGACGGCGTGGAAGACCAGCGTCGCCTTCATCCAGTCGGTGGTGAAGACGGTCCAGGGGGTGGTCGGCAAGGTGAAGGCCGGCCTCGAGGCCATCGGCAAGAAGGCCGAGGCCGTGATGAAGGAGGTCAGCAAGGCGGCCAAGGCGGTCTACGACGCCATCAAGCCGCTGCTCGACTTCGTCGTCGGCTTCGCGATGGCGGCGATGGCCACCGCTGGCGGCAACCTGTTCGCGTTCCCGCTGTTCATCGCCGGCAACCTGTGGCTGCACGTCCTGCCCGCTTGCTACAAGACGGCGATCCTCAACTTCGTCCTCGACTCCTTCATCAAGGTGGTCGACTGGTATCCGGCGAAGGGCATGCCGCTCGCCGGCATGATGAAGGCCGGCATCCGCGGCTTCCTCACCCAGATCCGCGGCAAGAGCGACGCCCAGAAGATCCAGGCGATGGACCTGGTCGCCAGCCTGTTCGCCGGCAATGTCGAGTTCGCCGCGGGCCTCGTCGTCGGCATCTTCAAGGGCATCTACGAGAGCACGATCGGCACGGTCGTGTTCGTGTTCGAAGCGGCGGCGTGGCTGGCGCAGATGGGCGCGCAGGCGACGGCGTTTGCGGGCCAGTCCATCGGGGCGATCTTGAAAGGCGGCGGCATCGAGGAGTTCCTCGGCGAGGCCGGCGAGGCCGGCGAGGGTGGAGATGCAGCGCCGGGCGGGCCCGCGCCGGGCGGACCCGCGCCCGCAGCCGACGGCAAGCCCCCCGAGCCTGGGGCGGACGCCAAGCCCCCCGAACCGGCCCTCCCCGACGTCGCCCCCGACGCCAGCGACAGCGACAGCGACAGCGACAGCGGCGATGGCGATGCCCACGCCGGTCACGACGAGGAGGACGAGGACGACACCGAGGAGGAGGCCGAGGCCGAGCTGGGCGAGGACGAAGATCCCGACGACGCGCCCGACGAGGACTCCGAGCCGGGAGCAGGCGGCGATGAGGACGCGGTGCTCGACGGTCCCGAGGACGACGAGGCGCCCCAGCCAGGCCAGACGCCGTCGCCGGGTGCGCCGGGGGGCGGCACCGCGCCACCCCAGGGCGGGGACAGCGCGACGCCCGGTCCGACGCCGACCGCGGCCGGCGACAAGGACGACGCCGACGACAAGGAGGACGCCGGCGACGGAGCCAAGGACGATGCCGCCGACAAGGACGACGCGGCCGACAAGGACGACGACAAGGAGGACGCCGACGACAAGGACGACGATGGCGGCGACGACACGCTCGAGCCGCCGCCCATCCTGCCTCCCGACATCCTCAACGGTCGGGCGCTGTTCGACGCGGTCTTCAAGGAGGGCGTGACCCGCGCCGATCTCGAAGCACTGATGGCCCAGATGTCGACCGGCCTCGAGGCTGCGGCCAAGAACGCCGGCCAGATCGCGGCCGACAAGCTCATGCAGGAGCTGACCAAGAAGGGCGCGGCCTACGACATCGGCGAGAAGGTCGGCATCGTGGTCGGCATGGTGGTGGCCGAGGTGGTCATCGCCTACTTCACGGCTGGAGCCGGCCTCGCCAAGACCGGCGTCACCCTGACCAAGGTGACGCTCAAGCTGGCCAAGAGCCTGCCGGCGCTGATGAAGGTGCTGCGGGCCGTGATGAAGGTGGTGAAGCCGATCCTGTCGGCGATCCAGAAGCTCAAGAAGGGCATCGGCGCCTGGGCCGGCAAGATCGCCAAGTACTTCGACGACCTGATCAAGTGGGCGACCAAGAACATCAAGAAGATCGTCGCCCGCATCAAGCGCATGTTGAAGGGCAAGAAGAAGCGGCCGCCCAAGAGGAAGCCCAAGCCGAAGCCCAAGAAGAAGCCGAAGAAGAAGCCGAAGAAGAAGCCGAAGAAGAAGAACAAGAAGAAGCGCGACGCCAACCTGCGCGTCGCGGCGATGCGTGCGGCGCGCGCGGGCTGGACCAAGATGAAGCCGCTCGACGGCGCCGTGCACTCGGCCGGCGAGGTCAAGGCCAAGCTACGCGGCGTGCGGGTCGCCCGCGCCAAGGGCATCAAGATCAAGCTCTCGATGCGCAACCGGGCGTCGGGCTGGAAGGTGAAGGCGGTCGCCTCGAAGAAGATGCGGCGGGCGACCGCGGCCTCGGGCTCGGGCTGGATCACCCGCGCCTACAAGAAGCGCACGAAATTCTACGCGTACAAGAGCCACGCTCGCACCCACGACGACATCATCGCCGACGCGATCAAGGCGCTGAAGAAGGGCGACGGCAAGGACGAGGGCGATCGCGCCGAGTACGACGAGCGCAAGAAGATCGCCAAGCAGCAGGAGGCCGCCGGCCAGAAGCGCATCAAGCTGCGCGGCATCAAGTTCGAGATCAAGATGGAGAACTTCCAGGGCGTCGAGCGTGACCACGAAGTCACGACCGAGCTGATCATCACGCCCAACTCGAAGCACAAGAAGATCGAGATCTCGCTGCCCAGCGCCGAGGACCTCAAGAAGGCCAAGGCCGAGTTCCGCACCCGTCTGTTCAAGCGCGAGGAGCTGGTCACGCTGCTCGGCAAGGCTGAGCGCACCGTCGACAGCCGCATCTCCGACTGGAAGCGCCAGGGCACGCTCTACACCAACGAGTCGGACGAGTACGATCCGGCCAAGTACTTCACCTTCTCCAAGGCCAAGGGCGTCGAGCGGCCGCTCGCCGACAACATCAGCAACCGCGCCAAGTACGGCTTCATCAACCCGGCCAAGGACGATGCGAACGGCGTCAAGATCCTGCGCAAGGGCTGGATCTCGACGTCGCCGGCACCACCCGACGAGAGCTCGCGTTACAACAGCAAGCGACCGGGCAGCCCCCACAAGAACTTCCTCTACGAGGACGCGATCCTCGGCCACTCCGAGGACTGCTCCGCCTACTGGAACCGCGAGGGCCACAAGCACAGCCGAGCCGACAACATGAAGTGGAACAAGGATCCCTCCCACTACTGGGGTCCCGAGCACACCAAGGAGTCGTCGGCGTCGGGCGGCAAGGCCCCGCGCTACATGACCCCGACCAAGGCGCTGAAGAGTCACGAGGACTGGCTGTACTAGCCGGTGGCCCGATGACGCGTCCCGATCTGACCGAGCTGCACCGGGCGTGGGCCCGCCACCGCTTCGCCCACGACGAGCTGGTCGCCCTCAACGGCCGGCCCGAGCTCGGGATGGCCTTCGCCATCGACGTGCTGGTCTTCCTTCCCGGCGAGGACGACGAGGCGCCCCAGACCTGGTTCTGCACCGCCGGCGTGAGCCGCATGAAGATGGTGAGCGACGTCGGGACGTTCGAGCTCCAAGTGGCGGTGCGCGGCCGCCCCAACCGCCCGGAGCGCGAGGCGATGGCGCGCCGGGTCGCCGAACTGGCGCTGGCGCCGATCAAGCGCGAGCACGTGGTCCGCGGCGAGACCGTGTTCGAGGACATCGAGGTGCCGCTGTTCCCCGGCCAGACCGTGTCGCTGTGGGTCGACGCGGGCTGGTCGACGCCCGAGCACCTGCCCGGCGTCAAGCCGCGTGTCCGCATCCTGGAGGTCTTCTTCCTCCACCCGCGCGAGGCCGTAGCGCTGCGGCGGCTCGGTCCGGCCGAGACCATCCTCCGCTTCCGCGAGCTCGGCACCGATCTGATCGCGCCACGGCGCGAGCCCGTGGATCTCCTGCGCGAACCGCACACGGGTGAGGGACCTCCGCTAAAGTACCAGGAGATGGGGACCAAACAGTCGAAGCGCGACGTCCCGGCGATCTGGGCCGACATCGATCGCTGGCTCTCGGCCAAGGCGCCGGCGACCTTCAAGCGGCTCAAGCCGGGCGCTGCGCCCGCCGCGCTGGCCGACGTCGAGAAGGCGATCGGCAAGAAGCTGCCGCCCGATCTCGCCGCCTCGTACCAGGTCCATGACGGCTTCGCCTATCTCACCGACTACGAGTACCTGCCGTGCGCGGTCGGGCTCAAGCGGTGGAACGAGCAGGCATCGGCCAAGGGCGCCAAGCCGGCGAAGGCGGCGCACCAGGGCAAGCTCAAGCCGCAGTTCTGGAACAAGGGCTGGTTCCCGGTCGCCATGGACAGCGGCGGCAACTTTCTCTGCGTCGACCTCGATCCGGCAGACGGCGGCACCGCCGGCCAGGTCCTGTTCTGGGACGCGGCCGAAGGTCCGCGGGTGAGCGAGCACGACAGCTTCGGCTCGTGGCTCGAGACCTACCGCAACGCCCTGCTCGCCGGCCGCTTCACCGTCGACGAGGACGGGCGGCTCGAACCTCCCATCGATCCGTACTGATCCAGTCGCCGCCAGAGGCCTCGAGGGCGAGGCCTTGCGTCAGGGGCCGACGCGGATGAGCAGATCGCGAGAGAGGGAGCGGGAGGCGCCGGTGAGGGCGTCGGTGGTGACGGAGACGTCGAGCTCGTTGCCGGAGACGGAGCCGTGGCAACTGCCGCAGACGGCGTCGAAGAGCTCTTCGACGATGCCCATGCTGATGATCTCGCCGGGGGCGTTCTGGTGCTCTTCGCCCATGGTGACGATCGGAGTGCCGGCGGCGTCCTGGAGCTCGACCACGACACCGGCGCCGGCGGGCACGTTGACGCGCACCGAGCCGTCGGCGGCGAGGGCGGCGGTCCCGACCAAGGCCCGGTTCTGGTAGATCGGACCGCTCGTCAGACTCGCGGGCGCCGGGTTCTCGACGTAGAACGCGATCCGCTCGGCCGCCCGGAAGGCATCGACCGGCCGGCCGCGACGGAGGTTGCCGGTGAGGACCGTGAAGATCATCGGCGCGTCCGGCATGTGGATGATGGCGCGGCCGGCGCCGGTGATGGCCTCGTCCGACGAACCGCCGAACACGAGCTGGCGGCGGTTGACGTACGGCGTGATCGGAAGCCGCTTGATCGCCAGCACGCCGTCGACCTGAGCGCCGGCCCCGCCGACCAGCGTCGTGCGGACGCCGGTCCGGGGATCGATGGCCACGAGGTCCCAGTCGAACGCCGTCGCGGCCGCGAGATCGCCGCCGTAGCTCGTGTACGAGACCATGATCCGCCCGTCGGGCATGCCGAACGGGTTGCGATACGCGCCCTGGGTCGCCGTCCCCACGCGGCCGGTCGCGGCTGGATCGGGGAACGTCACCGATGGCAGGTAGCCGTCGTCGTTGCGTCCGAGCTCGAACGGTCCCACCGAGCGGTTGAAGATCGCGAGCGTGCCGGCGCCGCCGCGCGCGCCCGGATCGCTCCAGATCGCGAGCAGGTTCGCGTTCAGGTCCTCGCGGATGTCGGTGGCCTGTCCGTATCCGACCGAGGGGGCGGTCACGGCGAGGTCGCCGGGGTCGGCGTAGGCCGACCGCGAGCGCTGCGCGAGCAGCGGGTGGTAGTCGGTTCGGTCCCAGTTGATGCGTCGTCCCGACACCTGATAGAAGTCGCCCGCCGGCCCGGTCGACACCTTCTCCGTCGACATCGACATCCGGCCCTCGCGCATGACCTGCGGGTTGATCTCCGAGTTGGTGAGGAACGTCATCTGCTCGATCGCCGTGCCATCGGGCCGCATGCGATAGAGGTCGGACTGGGGCAGGAACAGCTTGCGCGACCGGGTCCCGCTCCGCGACGAGGCGAAGACGATCCACGCGCCATCGGGTGACCACGCCGGATCGAAGTTGTGGACCTTCAGGCCGTTCACGTCCGGCGCCGCCGGCGTGATCCGCCGACAGTCGCTGCCGTCCAGGTTCACGGTCCAGACCCCGAGCGGATCGCCCGCGCCGCTGCGCATCGAGAACGTCACCGACGTGCCATCGTGGCGGACGTCTGGTCCCCGGACGTCGGCCTGGGCCACGGCCACGCCACAGCCGCCCAGCAACGACGTGCTGGCGCCGACGCCGGTGATGGCGCCGAGGGCGCCGACGCTGGCCGGCGCCACGCGCAGATCCGAACCGCCCTGGTAGGTGTCGAACTCGAGCGGCCCCGCGACGTGCCCGACGGCGCGGTCGACAAAGACCAGCGGGATCGTGCTGCCCTGAGCCAGGGCGTCGATCTCGCCGCGGGCCACCATGTCGGCACGCAAGATCCGGACCCACTCGGTGAAGATGCAGATCGGCTCCCTGGTCGCCGGGTCGAAGGGCGTCTGACACACCGAGGCGTCGCCCACGAACAGCTGGCCGCCGCGGTGGGCGATCCCGCCGTCGGGGCGGGTGATGGTCTTGGCGACCGCCCGCCCGCGCCGCGGATCCGGCACCTCCATGGCCATGAACTCCGACACCATGAGGTGGTAGTTCTTCTCGAGCGCCACCGCCGAGAAGAAGCCCTCGCTGCCCGAGCGCAGCTTGAAGTCGTTGCCGGCGTGCGGGCTGTGGCAGGCCGCGAACGAGCAGCCGCGGGTGACGAGCATCGGCTGCACGTGCTCGGCGAAGAACTGCCGTCCTGGGTCACCGAGGCCGAACTCGATCTTGCCGACCTTCTCGGCCCAGGCGCGGAGGACCTGGTAGGGGCCGTCGGGCGCGGTGCGGTCGGGGTACATGTCGCCGCCGGTGTGGGGACCGCCGCCGGCCCGACGCGCCAGCGGGATGCGGAGGATCTGTGATTGATCGACGGGCGCGTCGATGAACGCCCAGACCTGGCTCATGTTGAAGGCGACCTGGGTGCTGGCCTCTGGCCCGGTGCCGCAGGTGACGTAGAAGTCGGCCTGCGGCGCGCCGTGGCAGGTCGACGACGCGCAGCGGGCCACGATCGGCTGGACCTGGGCCTGGAACTCCGCGAAGTTGGGGTTGGCGAGGTACGGCGCCGGGTCGAACCCGCTGGGGACCGCGGTGGCGCAGTCGCCGGCGCCCTCCTGCGACGGCGTCGGCGGCGGCAACCCGTTCTCGGTGGCGCCGTTCTCGGTCCAGGTCAAGAGGGTGAGGTACGCGTCCTCCCCGACGATCAGGTTGGCGCCGCCGACGTGACCGACGCGCAGCGGCTCGAAGTCGTCGCCGTAGGGGACCTCGAGCTGGTTCGAGGCGGTGGCCTTGATCAGCAAGAGCGGCACGGTGTAGGAGCCGAACGCGACCAGCACGTCGCGCCGCTTCTGGACGTTCTCGAAGCTGGTGACGTCGAAGTTGCCGCCGGCGTGGCCGTACGGATCCTCGTCGTTGGTGCGGTGACACCCCGAGGTGTTCCCGGCGCACGAGTTGATCAAGATCGGCTCGATGTGCCGCGTGTAGTAGGTCCGGCGCGGCGGCGGATCACTGCAGGCCGCCAGCGCGGCGACCACCCCTGCCAGCCCCAGCGTGACCAGACGGCCGCGATCTTCGACGAGGTGGGCCATCGTCAGAGCGTCGCAGGCCGGGCGCGGGGCCAACTTGACGGGCGTCAAGTCGCCGAGCGGGCTACCTGGCCCGCAGCGCGGCCAGCACCCGCGCCGGCGTGAAGGGCAAGCGATCGAGGCGCACCCCGACCGCGTCGTGGATGGCGTTGGCGATCGCCGGGATGGACGGGTGCAGGGGGCCCTCGCCCGCCTCCTTGGCGCCGTACGGACCCTCGGGATCGCCGGTCTCGACCAGGAGCGCGGTGAGCTCCGGCGTGTCGAGCGTCGTCGGCAGACGATAGTCGAGGAGCGACGGGCCACGGTGGAGCCCGTCGTCGCCGATGATGTGTTCTTCGAACCGGGCCTCGGCGAACCCCATGTACACGCCGCCCTCGATCTGGCCTTCGACCAGCATCGGGTTGATCGCGCGGCCGCAGTCGTGCGCAGCCCAGATGTGGTCGACCCGCACGTCGCCGCGCTCGACGTCGACAGTGACCTCAGCGACGTGGGCGGTGAACGAGTACGCCGGTGAGGCGCCGATGGTCCCGCCGCGATAGGCGCCGTGGTTGTCCTTGGGCGTGTCGTAGTGGCCGACCGCGATCAGCGGCCCAAGCCTGGCCTCGGCCAGCCGGAAGGCCTCGACCCCGGTCACTGGCTCGCCGCCGACCGCGTCGCGGATGCGGGTCGCCAGCTCGCGGGCCGCGCGCTGGCACGCGTTGCCGGCCATCACCGTGGTGCGGCTCGAGTAGCCGCCGAGATCGACCGGCGTCAGATCGGTGTCGCCGAGGATCACGCGGATCGCGGCGGGCTCGACGCCCAGCTCCTCGGCGACGATCGACGCCAGCATGGCGGTGACCCCCTGCCCCATCTCGCTGGCGCCCGAGAACACGGTGACCCGCCCCGAGCGGTCGACCTTGAGCTGCACGGCGCTCTGCGGCATCGGGTTGGGATAGATCGGGTAGTTGGTGCCGCTGATGTAGAACGAGCCGGCGACGCCGACGCCGCGCCCGAACGGCAGCTTGCGGAACTTGGCCTTCCATCCGCTGGCCTCCTCGACACGGTCGAGGCACAGGCGGAAGCCGATCGACCGGATCAGGAGCTCGTTGATCGTGCGTTCGCCGGCCTCGAGCGTGTTGCGTCGCCGCAGCTCGATGGGATCGATGCCGAGCTGCTCGGCCAGGCGATCGACCGTGACCTCGAAGGCGAAGCGCGGCTGGACGCTGCCGTGCCCCCGCTTGGGACCACACGCCGGCTTGTTGGTGTAGACCCGCGTCGAGTCGAGCCGGTAGGCGCGCAGGCGCAGCGGCGCGGTCACCAGCTGGCCGGCGTAGTAGGTGGTGACCAGGCCGAACGAGGCGTAGGCGCCGCCGTCGATCAGGGTGGTGAGATCGCAGCCGGTGAGGGTGCCGTCGCGGGTGGCGCCCAGACGCATGCGCATCCGCATCGGGTGACGGCCGCGGTGGGCGTAGAACACCTCCTCGCGGGTGTAGAGCAGCTTGACCGGACGGCCGGTGACCATCGCCAGCTTGGCGACGCAGAACTCCAGGTCGAACGGCTCGCTCTTGCCGCCGAAGGCGCCGCCGAGCGGTGGCTGGATCACGCGGATGCGGTCCTCGGGCAACCCCAGGACGCGGGCCAGCTCGCGGTGCAGGTAGTGCGCGACCTGGGTCGTGCTGATCACGGTGAGCACGCCCTGCGGCTCCCAGGTCGCGATCGCGCAGTGCGGCTCGAGCGCCGCGTGGGTGGTGCCCTCGAACCAGTACTCCGCGTCGACGACCGCGTCGCTGCCGGCCAGCTCGGCGTCGACGTCGCCGAACGCGAGCTGCACCGCCTTGGTGACGTTGCCGGTGCGAGCCGCGGCGTTGACCTTGGGCGCGTCGGGGCGGAGCGCGTGCTCGGGATCGAGCACGTGGGGAAGGACCTCCCAGGTGACCACGACCGCAGCGGCGGCGCGGGCCGCGGTAGCCTCGTCGATGGCAGCGACGCAGGCGACGGCGTCACCGACGAAGGCGGCCTTGTCGAGCGCCAGCGGGTACTCGTCCTGGGTCCACGGGATGATGCCGTAGCGGACCGGCAGGTCGCGTCCCGTGATCACGGCGTGCACACCGGGCATGGCGAGGGCCGGAGCGGCGTCGATGGCCACGATGCGCGCGTGCGGGTGCGGGCTGCGCACCAGCCGGGCGTGCAGCATGCCGGGTAGCGCGTGGTCGTCGGCGAAGCGGGTTCGGCCGGTGACGGCGTCGTAAGCCCGCGGATTGGGCACGCGCTGACCGACACCCGCGCTCTTCACGGCGGTCACTCCTCGTGCTCCCCCGCTCCCGCGGCGACCACGGCGTCGATGATCTTGGTGTAGCCCGTGCAGCGGCACAGGTTCCCCGACAGCGCGGCGCGGACCTGGGCGCGATCGGGACGCGCGACGCGAGTGAGGAGCGCGGCCGCGCTCATCAACATGCCGGGTGTGCAGAACCCGCACTGGGTGGCGCCGTGCTCGACGAAGGCCACCTGCAGCCGGTGCAGTGTGCCGCCGCGAGCGAGCGACTCGACGGTGTCGACCCGGCGCCCTTCGGTGGCAGCGGCCAGGGTCAGGCAGGCGAGCACCGGCTGGCCGTCGACGAGCACGGTGCAGGCACCGCACTCGCCGGAGTCACAACCCTGCTTGGTGCCGGTGAGCGCGAGATCGTAGCGAAGCAGCTCGAGCAGAGTGCGCGAGGCCGGAACCGCAGCGGTGATGCGATCGCCGTTGACGGTCAGGGTCACCGTCGAGTGCTCCTCAGCCGCGGGCGAGCGCATGGAGCTCCTCGTCGGCCAGGACGTGACCCTGGTGTTTGGCGTGATCGAGCAGGCGCGTCACCAGCTCGTCGCGCGGCTCGTAGCCGTGGCGGCGCAGCCACCACACCACGTTGGCGCGGCCGCTGTAGTGACCGACGGCGATCTCCTGGTCGCGGCCGAAGTCGTGGGCCGGCACCGACGAGTACACGCGGTCGGCGAGATCGACGTCGCCCTGCAACTCGGCCTTGGCCACCGCAGCGGCGTGCACCCCGGTGGCGGTGCGAAACGCATCCCGCCCGGCCAGGGGATAGGAGCACGGCACCGGCACGCCGGTGGCGGCACTGATCCGCTCCACGTACTCGACCAGGCAGGTGTGGTCGTGACGGGCCGGATCGAGCAGCTTCAGCAGGTGGAGGTTGAGCAGGACCAGATCGATCGGCGTGTTCCCGGTGCGTTCGCCGAGCCCGAGGCCGCAGCCGTGGACCCGGTCGACGCCCCACTCGAGCGCGAACAGCGCGTTGGTCAGCGCGTGGCCGCGGTCGTTGTGACCGTGCCAGTCGATCGCGACCCGGTCCTCGACGTCGAGGGCCCGCAGCACGCCGCGGGTGAACGCGATCAGGTTGCGCACGCCGTCGGGGGTGGCGTGGCCGCAGGTGTCGCACAGCACCAGCCGGGTGGCGCCCGCGTCGATGGCGGTGCGGAACAGCCGATCGAGCGCCGCGGGATGGCTTCGCGTGGTGTCCTCGGTGACGAAGGTGGCCGGCAGGCCGGCCGCGACCACCGCGGCGACGGCCTCGCGGGTGCGACCGGCCAGGTGATCGACATCCCAGTCCTCGGCGAGACTGCGCAACGGACTCGACCCGATGAACACCGAGACCTCGATCGCGGCGCCGACGCGCTGGCTCACGTCGATCACCGGCGTGATGTCGGCGAGCACCGTGCGGGCGGCACAGTTGGGCGCGATCGGCAGGCGCTCGGCGACGATCGCCCGCAGCAGGCGCTCGACGTCGGCCCGGGCTCGCGGACCGGCGCCGGGGAGACCGAGATCGACGGCGTCGATGCCGAGCCGGGCCATGAGGCGGAGCAGCGCCAGCTTGTCGTCGACGTCCGGATCGCGGACCGACGGCGACTGCAGACCGTCGCGCAGGGTCTCGTCGAGCAAGCCGGGCGGCTTGCGCAGCACCGGGCCACGCCGATCCTTCTCGTTCCAGTCGTAGATGCGGCTGGCCGGGTCGTCGCGATCGACCAAGATCGTCGCCATGACCGGCTACCGGAAGGCCCGCAGGCTCGCGACCAGCGCCGCTCGCTCGCCCTCGGGCAGGCCGGCGTCGGTCATCGGGTAGACGATCGCCTCTTCCTTGTCGTTGTGGTCGCCGAGCACGTCCAGCATCGCCAGCTTCTCGTCGGCGTAGGCGCCGAGATCGTGACGGTCGACGGCCGCGACCATCAACTCGAGGTGACGCTCGATGGCCCGGTGCTCCTGGCGCATGACCGCGGTCGGCCCGCCGTTCATGCCGGTGACCCGATCGAAGGTCGGGAACAGGAGCTCGTCCTCGAGCCGGATGTGACGGCGCAGCCCGCCTGCGAACTCGGCGAGCACCTGGGCGGCGACGGCGACGTCGCCGGCGCGCAGCCGCTCACTGGCCTCGGCCAGGAGGCGGTCGAGTCGATCATGATCGGCCGAGAGATATCCATTGACGGTGTCGGTCATGCGTACTCCTGGACCACCGGGACGGCCGTGGTCAGCTTGCGATGGCGGAACCCGGCCCACAACGCGGCGCCGACGGCCCCGGCGTGGACCGACAGCGGATGGCTGAGCACCTCGATCTCGGCCCCGCTCTCGGCCAGGCGTTCGCGCAGGCAGGCGAGGAGCCCGCCATCCTGGGCCAGCCCGCCGGTGACCAGCACCGGCGACCCTCCCTTGGCCGAGCGAAGGAGCTTGGCCAGGCGGATCGCGACCGACTCGTGGATGCCGCGCAGGATCTCGCCGGTCGAGACGCCACGGGACACCATGTTGATGACGTCGGTCTCGGCCAGCACGGCGCAGATGCCCGACACCGGCTCGGGGCGGCTCGCCGCCTGCGACAGCGCGCTGATCTCGTCGAGGCGGACTCCAAGGTAACGCGCGATGTTCTCGATGAACTGCCCGGTCCCGGCGGCGCACTGCGAGGTCATGCGCGACGCCAGCACCCGGGCCCGCGGATCGATCACGATGGCGCGCGCCCACAGCGCGCCGACGTCGAGCACCGAGCGAGCACGGGACTCGAGGAAGATGGCGCCGCGGCCGTGGCAGGTCATGCCGTAGAAGTGACCGGTGCGCACCCCCTCGGCGACGTCGCCGTCCCCGGTCGACGCCACGTAGGCCAGGTCGCTTTGCTCGACCCCAGCCGCGTGCAGGGCCGCGGCCAGCGCCGTGGTCAACACCGCGCGCGGATCGCGGCGGCGGATACGCTCGAGGTGGGTGGCGCGCAGGGTGCCGCCGCCGTCGCCGTCGTCGTCGAGCACGACCACCTTGATCGCGCTCGAGCCGACGTCGATGCCACAGGTGGTCAGGCGCTGCATCCCTTGCACTCCTTGGCGTCGGGCAGATCGACCGCCGGGACGCCGCGATGGGCGAACAGGGCCGCGCCCAGGGCGCCGGTGTAGATCGAGTCGTGGTGGACGTTGATGGTCCGCGCTCCGTAGTGGGCGAGCACCATGTCGCGCAGGGCCGCCACCGCCGCCGGGTTGCGCGCCACACCGCCGGTGAACGTCAGCTCCTCGCTCACCCCGCCCGAGCGGGCGAGCAGGCTCATGGCGCGGGTCACGATGGCACGGTGCAGGCCGGCCAGCACGTCCTCCCGCTTCTCGCCCACCGAGAGCAGATCGCGGATCTCGGTGCCGGCGAACACCGTGCACGTCGAGGTGATGCGCGCCGGCCGCCGCGCGGTGAGCGCGAGCGGGCCGAGCTCGTGCAACCCCAGGGACAGCTCGTCGGCGATGTAGCCCAGGTAGCGGCCACAGCCGGCGGCGCAGCGATCATTCATCTGGAACGAGGTCACCAGTCCGACCTCGTCGATCTGGATGGCCTTGGTGTCCTGACCGCCGATGTCGAGCACCGTGCGGGTGCGGGGCAGCATGGCGTGGGCGCCGAGGCCATGGCACAGGATCTCGCTGCGGATGCAGTCACGCGGGAACGGCAGCCGGGCACGCCCGTAGCCGGTGCCGACGAAGCCGACCACGTCGAGCTCGGCCGCGGCCGCGTCGCGTCCCGCGGCGAGGGCCTGGTCGCGGCGGACGTCGTCGCGGAGCGCGCGCTCGACCGCGGCGGCGAAGACCTCGGCGAACCCGACGTCGAGGAGCTGGTTCTCGGCCTCGAGGATGGCGCGGTCGTACACGCCGAGCACGCGCTCGAACTCGAGACCACCGCGCTGGCTCGACTCCTCGGCCAGGGCGTGAAAACGAGCGCCGACGATGTCGCGGAAGAAGGAGCCGCGGCTGCGGGCCTGGGCGTTGAACAGCTGCCCGGCCTCCTCGACCAGGCGAGACAGGATCAAGTCGATGGCCGGCACCAGCCGCGGGCCCTCGCCCGGCACCGCCCGCGCCGTGTCGCGACAGATCTGGCGCAGGGCCTCCAGCCGGTAAAGGTCGGTACACACCCAGAACGACTCCGCCACTGCCGCGGCGTCGGCCCCGAGGTCGCGCAGGGCCAGTGCCAGCCGGGCGTCGGTCATCGCGTCGCGGCGGGCGATCTCCACGGCCACGTCGTAGTTGGACCGGGTGTTGGTGATGCCGCGGCCGACCACCCGTCCCTGGTCGTCGACCAGCACCGCCTTGCTGGTGGTCGACCCCAGGTCGACGCCGAGGTAGAGCTTCATGGCAGCACCTGGAGATGAACGGGCGGGCGCGGCGCCGACCCACCGTCGCGCTTCCGCGCCGCCAGCATCTGCAAGTACGACTCGATCCGGTTCTTGATGTTGGCCTGACCGTAGTAGCGAGCGTCGACCAGATCGGACTCGATGAAGCCACCGGGGATGCCGGTGAGGCGCTCGACCTCACGCAGCATGTGGAGCTGCCCGGCCGAGAACGAGTTGCAGCTCTTCACCGAGTGGATGACGAAGCCGTCGGCCTCGTACTCCGACACCATGTCGGCGAGGATCCGGCTGCGCTGCGGCAGCGGCAGGTTGGTGTAACAGGACAGACAGTAGTCGGCGAGCGACTCGAGCGGCCGCGACGGATCGTGGCGGAAGCCACGCTCGTAGCTACCGCCGACCTGGGTGTAGGTCGACGCCACGGCGACCGCGCCCTCGTCGTAGAAGATCTTCCAGAAGTCGCGGAACGAGGTCCAGTTGGGCGGGCCCTCGACCACCAGCCGGAAGCGCTCGTCCAGCAACGGTCCGCCGGGGGTGGTCGGTCCGACCCCGGCGGTGAGGCGGGCCTCGACCTCGCCACGCAGGGTGGCGTAGTAGCGGCAGGCCTCCTCGCTGCCGCGGAACGACGTGAAGATCGGGCCGATGTAGTAGACCCCGCCGAAGTAGGCATCGATGGGCGACGGCCGGTTGCGCGCCGAATGAAACACCCAGGCCAGATCCTCCTCGGCGCGCCGCGAGCGCGCCAAGAGCTCGCTGAGGCGGTCGAGGTCGAGGCGCTTGCCGCTGACCTTCTCCAGCTTGGGGATGACCTCGCGCTGGAGCTGCTCGACGACGTAGGCCCGCATCGCGTCGGTGACGTTGCCGTCCCCGACATAGGGCACGTGCAGCATCGCGACCTCGCACTGGTACTGGTCGCGCAGGAGCTCGAACCACTTCATGAACGTGAAGCAGCCGGTGAACGACAGCAGCAACAGATCGGGCGGCGGGATGGTGTCGCCGGTGGGGCCGACGTTGCCCTTCATCAGCATGCCGAGGTCGCACTTGACGTAGCTGCAGACGTCCTCCGAGTGCCCCGCCCGCTCGGCCTCGCGGATGAAGCCCCCTGACCGCTGCCGCATCGCCGACTGCAGCGCGTTGACCTCGGGATAGACCGGCGCCACGTCGAGCGCCGACATCAGCTCGACCAGGTTGCCGGGCACGAAGCTGTAGACCACGGGACGCTTCTCGTCCCGGGCCCGGGCCAGACGCGCGAAGTAGCCGGCGAGCAGCTCCTTCTGCGCCTCCATCGAGGCCTCCTTCTCGACGACCGAGTCGCTCATGCGGTCCCCCACAGCTTGACGGAGTCGGCGAAGGTGCCGGCCTGCTCGCGGATCGACTGGAACTGGCCGGTGTTTTCGGAATACTTGAACGACGTGTACGGGATCGCGTGCTGGTCGAGCACGCGGGTGAGTCGCGGCTGATCGAGCAGCGCCGGATCGCAGAACGACGGCGCGGCGAACAGCACCCCGTCGGCGCGGTGGTGCCGGACCCGTTCGACCAGGGCCCGACCGGCGCTCGCATGCTGGTCGTAACGAACGGCCGACGGGCGGCTGGCGCGCAGCCAGGCCAGGACGATCGCCGTCATGGGATCGTCGGCGGCGCCGACCTCGGGATCGGGCCCGCACGGTTCGACGCCAAGGGTGAGATCGTCGTCGACGATGTAGCAGCCCGCGCGCTCGGCCGCGCGCAGGAGCGCCCGCGGCGGCTGCTCGCAGAAGGCTCCGACCAGGCACACCCGGATGCGATCCTCGGGCCGTCGGCCGCGAGCCAGCGCCGCGGCGATGTAGGCGCGGGCCAGCGCCGTCCACGCCGGCGGCGGCATGCTGTCGGCGGCCCGGCGCAGGAGATAGACCTCGTCGATGGGCAGGTTCCACGGCTGCTCGCAGCGCGCCGCGGCCAGCTCGCGGGCCGCGGCGTGGGCGTCGGAGACGTCGGCGATCGCGGCGTGCAGGCGCGCGCCGGTGGCCTTGACGCCGGCCAGGGCGCAGAGCTCGCCGTACAGGATGGTGAGCTCGTGGTGCAGATAGGCCGCGGCGCTGGCCGGCTCCGCGGTCTGCGGCGGATCCATGAAACGGACCACGTGCTGCGGGAACGTGGACTGCCAGACCCCGGACAGGTTGCGGATGACGTCGCAGGTGTTGGGGAAGATCATGCCGTCGAGCACGTCGAGGTGGCCGAGCAGCCCGAGCTCCAGCGTCGAGCGCGGCAGGTGGCAGATGTACGACTGGTAGAAGGCGTCGCCGCGGATGGTCTCGAGGCGATCGCCGCCGCCGCGCACGAACACCGGCAAGGCGCCGGCCGCCCACAGGACCTCGCGGGGCGCGAACACCGGCAGACAGCCGAAGGCGAGCCGGTTCGGCGCCGCCTGCTTCCAGGCCCGGACGTGCTCGAGGGCGATGTCGTCGAACCGGGCCTCGAGCTCGCCGACGATGGTGTCGATGGACGTCACTGGTGCTCCCAGCGCGGCGCGCGCTTGTCGATGAAGGCGCGAACGCCCTCCTCGGCGTCATGGGTCGAAGCGAGCTCGTCGGCGTAGAGCCGCTCGAGCGTGGGCAGCAGCTCGGCGAGGTCGCGGCGCAGTCCGGCGCGCGCGGCGCGCGTCGCCAGCCGCAGCGAGCTGGCGCTGTGCGGCACCAGGTTGGCGCGGATCCACGCCGCGGCCGCCGCCTCGGGATCGTCGGCAAGATCGTCGACCAGCCCGAGGTCGCGGGCGACGGTCGCATCGATGACACGCCCCGACAGCAGCAGGTCCTCGGCTCGGGCCTGACCCAGCCGCCGCGGCAGGAGCAGCGACGCCACCGGCGCCAGCGCCCCCAGCCGGATCTCGGGCTGGCCGAGCTGGGCGCCGGGGTGGGCCACGAGGCGGGTCGCGAGCGAGACCACCTCGAGCCCGCCGCCCAGGCAGTGACCACGCACGGCGGCGACGATGGGCAGATCACACGCGACCAGCGCGCCGATGGTGCGATGAAAGCGCGCCAGCATGACGGCGACATGGGCGCGACCGTGCTCGGGCACCGAGGCGCCGACCGAGAAGTTGGGTCCCTCGGCGGTGATCAGGATGGCGCGGGCCAGGCGGTGGACCGGGCTGGCCGCCGCCGCAGCGAGCTCGGCGATCAGGTCGAGCGCCGGCCCGTCGAGCAGGTTGCGCGGCGGGCGCGCCAGGCGCAGCTCGACGAAGGCGCCGTCGTCGCGCGCGACCAGCGAGACCGCCGGCGTGGTCAGGTCAGCCATGGGGCACCAGCACCGGTCGGTGGTCGAGCTCGTGACGGTGGAGGCGCGCGAGGACGTCGGGGGCGTCGCGCAGCGCGTGGCGACCCACGGCGCTCGCGACGTCGATCTTGCCGGCCAGCACCATGGCCAGGGCCTCGCCGTACAGCGACGGATCGGCGCCCCAGTTGCCGTAGGCCTCGGCGTCGAGCGCCATCAGGTTCGACAGGCGTAGCGGCACGACCTCGGGGGTGAAGCCGACCACGGCCAGCTTGCCGCCGCGGGTGAGCAGCCCGAACGCGACCAGCTGGCCGGCCGGGGTGCCGGAGCACTCGAACACGTGCCAGCCGGCGTCGGCGATGGCGAGGTTCGCCGCCGCGCTGCGCCGGGCCACCTCCTTGCGCGCGCCCTTGGCCTCGAGCTCGCGGCCGTCGATCGCGAGCACCGCGCCGTGGTGGCGGGCGCGCGCCAGGCGCGCGGCTGCGACGTCGATGGCGATCACGACGGCGCCGAGCGCGGCGGCGATCTCGACGAGGAACCCGCCCACCCCGCCGGCGCCGACGACGATCGCCACGTCGCCGGCGGCCAGCCCGGTGCGACGAACGGCCTGCAGCGGTGTGGTGACGGCGTCCGCGATCGCGGCCAGCCGCCACGGCTCGGCGACCTCGGGCACCGGCGTCAGCCAGCGCTCCGGCACCTGCACGTGGGTCGCGAAGCCGCCGTCGTGGTGATTGCCGGGCATCAGCGCCGCGGCGCACGACGTCGGACGTCCCCGACGACACGCCACGCACTCACCGCACGGGCTCACCGCCGGGACCAGCACCAGCCCGCGGTCGGCGACGCGACCGATGATCTCGTGACCGAGCACCAGCGGACCCTTGTGGGCCGGCGCCACGCCGTCGTAGAGGTAGCCGAGATCGGTATGGCAGACGCCACATCCGACGACCTCGACCGTGACCTGCCCTGGCGGCGGCGGCGGAAGTGGTTCCTCGAACCACACCAGCTCGCCGGGCCCGGTCATCCGCCAGCCTGCGCGCCTCACCTCGCTCATGAGGCGAACTCTAGGAGCCGCGCGTGCCGCCTACTTGACCGGCATCAAGTGGACCACTGCGTTCTCGAGCACGTCCCTGGCGACAGGCGATCGAATCGACGTCGGCCTTGATCGCGATCAAGTCCACGATCCTGCCCCGGCGGTACCCAGGTCCCATGTACGACCACGATCTCGTGCCCGGCTTCGCGTTCAAGCACGTCCGCGTCGAGCGCCGCCCCGTCTTCGACCCTCGGGGCGCGACCGTCGAGGGTCTGCACAACCTCTGGATCGTGCTCAACAACGAACCCGAGCTGAACTCGTACACCACCGAGACGATCAAGGAGGTGATCCTGGCTTTCCGCCACGCCAGCAACGATCGCGCCGCGGTGTGCGCGGTCTTCACCGGCGCCGGCCATCGCGCCTTCTGTGCCGGCGGCAACACCCGCGAGTACGCCACCCGCTACGCCGGCCACAGCGGCGAGTACCGCCAGTACATGCGCCTGTTCAACGACATGGTCTCGGCCATCCTCGCCTGCGACAAGCCGGTGATCTGCCGGGTCAACGGCATGCGTGTCGGCGGCGGCCAGGAGATCGGGATGGCGTGCGACTTCTCGGTGGCGTCGGACCTGGCCCGCTTCGGTCAGGTCGGGCCCAAACACGGGTCGGCCCCGGACGGCGGCGCCACCGACTTCCTCCACCTCTACGTCGGCATCGAGCACGCGCTGCTGTCGTGCACCACCGCCGCCGGCCTTTGGAGCGCCCACAAGGCCATGCGCCTCGGCCTGCTCACCGAGATCGCGCCGGTGGTGCGGATCGACGGCACGCTGGTGACCAACCCGCTGGTCGAGACCTCGCGCTGGATCGACGAGCGGGGCCAGATCGTCTACGGGGAACCGCTCAGCGGTGACGCGCTCGCCGCCGGCAAGGCGCTCCTCGCCCGGGGCACGATCGATCTCGGCGAGCTCGACCGCGCCGTCGACCGCCTCACCACCAAGCTCATGATGACGTTCCCCGACTGCACGCTCAAGACCATCGAGAGCCTGCGCAAGAAGAAGCTCCAGCACTGGGACGCGAACAAGGAGCAGAGCCGCGCCTGGCTGTCGCTCAACATGATGACCGAGGCCAAGGCCGGCTTCCGCGCCTTCGAGTCTGGCGGCAGCCGCGAGGTCGACTTCATCGCCCTGCGCCGCCACCTCGCCGCCGGGTCGACGTGGGAGGGCTCGGACCTCGAGACCGCGATCATGCCGCGCCCGGCCCGCTGATCAGCCCTCCAGGTACGAGATCACGTCGGCCGCGCTGTAGCGGGTGCGGCCGCGGAGGAAGTCGGCGATGAGCATCAGGTCGTCGCCGCTGGTGACCAGCGGTGGCTCGAGCGCGCCGGAGGAGCGCACCTGTCCAAGCCCGATCGTCGCCATCAGCGAATTGCACAGACAGCGCCGGCCGACCGTGTCCTCGCGCTTGCCGCCCTTGGCGACGTAGGTCTCCACCGGTTCGCCCGAGCAACGGTAGCCGATCGTGCCGTCGGCGTCGGCGTAGGCGACGCGCAGGTAGCCGAGGTCACACACGCGCTCGCGGGCGACCCCGGCGGCGGGATCCTCGGCCCACTGCACGACCTTGAAGGGATAGCCGGTCGGCGACGCATGGGCGTCGGTCTGGACCGTGACCTCGCCGTACCTCGCGCGAGCGAGCACCGAAGTCTTGAGCTCGTCGGCCATCCCTGACTCGTCGCAGAACGCGAACAGGGTTCCGACCTGGATCCCGGCCGCCCCCGCGGCGAGCGCCGCCGTCAGGCGATCGGGGTGACCGGTGCCGCCGGCGAGCCAGAATGGAAGGCCGAGCTCGCGCAGCTTGGCGAGGTCGACCTCGTCGCGTGGACCGTAGATCGGCTCGCCGCGCTCGTTCCAGCGTGGCTCGCCGCGGGGCGGTGCGTTGTGGCCACCCGCGACCGGGGCCTCGACCACGAAGCCGTCGACGCGCCCGCTGGCCTTGCGCGCCAGCATCATCGCCAGCGAGTTGCTGGCCACGATCGCGAGGAATCGTGGACGCCGCAGCACCGGCGGATTGCGCTGCCAGTGGTGCGCTGGGTCGAACTTCACCTGCGCGGTGACGCCGTCGGGGAGCTGCTCGACGTCGAGGCGGAGGGCACACGCGCGATGCTCGGCGAGCGCGTCGAGCGCGCCCGGGATCTCGCGCGGGATGCCGGCCCCCATCAGCACGTAGTCAACGCCGGCGAGCATCGCGCCGTAGAGCGTGGCCAGGGTGGGCAACTGGATCTTGGTCAGGAGGTTGATGCCGATGAGGCCGTCGTGGCCGTGTTTGGCCAGGCTGACCTCGACGAAGGCAGCGAGGATCGCCACCTGCTGGCGGGCCAGGTTCATCTCGTGACGGTGCATCGGCAGGAGCTGGTACGCCTCGCCGGGCGCGCGACCGCCGGCGCGGTAGTGGCGCCGCAGCACCGCCTCGGCGACTCCGTCGATCGGGAACTCCGCCATGGCGCGCTGCAGGTGCCCGCCAGGATCTCCATCCTGGAGGCGACGCACCATCGTGGTCTCGCAACCGGTGCCGGACACCACCCCGAGATGCCCGCGGCGCGCGACGGCGCGGGCCAGCTGCCAGCTCGAGACTCCGACCCCCATCCCGCCCTGGATGATCACGGGAAGGGCTTGCACCTCGCTCGGTAGAATTCCCATGAACGGCACCCTAGGTGGTCCGCGACGGCGTCAAGTTGACGGGGGTCAAGAGGCGAGCCCGCCGCGGTCGCCACCACGATCAAGGACAGCCGTGACGGGCGATCAGGCCGCGGGGGTCGACGGCCGGGATCAAGTAGTCACCGCCGACCGCGAACAGCTCGCCTCCGGGCGCCGCCCAGGCCCCGTGCAGATCGTGATCCATGAACGGCGCCAGCTGGTCGTCGTGCCATGCGCCGGTGCGGCGATCCTTGCGCAGCCGCACGCCCTGGGCGCCCACCACCAGCACCTCGTCGTCGCCGCAGGCCACGCCGGCGGCGAGCGCGAACGATGGCAGGCCCGACACCTCGCCCCACCCCACCCCGTCCCACTGCCACACATGGCGGCCGCCGACGGCGTAGGCCTCGTCGGGGCCGCAGCCGTGCACGGTGAGGATGCTGGCCGCCGTGGCCAGGGCGTGATCGGTCCACGCGTTGTCCTGATACCGCCACAGCGTGCCCGACTCGCCGCTCACCCACAGCTGGTCATCGCCGTCGGGGCCCCACACCTTGAACAGCGCCGCATCGCGACGCGGCAGCGCGACGCGCACCAGGCGCTCGCCGTCCCAGTGCAATACCAGATCGTCGTCGAGGTCGCCGCGCTGGTTCGCGATGCCGCCGACCAGCCAGACGTCGTCGTCGCCGCGGCCCCAGATGCCGTAGAGCGTGGCCTCGGTTGGCGCCGGCGGCTCGACGATCGCCAGCGGCTCGCTGCCGTCGGCGGGACCGCGCAGCACCAACCCGCGCTCGCCGACCATCCACACCGTGCCCTCTGGTGATCCCCACACCCACCACAAGGTCTCGCCGCGCTCGACGCCCAGCGCGGCGGCGACGTCCGCGGGCTGTCCGGTCCACCGGACGATGCGGGCGCGCCCTTGGCCGAGGCCACCGCCCACCAACCAGGCGTCGTCGGCCGCCCGACCCCAGCCGGCGAGCAGCGCGCCGCCAGGGCTGTCGAGCGCGATGTTCCACTCCGGCTGGCACGGCGCCGCGCATGCGGCGAGCCCGACCACGGCCATCAGCGAGCGCCAGGCGACGATCGGGGTCATGATCACAGCGTGAGCAGGTAGGTGATGAGGTCGTCGAGCTCGTCGGGGGTCAGCTGCGACGTGCCGCCGTGGGTATCGGGCTGACCCCAGCGCTGGTTGTGCCCGACCTCGCCGGGGGCGAGCGCTGGGTGACCGGGGCTGGCGAGCGCGCCGCGCAGACTCCGGGCGCGACCGTCGTGGAAGAAGCGCGGCGCGCGATCCCACAAGCCGCGCAGCTGGGGGATGCCGAAGTGGATCCCCTCGGGTCCCTGCTCGGTCGGACCCAGCCCGCCGACCGAGAAGGTGTCGCGAAAGCCCTCGGTCACGGTGTCGGCGACGGTGCCGTCGGGCGCCAGGCTCGGCGTGATCACCGGCGGAACCCGCACCGGGATCCCGGCCGGGCTGAAGGCGGGCTCGATGGTGACCGTGGTGACCGGCAGGGGATGACACGACGCGCAGCCGAGCTCGACGCGGGCGTAGAGCTCGGCGCCGCGGGCGGCGCCGGCCAGGTCGAGCGCCCGGTTGGGGTTGGGCGGCAGGCGTGGCGACGCGAGCAGGAACAGGCCGATCGAGCGGGTCACGCCATCGAAGTCGAGGGCGATCGGCGAGGTCGTGCCGGCGATGCGGAGGCTGTCGCCGAAGGTGGTGCGGCGCCCGCTGAGACGTTCGGCGCCGGCGAGGAGCGCGGCGTTGCGGGTGAGGAAGGGCGATCCGTAGGCACGGCTCGCACACTCGGGCGGGGGATCGGTCGGACACGACAGCACGTGCGAGCAACCGACTCGGCCGGGCTCGGCGAGGCAGGCGCTGACCGACGGGTAGCTCGGCCAGATCAGCGGATCGTTCGACTCGCAGCAGAAGTTCTCCTTCCGGTTCATCTCGTTGAGCACCGGGAAGAAGTTGGTCTCGTCCATCGCCGCCTCGAGGAACCACGGCCGCGTATCGAAGGCGCCGCGATAGGCCTGGACCTGGCGCGAGCCCCACAGCCGGTTGGTCTGGAGCGGCATCGCGACCACCCGGTCGAGGTTCCCGCCGTCGCGGTGGCAGTGGACGCACGACTGGTCGCCGTCGACGGTGAGCGGCGCGGTGACCGTGTTGAAGAGCTCGCCGAGCTCGACGTCGGTGGCCGGAAACTCGCCGCCATCGACGTCGCCGACCACGATGCGGGCGGGCGGCTCGTCGCCCGGTGGCGCGGCGGTCGGCACCACCGTGACGTCCTCGCCCAGGCGGCCGACCACGAACGCGGTCGCGCCATCGTCGCTCGACACCACGTCGATGGGCGCGTGACCGGTCGGGTAGACGCGATCGCCGTCGATCGCGACCAGCGCGCCGTTGCCGAGGTCGAGCTCGAAGCGCTGGAGCTCGTCGGAGGCCGACATCACCACCGCGAAGCGCTGACGACCGCCGACCGGACGCCCCAGCGCCGCCATCCTGGTCGGCAGCGCGCCGGCCACGGCCCACGTGGCCCGCGGCGGCACGGCGTCGGCGCGCGCCGGCTGCCAGAGCTCGGGCGCGGGGATGCGAAGACCTCGGGTCGGATCGGCAGGATCGACGTCGCGGTAGTCACGGCAGCAGATGGTGTCGCTGGTCACCCGGTCCACCGCGGCGAGCGTGTTGATCTCGAACACCTCGAGCTCGTTCTGCAGATCCTGGAACATCACGTTGCCGGTGCCGTCGCCGGGGGCACCGTCGTCATCGCCATCGACCCCGTCGTGCTCGGGGAAGCCGGTGCCACGTCCGATGTGACTCACCACCAACCAGCGGTCGGCGAGCAGGAGCCCGCCCACGGGCGAGCCCACGTCGATGCGGCCGAGCGCGACGCCACCACCAGGCGCGATCACGTCGACCGCCTCGCCGGCGATCGCGCCGACCCAGACCCGCCCGTCGGCGCCGACCTCGAGGACGTCGGGGTTGACGGCGACCGCGATGCCCATCGGCTGCCACGGTGCTCGATCGCGGTAATCGTCGCCCGCGATCGTGAAGCGGCCGTCGGCGTCGTTGACGAGGCTCCAGGTGAGGACCGCGTCCTTCCAGCGGTTGGCCAGGTAGGCGTGGCGCCCGTCGGTCGAGAACGCGATCGCGGTCGTGTACCAAGGCACCGGGTGCTCGAACACCACGCGATCGGTGCGGGTGTCGACGACGCTGACCCAGTTCGACAGGAGGTTGGCGACCGCCAGGTACCGCCCCGCCGGGTGCAAGGCCAGCGCGACCGGCGCGCGCCCGACGTCGATGCGCCGGCGCACGCTGCGAGTCGCGACGTCGACCACCGCGATCTGCCGCGATGGCGCGTCCTCGTGACCGGTGAGCGCGACGTAGAGCGACGCGCCATCGGCCGAGAGCGCGACGGCGCGCGGCCGATCGCGATGCGGCTGCGGCGCCCACAGCGGATGTCCGGGCCCGAACGGGTTGGGCTCGGGTTCGAGGGAACGCGGCGCCCACGGATCGAGCGGCTCGGGCTCGGCGGTGCAACCGCCGGTCACCAGCGCCAGCGCGAGGAGCGCGAAGCGCCCGGGGCGCGTCATCACAGGCCTCCATCGGGCGCGCCGTCACCGGCGTCGCACACCGACTGACCGTCCGGGCCCTCGTAGCAGGACGGGTCGTAGCGCAGCACCGTGTGGCCGGCGCTGGTGCAGCGCGCTCCCAGGCGCAGCTCCAGCGCGACCCCACGGTCGACCAGCGAGGGCAACGGGTCGTCGTTGAAGAAGACCTGCATGGGGGCGCTGACCACGCCGCCGGGTTCAGGGCCGAAGGTGAGGTGGAGCGGTTGAGAGCGCATCACGTCACCGTCGAGCTGGACCACGACCGCGGCGCTCAACAGGCCCGGGTCGACGTCGAGGCGCCCGCGCAGGTAGACGTAGCGGAAGCCCTGGAAGCCCAGGACCAGCTGGGCGCCGTCGCCCGAGTCGCTCAGCCGCTGGTAGGTGCCGCCGGGGACCCGGACCTCGGCCACCAGGCGGTCGCCGCAGTCGACCTCGACCACGGCATCGCCGGCGTCGGGTGCCGGATCGTCGCCGGGGCACGCGGCGAGCAGGGGCGCGAGGACGAGGGCGTGAGCGAGGGTCGTGAGCGAGCGCATGGAGCACCTCACAGGGGAACCACCAGGCCGAGGCTGGCGACCACGGCGTCGCGGTCGGACTGGCGGAGATCGTCGAGCCACCAGAAGTGGACCCAGGCCGCCGACATCGAGACCCGCAGCCCGTGCCACGGCACGGTGGACTCGGCGACGACGCCGGCGGTGGCGCTGGCCATGCGGCCGAGCGCGCGGTCGCTGGTGCGCCAGGCCGGCGCGCCGCTGTCGCCGGCGTAGACCGCGCGGTGGAAGCTGGCCGCGTCCTGCCGGTAGCCGCGGGCCTCGACGCCGAGCAGCAGCTCGTCGGCGCGCATGGCGCGGCTCAGGCGCAGGGTCGCGGTGTTGCTGGTGACGCCCCAGGTGTCGCGGCTCAGTCGGTAGTCGCCGTGCACGAACGCGGCGTCGGTGAGCGCGCGCCGGACGCGGACGAGCGCGGCCACGGCGGTGCGCTGATCGGGTGCTCGCTCGGGCAGCGTGTAAGCGACCGCGCCAGCCATCTCGATCGGCACGAAGCGGTACGGGTTGGCGAGGTAGCCCCGCTGATCGGCGGCCTCGACCACCAGGTCGACGTAGCCGCGGCGGTCGGTGATCTGGGTCAACGCCAGCGCCCCGCGAAGCTCGCGCCGGTCGCGCGCGAAGGTGGGATCGCCGGCGCGGCCCACGGTGTCGAGGCCGGCGGTGAAGGTGAGATCGACGGTGGTGTTGCGGGCCGCCAGCTCGGCCCGCCAGCCCGCGCTCAGGCGCAGCGCCGTGTAGTCGCGCTCGTCGGACCCGATCACGCGCGCGGTCACCGCGTGGCGGGGCCGCACCTCGACGGTGAGCCCGACCCCGCCTTCGATCCGGGTCTCGGTGAAGGCGTAGGGCGACGCGGTCGACACCACGTCGATCGACGCGGCGGTGACGGCGTCGACGGTGGTGGCGACGTCGACCGTCACCCCGTGAGGGAGCGGCGCGGCTGCCCGTGCGCTCGGGCTCCACACCGTCACCCGGTCGTCGTCGGCGTAGACCCGCAGGCCGACCGTGACCTGACGCGGGTCGTCGACCTGGGCCCGCGCGCCGCCCGGCGCCGCCGTCATGGCCATGATCGCCAGCGCGATCACTCGCGGCCGGATCAGTTGCACCCGCACCCGCCACCTCCGGCTCCCGCCGCGCCCTCGGAGCCCTCGCGGATCTGGTAGACGTGCTGATGGGCGGCGTGCTGCTCGGGCCAGGGCGGCTGAGCGAGGCCGGGATGGGCGAGGATCTGACGCTCGTGGGGACGCACGCGGGCGCACGCGACGAGTGCGCCGCCGACCAACACGAGGGCCAGCCCGAGTCGCTTCACGGCGCGTCCGCCAGGATCAGGGTCTCGAGGTACGCGCGCAGCCCCTGGTAGTCGCGCTCGTCGGTGGTCGCGAACACCTGGCCCACCACGTGCCCACAGCCGCCGGCGGCCACCGCGAGCGGTTTGCACAGCACCAGGCATTCGTCGATCGCCGCGCCACCGACCAGCGGCTCGAGGGCGAGGGCGGCCAGCGCCCGGGCGTTGGCCCCCAGCTCCTCGGCGGTGAGCGGCTCGACGAGGTGGAGCCGGGCCGGATCCGCGCGCCGGCGCCCGGCGCTGTAGATCGCCAGCGGCCGCGCCGCGTCGGCGTGGCAGCTCGGTTCGGCACAGCGGCGATCGAGCGCGGGCTGGGCGGCGGCGGCGAACACCGCCTCGTCGCCGACCGGCAAGGGCAGCGGCGGGGGCGGCTCGAGCGCGCACGCCGCCAGGGCCCATCCACCGACCAGCGCACGCAGCGCGGCGCCCGCGTTCACGGCACCTCCGGGCTGCGGTAGACCGCGCCGGTGTCGATCCAGCGGGCGAAGGCCTCGACCACGTCGCGATCGATCGGCGGCACCGCGGCCCCGTCGGGTGGACAGCGACCGTCGAGCGCGCGGGGCGCGTCGAGCTCGCGGCCGAGCAACTTCTCCATCAGGTAGGAACCCCGCGCGCTGGCGTTGCGCTCGTCGACGTAGCGCTTGCCGCCGGTCGAGCCCGGCCCCCAGGCCTGGAGCGCCTCGTAGGCCGCGTCGTAGTACGCGGTCGGCGCCGGCGTCAGATCGAGGCCCCCCGCCGCGCCGGGACCGGCGTGACAGGCGGCCACCGCGCACGACCGCGCCAGTGACGGCGCCAGGTCGCGGCCGAAGTCGAAGCTCTTGGCCCCGGCGGTGCCGACCCGCACCGGCGCCAGCGGCCGCCGAGGATCGCGGGCCGCGAAGGCCGACATCGTCACCGATGCCTGGGTCACCGCGTCGAGCTCGAGCGGCCCCAACGCGTGCGCCGGATCGCCGTCGACCGCGCCGTGGCAGCCGGCGCACAGCCGACCGTAGTCGCGGACCTGGGCGCCCTGCGGGAACCGTTCGCCGCCCTGCACGTGGATCCACAGCCGCGACGCCGCCCCGACCGCCAGACCGTCGTGATCGAGCAGCTGGAGCTGGATCGGCAGGCGTGCCGGCAGCTCGGCGAGCAGCGTCCCGTCGTTGGCGAGCGCGACCTCGCCCAGCGACGGCCGCGGCAGATGGACGCCGTTGCTCCACCAGGTCGACGCCGGATCCTGGTTGGCGATGCGCTGCGGATCGACGACCGCGATCGACCCGGGGTCCCAGGTCGGCCAGGTGAGCAGGCGCGCGCGGACCAGATCGACGCGCGGTTGCCGCGCGACGATCGGCGCCAGCTCGCGATTGATGGCCTCGACCACCGCCACGCCGCTGTGGCGGAGCAGGCCGACCTCGCCATCGTCCCAGACATCGGCGTGCTCGTCGTCGGCGGCCGGGCGCGCCACCACGATGGCCGGCTGATCGTCGGCCAGCCCCGGCGAGTCGTGGAGCACGACCGGCGCCGACAGCCGGGGCCGACCGGCGCCGTCGTCGATCGCCACCACCACCAGCGCGGTGTCGGGCATCGCCCCCGCGTCGTCGAGATCCAGCGGCGCGCTGCTGCGAGCCACGACCAGCCGGCCATCGGGCAGCGGCGCGGGATCGCGCCACAGGCCGTCCGGCGACGGCCCCGCGCTGGCCGCCGAAGGCGTCAGCACCGTCCACGCATGCTGGAAGCCGGCGACCGAGACCTCGTCACCGGCAGCGTCGGGACCGAACTGACGCTCGACCAGCGCCAGCTGCCCCCCCTCCCAGCGGTTGCTCCAGTCGAGGAGGACGGCGACGTCGCGGCCGTCGGGCAGCTCGCGGGCGGCCCACACCAGCGGCGCCGGCGCGGTCTGGCCGTGGTGCGGGTGGTACTCGGGCTGAAGGTGGTGAGCGCGATCGTGATCCGGTGGGAAGCGGAAGATGGCGCCCCGTCGCCCTGTGGGCGAGCTCCGCACGGTGGTGAAGGCGAGCGACCCACGGAACTCGCCCGTGGCGAAGAAGGTCGGGGTGAGCTCGGGGGTGGGCGTGAAGGTCAGGCGGATGACGGCGCCGTCGTCCTCGAGGCGATAGAGCTCGAGGTCACGGGCGCGGCCGCTGGAGTCGGCATGGCCGGCGCGGGTCGACGCGAAGTGGACGCGGTCGCCCGGGCCGTAGACCGGCCAGCGGTTGCTCACCCGCGGCGCACCGGCCGGACAGGTATCGAAGGTGAGCTGGCGCAGCCCGCCGCCGTCGACGCCGATCTCCCACAGGTTGTGACAGTCGTCGAGCGCGCGCCGCATGGCAAAGACCACACGGCGGCCGTCGTGATCGATCGCGGGATCGCGGATGTCGGCGGGGCCGCCGGGATGCGCGGCGCCGGTGAGCAGCACCGGCGTGGCCCCTGGCTCTAGCCCGGGATAGAACCAGAGGTCGGAGCCGGGGCGGAAGCTGTCGAGCTCGAGCGGCGCACGCGGCGAGCCCGGACCTCGGACGAAGACCACGCCGCGCACCACCGGACTGCCGTGACCGAGGGCCGCGCGCTCGGCGCTCGCCCAGTCGAGCAACGCGCGCGCCCCCGGATCGTCGCGGGGATCGCGACCAGCGACGCGGGGGAAGAACACGTCGTTGCCGCCACGGTGCAGGATGCCTCCCGCATCGAGCGGCAGCGCCTTGCGCAAGAGGCGCGATCGCGTCGGGTCACCGACCAGGGCGAGGTTGGCGCGAGCCGCTTCGCGGCTGGCGCGGATCTCGGCCACCGAGAAGTCGCCGCCGGCCCCGTCCATCGGCGACGCCAGCGGCAGCCCGGCGAACTGGGCGGCGCCGTGGCAGCGGGCCAGCATGCAGCCGCGATCGCGCAGCACCGGCAGCACCGTGTCGGCGAACTGGCGCTCGAGCTCGGTGAGCTCGGCGGGCGACGTGCCCTCGCCGCCGTCGCGCTCGTCGGCGATCCAGTCGCGCATCGCGAGCCAGTCAGCGCTGGTCCGATCGAACGGATGGCCGCCGGCGTGAGGCAGGCCGCCGCTGGCCAGCGCCAGCGGCTTGCGCACGAGCGACGACAGCTCGGCGCGCTCGCGGGTGTTGACGCGGGCCTTGACGTTGGCGTAGGCCGCACCGGCATCGATCGCCCGGCCGCTACGGTCGGTGTCGACGTAGAAGTAGCGCCGATCGATCACCTCGCCCGCCGCCTCGGCCCCCGGGGCGACGCCGTGACAGGCGGCCGAAAGACAGCGACGCTCGAGCGCGGGCAGGACCTCGGCGGTGAAGCGGTCTTCGGCCGACGGTGGCGGGCACGCGGCCAACGTGACGGCCGCGAGCCCGATCGCGATCGACATCAGGCAGCGCACCGGTGAGACCGTAGGGGGCCTGACCGCGGCGCGAGTTGACGACGATCAAGTCGGACCGGCGCGGCCGTGGCAGCGTGATCTGGTGCACCGCGCGATCGGATGGACCGTGGTCGCGGCGGTGAGCGCCTGCGATGGCGCCGCCGATCACCTCGACGGCGGTGCCGCCGTGGACGCCGATCACCGCGACGGCACCAGCGCGAGCTGCCCGCTCGGCGGCTGGGGCGCGGGCCGGCACCGGCTGTTCGTGCAGGGGCACCAGGGAGCGCGCCGCCCCGACGGCCGTCATCCGCTGCTCCACCAGCACCCGGCCAGCGGCGGACCGGTGCTGTGCGACGATCGCCAGTTCGTCGAGGACACCAGCGGCGACGGCAGGTGGCAGCCTGGAGAGGAGCCACGACCGCTCGGCCCGGACGGCATCGTTCACGGCGAGCACTTCCTGGTCGGCGCCGGCGCCTTCGTCGAGCTCGCCATCGACCTGTGCGAAGACCTCACCGGCGACGTCGCCCTCTACATCCCCAACTTCGACGAGACCGGCAGTCGCGCGCTGCACCAGCTGGTGGTGGTCGACGGCGGAGGCGGACAGGCGGGAGAACAGGTGATCGCCGAGGCGATCGACGACGAGGCCGGACAGAGCGGTTACAACCCGTTCGTGCGCGTCATCGCCGGGATCGATCCGATTGCGCGCGCCGGCGACCTCCTGCTCTTGCGCTCGACCAACATCTCGGGGGCCGCCTTCTCGGTGATGGTCTGGCAGCCGCCCAGCGAATACGAGTCGTGGCTCGTGGTGGAGGTGCCGTGAGGTGCGCACTCGCGCTGGCGCTCGCGGCCTCCGCGTGCCCAGCCTCGGGCGCTGGCGAGCTCGCGATCGACGCGCCCCCTCGCGACGCGCCCGCCCCATGTGTGCGTCGCGACCTCGACCTCGGCCGCTGCGAGCACGAGGACGGCACCGCGTGCACGGGCGCACCGGGTGAGTCGCGCCGCTTCGCCGAGCTCGCCGAGGGCGGCGCGGTCACGGTGGTCAGCGGCCCGCAGGGCGCCGCGATGCTGGTGTTCTCGGCGCGGACCGAGGGCATCGTCGCCGGAGATCCCCTCGACCCCCTCGATCCCGACAACCCGCTGCTCGAGGTGGTGGTGGCCCGCGGCGAGGCCGAGCTCGCGCTCTATCGCGGCAAGCTCGGGTTCACCCCGGACGGCGAAGGTCGCGTGGTCGCCGCCGGCCTCTTCGTGATCACGGAGGGCAGCGACCTGCACGACGTGCCCCTCACCGCCCACGGCCTGCTCGTCGACGTGGACGGGGCCCGGCGGTGCGGCGAGGTCGGATTCGTGGCGACTCGCTGATCCCGCGCCCGGCGCAGGTTCTGCGCCGAGAAAGATGACCCGAGGTCAAGCGCTGGCATGTCGACTGCACGTCGATCCACTCATGGCGAGCCTACCCCAGTTGACGACCGTCACCAGTTGCTCGTCGTGTCCGTGCGGCCAGGCCGCCGCGGTCCGCTGGGGTGGACGATGCCCCCTCGTCGACCGCAAGCGGCAGCGCGACGAAACCCTCGCGCTCGAGGGACAGCCCATCGAGACCGTCTGGTTCGTGAAGCGTGGCACCGTCGTGCTCTCACGCAGCGGCGCTGACGGCGTCGACCGACCGCGACTGGTCCGCGGACCGGGCAGCTTCCTCGGCCTCGAGGTGCTGGTGCGGACCACGCACGCCGACACGATCCGCACCACCGAACCCACGGTGGTCTGCGGAATCAGTCGTGATTCCCTCGAGAGCTGGCTGGGGCCCAAGGGCACGCCGGCGAGGATGGCGCTGGAGCAGACCCTGCTCGCGACCGCCGATGATCGCCCGCGTGCGGCCGGCGCCGATGGCACCGCGCTCGAGCGCGTCGCCCGCTGGATCCTCGATGATGTCACCGGGCAGTGCCGGGTCCCCCGCCGCGTGGTCGCCAACCTGCTCGGGATGGTCCCCGAGACGCTGTCTCGCGCCCTCGCCTACTTTCACGACGAGGGGTTGATCGAGCTCACGCGGCGCTCGATCACGGTTCGGGACCGGCAGCGCCTCGAAGCGCTCGCGGGTTGATTCGCGCAAACTTTACGCGACGCACAGGCACGCGCAGCGGATCACGCATGGCTTGCAGAGTCGGCCGGCGTGACCATCCGCTGGGGACGGCACGACGCTTGCTGCTGGCGGTGCGCAATGCCAGCGGTGGTCGACCTGGCTGAGCGATGGCGCCGCGCTCGATGTGCGGCGATGCGGGCGGCCGTGCCCGAGGCCGAGCCCGGCCTCGACCACGATGCGCTGATGGTGCTCGCGCTCGATCGCGCGCCCGACGAGACGCTACGCGGGGTCTTCGACGTCAGCCGCCGACTCGGCGCGGGCTTCCGCGCGTATCACCGTCTCGATCTGCCCCTCGCCGATCTCTGTGACATCCTGCCGCGCCTCGGTCCCGCGTGCACGACACGCCCGTGGACGGTGCTGTCTGGCGAGGCCGCGCGGCGCGGCGAGCGCGCGCCTTGCGAGAGCGGGTCCCTGCATTCCCATGCGTGTGCCTTCTGGCGCGAGGGGCTCGACGGGCTCGTGCTCGGGTTGACCAGCGCCATCCACATCGCCCGGCACGCCAGCCGCGGCGCCGGCGACGCGCGCTGCGTCGACGTGCTCCACGTTCACCCCCAGAGCCCGTCACGCTTCGGCCCGATCCCCGCAGAGGTGCTGGCCGAGCTCGACCGCATCCGCCGCACCGCGCGCGCCCTCGACCCCTCCCTCGCCGTCGATTTCCTCGGCATCTCCGAGGGCGTCCTCTACTACCGCTCCGAGCGCGCCGGCGAGCCCGGCGATCAGCTCACCACGTCGATCGAACCGGCCGTGCGCCGTCGGTTCCCCCAGCTCGCGTTGCGTGACGTCTCGCCGCGCCCGGTCCTCGCCGCGGCGGCTCCGTAGTCGCCGATCAGGAGAGTCATGTCGAAGGTCAGTCGCCGTCTCTTCCTCCAGGGTCTGTTGAGCGCCACCGCCGCGACGGCCGCGAACGCCGCGCCCTTGCGCTTCTTCAAACCCACGCACATCGACAACCCGCTCGCGGCCTACCCCAACCGCGACTGGGAACGCGTCTATCGCAACATCTTCCAGACCGACAGCTCGTTCGTCTTCCTGTGCGCGCCCAACGACACCCACAACTGTCTGCTGCGCGCCCACGTCAAGAACGGCGTGGTCGTACGCATCGGCCCGACGTTCGGCTACGGCAAGGCCAAGGACCTCTACGGCAACACCTCGTCGCACCGCTGGGATCCGCGGCTGTGCCAGAAGGGCCTGGCGCTGGTGCGCCGGATCTACGGCGACCGTCGCGTGAAGGCGCCGATGATCCGCACCGGCTGGAAGAAGTGGATCGACGACGGATTTCCGCGCGACGCCGCCACCGGCAGACCCGACCCCGTCTACTTCCAGCGCGGCAAGGACACGTGGACCCGGCTGCCGTGGGACGACGCCTTCTCCTACGCCGCCCGCGCCTTCGACAACATCACGCGCACCTACTCGGGCGAGGAAGGCGCCAAGAGGCTGAGCGCCCAGGGCTACGATCCGTCGGGCATCGAGGCTCTCGAAGGGGCCGGCACCCAGACCATCAAGATCCGCGGCGGGATGGCGTTTCTCGGCGCGACCCGCGTCTTCGGCCTGTACCGCTTCGCCAACACCCTCGCGCTCGCCGACGCCAAGGTCCGCGGCGTCGATCCAGCGCACGCCATCGGCGCTCGGGGCTGGGACAGCTACTCGTGGCACACCGATCTACCCCCCGGCCACCCCATGGTGACCGGGGCCCAGACCAACGACTTCGACCTGTTCACCGTCGAGCACTCGAAGCTGGCGCTGATCTGGGGCATGAACTGGATCACCACCAAGATGCCCGACAGCCACTGGCTGACCGAGGCGCGCCTCAAGGGCACCAAGGTGGTGAGCATCACGGTCGAGTACAGCGCGACGGCGTCGAAGAGCGACGAGGTCGTGGTGATCCGGCCGGGCACCGATCCGGCGTTCGCGCTCGGCCTCGCCCAGGTGATCATCTCGCAGAACCTCTTCGACAAGCGCTGGGTCGAGACCAACACCGACCTGCCGTTCCTGGTCCGCATGGACACCCTGGCGCCGTTGCGCCCCGAGGACCTCGCGGCGACCGAGCTCCCCGGCTACAAGGCGCGGCCGGCGGCGGGCATCACCGTGATCAAGAAGGGCGAGCCCACGCCGCCGTCCATCGGTCACAAGCAGCAGCTCGTCCCCGAGGCGCTGGCGCCAGAGCTAGGCGCCTACGTGATCGTCGACTCCCGCTCGAAGAAGCTGGTCGCGATCCACCGCGACCAGGTCGGCCCCCGCGCCGCCGCGACCTCTCCCGACGTGCGGGCCACGCGGACCGTGAAGCTCGCCGACGGCAAGGAGGTCGAGGTGCGCACGCACTTCTCGCTGCTCGCCGAGTACCTCGACCAGAACATGACGCCGGCCCAGGTGGCCCAGATCACCGGCGCGCCGGCGGCGGCGATCGAGGCGCTGGCCAAGCAGATCGCGGCCAACCCCGAGAAGACGATCTTCGCCACCGGCATGGGGCCGAACCAGTTCTTCAACTCGGATCTGAAGGACCGCGCCATCCTCCTGGTGGCGGCGCTCACCCGGAACCTCGGCTTCCCCGGCGGCAACGTCGGCAGCTACGCCGGCAACTACCGCTCGGCGATGTTCGGCGGCATCCCGCTCTACGCCGCCGAGGACCCCTTCAACCTCCAGCTCGATCCCGCGGGCCCGGTCAAGACCAAGAAGTACACCCACTACGAGTCGATCCACTACTTCAACTACGGCGACCGGCCGTTGCGCGTGGGCAACAAGCTGTTCACCGGCAAGGGCCACCTCCCGACCCCGACCAAGGCGCTGTGGCTCAACAACAGCAACTCGGTCATCGGCAACATCAAGTGGCACTACGACGTCGTTCACAACACCCTGCCCAAGACCGAGATGATCGCGTTCGCCGACTGGTGGTGGACCGGCTCCTGCGAGTACTCCGACCTGGTCTTCGCCGCCGATTCGTGGGCCGAGTTCGAGGTCCCGGATCTCACCGGCAGCTGCACCAACCCGTTCGCCCAGGTCTTCCCGGTGTCGCCGATCAAGCGGATCTTCGACACCCGCCCCGACATCGAGATCATCGCCGGCGTCGGCAAGGCGATGGCCAAGCTCTACGACGAGCCGCGCTTCGCCGAAGCCTGGAAGTTCGTCGACGAGAAGAAAGTCGAGGTCTACCTGCAGCGCATCATCGACGGCTCGTCGACCCTGCGCGGCTACAAGATCGACGAGCTCCACGCCAAGGCCAAGGAGGGCATCCCGGCCCTGGTCAACACCCGCACCTACCCACGCAACTCCTCCCACGAGCAGCAGAAGGGGGAGCAACCGTGGCACACCAAGTCGGGGCGCCTCGAGTTCTATCGCTTCGAGCCCGAGTTCATCGAGAGCGGTGAGAACATCGTCGTCCACCGCGAGCCGATCGACTCGACGTTCCACGAGCCCAACGTCATCGTCGCCGCCGCCCATCCCGCGCTGCGCCCCACCCAGCCCGCCGAATACGGCCTGTCGGCCACGGACACGTCGACGGAGACGCGGCAGGTGCGGCACGTCATG
Organism: Myxococcales bacterium; assembly: GCA_005779305.1. Lineage (GTDB taxonomy): Bacteria > Myxococcota_A > Polyangia > Haliangiales > Haliangiaceae > UBA2376. The sequence goes on from SXJR01000049.1 coordinate 44,416, forward strand.
CGCACGGTCGCCGAGACCATGGCCTCGCAGCACCCGCTGATGGCCCAAGGGTATCGCCACATCTACCACACGCCCAAGTACCGCCACGGCGCCCACACCACGCCGGTCGACACCGACTTCACCGGCGTCCTCTTCGGGCCGTTCGGCGATGTCTATCGCCACGACAAACGCATGCCTTCGGTGACCGAGGGCTACATGGACATCCACCCGCAGGACGCCAAGGACCTCGGGCTCGACGACGGCGACTATGTCTACGTCGACGCCGATCCCAGCGATCGTCCATACCGCGGCTACAAGCCAGGCAGCAAGGACGACGCCGCGCGGCTGTCGCGCCTCATGCTGCGCGTCCGCTACTACCCGGGCACGCCGCGGGGTGTCGCCCGCACCTGGCACAACATGTACGGCGCCACCTACGGCAGCATGAAGGGTCACGAGACCCGTGCCGACGGCCTGGCGCGCAGCGAAGGCACCAACTATCAGTCGATGTATCGCTACGGCTCGCACCAGTCGGCGACCCGGGCGTGGCTCAAGCCCACGCTCATGACCGAGACGCTGGTGCACAAGGACATGATCGGCCAGGCGCTCATGAAGGGCTTCCTCGCCGACGTCCACTGCCCGGTCGGTGCGCCACGCGAGGCCTTCGTCAAGCTGACCAAGGCCGAGCAGGGCGCGCTCGGCGGGGCCGGCCTGTGGCGGCCGGCGGCCCTCGGGTTCCGGCCCACGTACGAAAGCACTGCCATGCAGGCCTACCTGCGCGGCGAGTTCACCAAGGTGAAGTGAGGTCCACATGCCCAAGGTCAAGAACTGGCACCTCGGTCGAGAGATCGAGTACTCGTACGACGATCATCGGCCCGCCAAGCAGTGGGCGATCGTTTTCGATCTCAACAAGTGCATCGCGTGTCAGACGTGCACGCTGGCATGCAAGACCACCTGGACCAGCGGCAAGGGCCAGGAGTACATGTTCTGGAACAACGTCGAGACCAAGCCGTGGGGCGGCTATCCCCTGGCCTGGGATCTGCGGATCCTCGAGAAGCTCGGCCGTCAGGAGTGGGGCGCCAACGGCGAGTACCTGGGCAAGACGCTGATCGAGGCGGCGCCGGCCAACGAACGCGTCTTGCACTACGCGCCGACCGACGAGGACTGGATGTACCCCAACATCGGGGAGGACGACTGCGGCGGCGGCACCGTCGACGGCGGCGGGCACATGGGCGAACTCCCCCACGACAAGTGGTTCTTCTACCTGCCGCGCACGTGCGCCCACTGCACGTACCCGGCGTGCCTCGCCGCCTGCCCGCGCAAGGCGATCTACAAGCGGGAGGAGGACGGCATCGTCCTCATCGACCAATCGCGCTGCAAGGGATACGGCGAGTGTGTGCGCGCCTGTCCGTACAAGAAGTCCATGTACAACCCGTACACCCGGGTCAGCGAGAAGTGCATCGGCTGCTATCCCGCGGTCGAGCAGGGGATCCAGCCGCAGTGCGTGGTCAACTGCATCGGCAAGATCCGCGTCATGGGTTTCATCAGCCCGCCGGCCCAGGCGCGCCGCGACAACCCGATCGACTATCTCGTGCACGAGAAGGGCCTGGCCCTGCCCTACTACCCGCAGCTCGGCCTCGAGCCCAACATCTACTACATCCCGCCCATCCACGCCGACCGCGACTACCTGCACCAGATGTTCGGCCCACGGGTGGACGACGCCATCGCCGCCTACCAGGCCTTGCCCGAGGACCCTCGGGCCAGCGGCCTGCTCTGTCTGATCGGCTCGACCGATCGCATCATCCATCGCTTCGACGTCAAGGGCGGCAGCGCCGTCGGGTTCGACGACAAGGGCGCCGAGCTGGTGCGCGTGCCGGTGACCGAGAAGATCATCGAGCGCGCCGCGTTCGACGCCCGGATCGGCGCGATCCGCAACAACACGCCCTGACCTGCGGAGAACCTATGAGTCGAAACCCTGACTGGCATCTACTCTCCACCCTGGTCGTGGCCGCCGCGTGTTCGGGCGCCGCGTGCAAGGGCAAGAAGTCCTCGCCCGCGCAGGAGGCGCCCGAGCCGCCGGCGGCGCCGATCTCCGCGCTCGAGGTCAAGGCGGTGAACGCCGACCTGAGCGTCCCCGATCCGGCCGCGCCGTACTGGAAGGACGCCGCACGCGGCCAGGTCGCGCTGCTGGCGCAGCCCATGGTGACGCCACGGCCGGAGGTGACCACCACCGATCACATCGTGGTCGCCGCGGTCCACAACGCGAGCCATATCTCGTTCCGGCTGTCCTGGCCCGACAGCGAGCGCAGCGAGGCCGGCCGACTGGGCGAGTTCTCGGACGCCGCCGCCATCCAGTTCCCGGTCGGCGATGTGACCAAGACGCCGCCCATGATGGGTGGGCCCGAGCTGCCGGTGCACATCTTCCACTGGCGCGCCCAGTACCAGCGCGATCAGGAAAAGGGCAAGCCGGAGATGAACCAGCTCTATCCCAACATGTCGGTGGACATGTACCCCATGGAGTTCAAGGAGGCGCCCAGCGGCACCGCCGCGCAGCAAGAGGACTTCTCGCCTGGCAAGGCCGAGGGCAACCCGCAGTCCTACCAGAAGGGCGGTGTCGACGAGATCATCGCCGAGGGCTTCTCGACGTCGGCGGTACAGGCCGGTCACTCGGGCGCGGGCAAGGGAGAATGGGTGAACGGACGGTGGACGCTGGTGATCACGCGGCCGCTGACCATCGAGGGAGGCTCCTCGCTCGCGGTCGGGCAGGAGACCGGGGTCGCCTTCGCGGTGTGGCAGGGCGGCAAGGCCGAGGTCGGCTCTCGCAAGTCGGTGATGATGTCCTGGCTGCCCACCAAGGTGCTGTGATGAGCCGCGAGATCTTCGACGCCGAGATCGAGGCGACCTCGGCGCGCGCACGCGACTTCTTGCTGGCCTCGCTCGCCACCGCCTATCCCCAGCCCGAACTGGCCGAGACCCTGGCCTCGCCCTCGTTGCGCGACCACCCTGCGCTGGGTGCGATGGCGACCACGATCGCCGATGGCGTCGAGCCGCTGCAGCGGACCTACGTCGAGCTGTTCGACAAGGGCAAGGGCCGGGTCTCGCTCTACGAGACCGAGCACGGCCGCATGCGCGGCCTCTCCAAGGGCCGCGACCTCGCCGACCTGGCCGGGTTCTACACCGCCTTCGGCCTGGCCCTCGACGACACCGACCTGCACGAGATGCTCGACCACATCGCCGTCGAGCTCGAGTTCTACGGCGTGCTCCTGCTCAAGCAGGCCATCCTCGGTCAGGAGGGCGACAGCGAGGGCGCGGCGATCGTGCTCGACGCGCGCAGGAAGTTCCTGACCGAACACCTGGGCGGGTTCGTGGGGGCGATCGCGCAGGCGTCGGCGGTGCGCGACGACCTCGCCTATCGCCCGGCTCTGGCCTGGTGCGCGGCGCTGGTCGCCGACGAGTGCGCCGCGCTCGGCGTGACCCCGGCGCCGCTCGACTTCTTCGCCGAACAGCGCGAGCCCGACGACGTCGAGTGCGGCAAGAAGGTGCACCTGCCGGTCGTCGATTGACCGGCCGCGCCCTCAGGCGCCGAAGGCGCGGATGATCTTGACCAGCTCGTCGACCACCGCCGGATCGTCGAGCTGCGCCGCGTAGGGCGGCATCGCCGCGTTGAGGCCGTTGGCCGGGCCGCCCTCGAGGATCACCTTCTTGATCCGCGCGTCGTCGGTCTTGGCCTGCCACTCCTTGTCGCTGTAGTTGCGGGGCTTGGGATCGAGCGCCGCGGCGCCGACGCCGTCGCCCTTGCCGCTCTCGCCGTGACAGACGGCGCACTGGGTCTTGAACATCTCCCTGGCCCGGGTCGCAGGGTCGGCGGCGGCGACCGGCGCCGTCGGCGGGGAGGCCGACGAGGCGGAGGCGCTGCCGCCGCCGGACGACTCGGACTTCTTGCCGCAGGCGACGGCGAACAGGACGGCGCACAGGGCGCAGGACACGAGCAGGGACGTGGAACTGGACATCGAGTGGTTCTCCATGGTCACGGGTGCAACGAGCGGGCGCCGGGCTCCGGCGTCGCTCGACGAAGGCCGCAGAGGGCGGCGGCAAACCCGCCGAGCGGGTCGCCGCGCTCGATCACGGCGAACGGCTCGCCGAGCTCGAAGCGCTCCATGAACGTCGAAAGCAGATCGGCGCGGACCGAGAGCACGGTGAGCGGCGCCTGGCGCAGCGCCAGGCTCACCGCCGGGACATGGCCTCCACCGGTCGACTCGAGCCGGCTCAGCTCGTCGATGATGGCGACGTCGGCGCCCGCCAGGTCCCGCTCGAGCCAGCCCCGCGCCGTGATGAACGCGTCGGGCCGGAACACGCAGTTGCAGAACGCCTCTTCGCCCGGCCCTGGCGTGCGCCCCCGGCGCCCGACCGCCAGCGACGGCTCGGTCCGGCCGAGCGAGACGAGCTCGTAGCCGCATCCGCCGCCGTCGGCGCGTCGCTGAGCGAACCCTGCGACGCGCAGCCCGGATCCGGACAGCGCGGCCGCGAGGCGGAAGACTTCGTCGGACTTCTGCTGACCAGGATGAGTGAGGAAGAGCGCCCAGGGTCTACGCGCCGGGAGGGAAGACATCAGGCGGCGCCAGATGCACCTCCCGCGCCAGCACCAGAGCCACCGAAGCGCGCATCGTTTGCAGCAACGGTGCGCACCGCCGTTGACCGCGGTCAAGAGAGCGCACGAACCGCGCGGCGCCACAAACGACCGTGGCGATCGCGCCAGGCGGCTGCGAGTTGACCTCGGTCATGTCCCGTCGCCGTCCCGAGCCTAGGCTCACCTCGTGCTGCCGCTGCCTCCCTTCGCGTGGATCGCGCCGCGGACCCTTCAGGCCGCGCTCGACGCGCTGGCGGCCGCCCCCGACGAGACCCTCGTCCTCGCCGGCGGCACCGATGTCCTGCCCAACCTGAAGCGCGGCCTTCATCAGCCGCGGCGCGTGCTCGGGCTGGGCCGCGTGGCCGAGCTGGGGCACCTCGAACCACGGGACGGCGGGCTCTGGCTGGGCGCAGGGGTCACCCTCGAGCGTCTGGCGACGGATCCGCGCACAGCCGCGTGGTTTCCCGCGCTGGCGGCAGCGGCGGCCGCCGCCGCCACCCCGCAGCTGCGCCGCATGGGCACGCTCGGCGGAAACCTCTGCCTCGATACGCGCTGTGCGTTCTACGATCAGAGCGCGTTCTGGCGCGACGCGCTCCACCACTGCCTGAAGACCACCGGCGACACCTGTCACGTCGTCCCCGGCGGCAAGCGCTGTGTCGCGGCCCTCGCCGCCGACACGCCGGCGCCATTGATCGCGTACCAGGCGGAGATCGAGCTCCGCTCGACGCGCGGCGTTCGCCGGCTGCCGCTCGCCACGTTCTACGGCGGCGACGGCGCCCGCAACCACGTCCGCGCTCGCGACGAGCTCGTCACCGGCGTCCACGTGCCGGCACCTTCACCCGAGCTGGAGAGCGCGTACGTCAAGCTTCGCGCGCGGCAGGCGGTCGACTTCCCGCTGCTATCGGTGGCGGCGGCGGTGAGCGCGTCCGACGTGCGCGTCGTGGTCGCCGCCCTGGGGCCCCGACCCCGGCTCGTGCGTCTGTCCGCTGGAGCCGCGGCGCTCGCCGCAGCCCGCCCGCTGTCGCCGCCCGCGATCGACGCGATCGCCTCGGCCGCGGCGGCCCAGTGCCACCCGCTCGCCAGCCTCGGCGCCGAGCAGTGGCGGGCCGAGAGGGTGGCGCCGACCGTGCGGCGCGCCCTGACGACGCTGGTCCTCTCGACGACGGAGCCCTGACATGCGCGCTGGTCCCTGGTGCCTGCTCTTCCTCGCTGGCGCGATGGCGCCCGCGCGGGCCGACGTCCGCGGGCAGGTGCTCGACGACCTGGGCCAGCCGGTGGCCGGCGCCCGGGTCAGCCGCGAGGCCAGCGGCCAGGCGGTCCTCGCCGGCGCCGACGGCGGCTTCGTGCTCGACGCCGGCGACGGCGTGATCACCGTGGTTGCCGCCGCGCGCGGCTACTTCCACGCCTCGGCGCAGGTGACGGCGCCGGCGGCCGGCATCACGCTCACCATGACGGCGGTACCGCTCGATGACGACGCCAGCTACCGGTTCCAGACGCCCGCGTCCTGCGCCGTCTGCCATCCCGCCCAGGTCGAGGAGTGGGAGGGCTCCGCCATGGCGCGGGCCGGAGCCAACACCTGGGTCTACGACCTGTACGACGGCACCGGCACCAGCGGCGGCGGCAACGGCTTCGTCTACACCCGCGACTCGATCCTCGCCGATCACAACCCGGCCTCCGAGTGCGCGAGCTGTCACCAGCCCGAGCCATGGGCGGCCTCTCCGTTCACGCCCATGCTGCCGCTGGCCCAGGCCGGCACGCAGCACGGCGTTTCCTGCGAGGTATGTCATCGCATCGCCGAGATAGACGAGGACAAGCTCAACTATCCCGGGCTCTACCCGGGCGTGGTGCGCATGGCCCGCACCGCGACCTTCGCGCCGGTGCAGTTCGGGCTGCTCGGCGACGTCGCCTACGTCGCCGGCGCGATGCGGCCGTCGTACCAGCCTCAGCTCGCCGCCGCGGTGTGCGCCGCCTGCCACCAGGACAAGAACGATCCCGACGACGACGGCGATTTCGAGGAGGCCGACGGCGTGATCTCCGAGCCGACCTACGGCGAGTGGCTGGCCTCGCGCTACGCCGATCCGGCGTCGCCCGATCACGCGACCTGTGTCGACTGCCACATGCCGCCGACCGGCGCCACGGTCGCGTGCAGCGCCTACACGCCGGCGCTGGCGCGAGCCCCGGGCCAGGTCCGGTCGCATCGCATCGAGGGCACGACCGCGCCCTTCCTCGAGGCGGCCGTCACCGCGAGGCTCGCGGTCGCCGTCGAGGGCGACGAGCTGGTCGTCGATGTCGAGCTCGAGAACGACCGGACCGGACACCACGTCCCGACCGGCGTGACCATTCGCAACATGATCCTCCTGGTCGAGGCGAACCGCACCGGCGACGCACGGCCGCTGGTCTCGACCGGCGATCAGGTCGTCGATGCGCTCGGCGGCGTCGGCGATCCGGCGGCCGGCTACGTCGCCGGCCTGCCCGGCAAGCTCTTCGCCAAGGTCCCGGTCGACGCCGCCGGCAACGGACCGGTGTTCTTCACCGAGGCCGCCGCGCTGGCCGTCGACAACCGGATCGCCGCCCACGCCATCGACCGCTCACGGTATCGCTTCGCGATCCCGCCCGGCGGCGGCCTCGTGGAGGTCAACGCACGCGTCATCTACCGCCGTGCCTTCCGTGCCGTCGTCGACGCCAAGGGCTGGACCACCGACGGGCACGGTCGGCCGCTCGAGGACCTCCAGCCGCCGCACTTCGGCCACTTGATGGCCACCGCCAGCGCGGTGATCGACGCGCCGCCGCCGTCCGAGGGCGGCTGCGGCTGTGATGGAGGCGGCGCCCTCGTCGGGCTAGCGGTCGGCCTCGGCGGGCTGCCGCTCGTGTTCGGCTCCCGGTCGCGAGCCGGGCGGCGGCGCCGGCGCGTCCTCGCCGACCACGGGTAACGACCGCGATCGGGGCAGGCCCGTCGAGCGATTGGTCACCAGGCGCACCGACGCCGGCGGGCGCGGCTCGCCGACCACATGCTGGCGGACGCGCTCGACGCGATCGAGCAGTTCGTCGACGAGCGCGGTCGACAGCCCGCTCTGGGTCGAGCCCTGCAGGCGATGGACGAGCGAGGTATGACGGCTGCGGTCGCCGCCGGGGGTGCGGTGCTCGGTGCGCAGGAGCCCGGGCTGCTGCAGCACGCCGGCGGCGCGGGTCAGGCGGGCGCCGAGATAGAGCAGCGGGGCCATGCGCTCGCGGGCGGCCTCGCCGAGGCTGGGGACACCGGTGAGCCGCACGATGTCGGCGCGCAGGAGCTGGGCGCGCGCCCGCGCCTCCGCGCTGGGCGCGAAGTGGATCGCCGTGCGCAGGAGCGGCAACACCCCGCGCACCTCGCTGCGCAGGAGCTCGGCCCGCGCGCGCAGGAGCGGTTCGCGGTCGTGGCGCAAGTTCTCGAAGCCGGTCAGCCAGACCCGGGCCAGGCGCAACGGCGACGGGCCGAGGCGGCGGAAGTCCTCGCGGTAGAGCTCGCGTTGCATCGCCTCCACCACCTCCGGCCGATCGATCTTGGGGTGCTTGAAGTGCATCGCAAAGCCGTCCCATCGCCGCAGATCGGGGGCGCGCGCGAAGTCGGGACGGTAACGCTTCTCGGCGATCACCTGGTCGTGGAACGGCGTGCCGGGGAAGGCGAAGTAGATGAGGCACTGGATCATGGCCGGCTCGAGCGCCATGAGCTGATCGAACTCGGCCCGCATCCGCGCCTCGTCCTGGTACGGGAAGCCGATGATCATCGACGTCAATTGTCCGCAGCCGACCGCCTTGAGGTCGGCGTAGAGCTCGCCGATCGGGCGACCCTGCTGCTTCTCGTAGCCCGCGTCCGTGCCCTCGAAGGCGTTCCACACCAGGGTGAAGCCCATCGCCGCGATCTCGCGCGCGGTGAACTGGGACAGGCCCTTGATGCTGCCGAAGCCCATGAGCGACAGCGCCTCGCCGCCCTCGCGCACGCAGTCCAGGAACTGGCGGGCCCGGCGTTTGTGGAGGAAGAAGTCCTCGTCGATGACGATGAAGCTCTTCATGACCCGCCCGTCGGCCGCGGCCCGGCGCCGGGTCTCGAGCAGCGCCTCGTAGATGTCGCGGCCGCTGCCGGCGAACCGCTCGTACTTGCGCTTGAAGAAGTGCGACGTACAGCAGAAGTCACAGCCGTTGGGACAGCCGAGCCCGGCGGTGACGTGTCCGACCACCGCGCGCGACTGATGGCCGATCACCTGCGGCGACGGGATCGGCGCGTGCGGGTGGCGGATCGGTGCGTCGCCGGGCTCGCCGAGCTGGCGGCGGAGGAAGCCGACGCCCTCCTCGCGACAGATCGCGTCGGCCCACGGCGCGAGGACCTCGTCGGGGAGGACCGTGCCGTAGCCGCCGAGGATGATCTGGGCGCGTGGCGCGTGACGGCGGATCAACGCCACCATCTCGCGCACCTTGTGGAAGGTCGCGACCACGAAGTTGATCCCGACGTGGGTGTACCCGCCGGTCGCGAGCTCGCCGATCAGCTGGCGCCGCGACGGGTAGTGCAAGGTGACGGTCGGGGCCCGCACGTTCTCGGCGAGATAGTCCAGGGCCCACACCCGGATCACCTGGCGCAGACTGAACGGACCCTGGGCCCGGGTCACCTGAGCGTGAAACAGCTCGGCACCGACCGAGTCGCCCTCCCCGGGACCTCCAAACGGCCGGATCACGCTGGTCAGGAGGAGCCGCGGGTCGGTGTGGTTCGCCATGCGCTCGGTGTGGCACCGACCCCATCACCGTGCTGTCAGCGGTCGGGCACGAATCGGCGCGAGATGCGCTTGACCGCCGTCAAGTCTGGCCGTCACGCCGACACGATGATGATCAAGCGATGCTCGACGTGGCGGTGATCGGCTCGGGCTACGGCGGTGCGGTGGTCGCTGCGCGCCTGGCGGCGCACGCCCGGGTGCTCCTGGTCGAGCGCGGCGGGTGGTGGCGCCCGGGTGACTTCCCGTCGAGCATCGGCGGGCTGGCCCGCTCGTACATGACGACGCGCAACCCCGGCGGGCTGTGGGCGATGCGGCTGGGCGTCGGCACCGGGCTGGCCTTCGCCAGCGCGTTCGGCGGCTCGAGCGCGATCAACTACGGCATCACCGCGCAGCCCGACGATCACGCCTTCGACGACTGGCCGCTGAGCCCGCACGACCTGGCGCCGTGGTTCGAGCGCGCGCGCCGCGAGCTGGGCGCGAGCGCGGACCCGCGCGCCGACGAGCTGGCCGACAAGCGGGTGCTGGACGAGCTCGAGCCCGGCTGCCGGGTCGATCTCGAGAACACCATCGACTGGTCGCGTTGCGACCGTTGCGGCCGTTGCGTGCCCGGCTGCAACCACGGCGCCAAGCGCTCGCTCGACCGCACCTACCTGGAGCGCGCGATGCGCGAGGGCGTCGAGCTGCGGCTGCGCACCGAGCTGATCGACCTGGTCGCGGTCGACGGCGGCTACCGGCTGCACCTGCGCACCGCCGGCGCCAGCGAGTGGGTCTCGGCCCGCCGGGTCGTGCTCGCGGCCGGCACCCTCGGCACCCTCGACCTGCTGCAACGCAGCCGGCTGCCGCTCGGCCCCTGGTTCGGCCGCGGCCTGAGCATGAACGGCGACGGGCTGGCCTTCCTGTACGACACGCGCCGGCAGATCTCGGGCCACAGCGGCGCGCCGATCTCGACCTCGGCCCGGCTCCGCTTCACCGACGACGACGGCCGCCGGCGATCGCTCATGGTGATGAGCGGTCGGGTGCCGATGGCGGCGATGCGATTCGCCGCTGCCGGCCTGGCGGCGCTGGCCGGCGTCCTCGTCGACCGGCGGGCGCGGCGCGATCACGCGGCCGGACGATGGCTCCGCCGCCTGCGCGACCTGGTGGCCGTGACCGAGCGCGGCGCCCTGGCCCACTCGTTCATGTACAAGCTCGACGGCCAGGACAGCAGCCTCGGCAACGCCCGCTTCACCAGCGACGGCGCGGTCGTCGATTGGCCGGGCTACACCGAAGATCCGATCATGCGCTTCGCGCGGACCCGCCTCCATGGCTGGGCCGAACGCATCGGCGGGCTCGTCATTCCCGACGTCGCCACCCTGCCCGGGATGCGCAGCTTCAGCGTGCACCCGCTCGGCGGGTGCCGGATGGGCCTCGATCTCGCCGACGGCGTCGTCGACCCGCTCGGACGTGTCCTCGATCCGCGCGGTGGCGTGTACCCCGGCCTGCGCATCGCCGACGGCAGCATCGTGCGCGGCTCGCTCGGCGTCCCGCCCAGCCTCACCATCGCCGCCCTGGCCGAGCGCATCGCCGCCGATCTCCAGCGCGAGCTCGGGCAGGCTGCGCGTCAGACCCTCCGCAGAGCGCCCCCGGCACCATCACCGTCGCGGTGAACGGTGTCACCGGCGGCACCGCCAAGCTCTCATCACCGAGGCCCGCGCATCCGACGGCCGCCAGGCCGCGATCTCGTGCGTGCCGATCGCCGTCGATCCCTTCAGTCGGACACGGTCGGCGGCCGCGTTGCCAGGCGCAGTGACCTGGCCACGGCGGTGGGCGACGTTCATCGCGACCGCATGGCGCGTGGATCTCGGGTCGGCCTCAGCTTTCTGGGGGGGCGTTTGCAGAACACCGCGACACGACTCGAGCCGGCGGGCGGCACGAGACTTGCCTGGGGAGTCGATGGTGCGTCCTTCCATTCTCGCCTTCCTCACGCCCGCCCTGTGCCACGCCCTGCCGCTCGCCCCGCTCGCCGCGTGTGGCTCACCCGCCGATCCCGATCTGGTCGCCGAGCGGCGGTTACCAGCGGCGGTCGCCGCCGACGTCCAGGCCGTGTCGCGCGCCAACAATCAGTTCGCCCTCGATCTGCTCGGCGTCCTGCCATCCGCGGGGAACCAGTTCTTCTCGCCGTTCAGCATCTCGACGGCGTTGTGGATGCTCGACGCGGGCGCCGCTGGTGACACCGACGCCGAGCTGCGGGCGGCGCTGCATGCGACCTTGCCGGGCGCGCAGGCTCACCAGGCCTACGGCGCGATGCTCGACAGCCTCGAGGTCGGGCGCAGCTTCGACCTGTACACGCTCGCGACCGCGAACCGGCTATTCGGACAGCAGGGGTTCACGTTCCTGCAGCCGTACCTCGACCTGACCGCGGACGCGTACGGCGCCCCGCTCGCGCCGGTCGACTTCCAGAACGCCACGGCCGCCCTCGCCGAGATCAACGGCTGGGTCTCGGACCGGACCGACGCGAAGATCCCGGCGCTCCTCGACGAGGTCGCCCCCGACACGGCGCTGGTGCTGGTCAACGCGATCGTCTTCAAGGGTCGGTGGGTCCGCGAGTTCGAGAGGGACCGGACCGGCCTGTCGCCGTTCACGCTGGCGAGCGGCGAGCAGGTCGACGTCACGATGATGGCCAAGGACGACGACGTCGCGCTGGTCTCGCTCGAGGGCGGCCGCCTGGGCGTGCTGCCATTCCGCGGTCGGGACCTGTCGATGATGGTGCTCGTCCCCGACCAGCCCCGCGGCCTGCCGACCCTCGAGGCGGCGCTGACCGCGGAGTCGCTGGCCGCGGCGATCGCGGCAGCCGACGCGCAGCTCGCGGACGGTGAACGTGACACCCTGGTGATGCTGCCGAAGTTCGCGTTCGAGGCGGAGCTCGCGCTGCCGGAGGCGCTGCAGGCGCTCGGCATCGTCAGCGCCTTCGATCCCGATCGCGCGGACCTGTCGGGCATCGACGGCACCCGCCAGCTGTCGGTCCAGAAGGCGGTCCACAAGGCGGTGATCTTGGTCGACGAGGCCGGCGCCGAGGCCGCCGCGGCGACCGCCATCGGCGTCGGGCCGACGTCGGCGCCGCCGGAGCTCGTGGTCGATCGGCCGTTCGTGTTCTTCATCTACGACCACGTCACCGGCAGCATCCTGTTCCTGGGCCGCGTCAACGACCCCCGGTGAGCGGGCTGTCCTCCCACGCGACGCCTCGCGTTCTGGAGCCGCCTGCTAGTCCCGGCGGCCCTGGAGGCGGAGGAGCTCGGCCATGTCCTTCTGGCCGAAGGGGTTGTCGATGAGGAGGACGGCGCCGTCGCCCTTGTCGGTCTCGTCGAGGACGATCTCGAGAGCGCGGCGGGCGCCGATCAAGCCGGTGGCGCGGCCGGGCGCCTCGACGGCGAACGATGACGCCCCGGCGGCGGTGGCGACGTCCTTCATCCAGCGGATGTCGCGGCGGAGCTCGGCGTCGCCGTAGCCGTGGGAGGCGCCGACGCCGAAGAGGAGCACGCGCGCGAACGTGAGCCGGCGCCCGGGCGGCATCATCACGGTCTCGCCGTGATCGCCGCGCAGGCGGTCGCGCTGGAGCAGCCGGGTGAGGCGACCGCCGAGCCGCCAGTCAGCGAGACCGGCGGCTCCGCGCAGCGGGCGCTCGTCCAAGAAGATGGGCAGCAGCAGCGCGTCGTGAGGCGACTCGTCCCACTTCGCCAGATCGAGCGGGAGGAGCGAGAGCTTCATGCGGCGCCGTCCGGAGGCTCACCGTCGGAGCTCGGCTCGGCGGCGCTGACCTCGGCGGCGGCGGGCCGGTCGAGGCCGTGGGCCACGCGATCGAGCACGCCGTTGACGAAGGCCGGCGACTCGGCGGTGCCGAAACGCTTGGCCAGCTCGACCGCCTCGTTGATGACCACCTTCACCGGCGTCTCGGGCACGTGCTGGAGCTCGCCCACGGCCAGCCGCAGGATGTTGCGATCGACCCGCGCCATGCGCTCGAGCCGCCAGTTGCGCGACGCCGCCGTGATCGCCGCGTCGACCGCGGCCGGATCGCGCGACGCCGCCCGGGTGAGCACCTGCGCGAACTCGCGTGCCTCGGGCTCGATGTCGAGCTCGAAGCGCTCGCCGTACGTCGCCACGGCCTCGTCGGCACCGCCGCCACCGCCGGCCGCGAGGTCTTGCGCGTACAGCACCTGCAACGCCAGGCCGCGCGCCTTGCGCCGCGAGCCGAGGCTCATGACGAGCCTCGGCGTTGATCGCTCGATCCGGAACGGTGTCCGGCTCGAGCTGTCGGGCCCGGCTTGCTCCGCGCGCGGAAGGGGCTCATGAGCCGCCCCGCAGCGATGCGCGCAGGCGCGCCATCTCGATCGCCGCCATGGCCGCGTCGAAGCCCTTGTTGCCGGCCTTCGAGCCGGCGCGCTCGAACGCCTGCTCGATCGTGTCCGTCGTGAGCACGCCGAACACCACCGGCACGTCGCTGGTCGCGGCCGCGCCGGCGATGCCCTTGGCCGCCTCGCCGGCGACGTAGTCGAAGTGCGGGGTCGCGCCGCGGATGACCGCGCCCAGGGCGATGACCGCGTCGGCCCCGCCCCGCTGCAGCACCCAGCGCACCACCTGCGGCAGCTCCCACGCACCCGGGCAGCGCACCACCGTCACGGCGTCGGCGCTGCCGCCGGTGCGCACGATGGCGTCGATGGCGCCGGCGACCAGCGGCTCCACGATGAGCGAGTTGAAGCGGCTGGCCACGATCGTGATGCGCAGACCGGCGGCGGACAGCTGACCTTCGATGGTGTTCGGCATGACGGCCAAAAATTATCCCACGTCCACGGCCGGCGCGCGCCGGCCACCGGTGCGGGGCGGAATCGGCACCCGCTCGACCACGCGGATGCCGAACCCCTCGATGCCGACGATGCGACGATCGTTGTTGGACATGAGCCGGATGGTGCTCAGGCCCAGGTCGGCCAGCACCTGCGCGCCCAGGCCGAAGTCGCGCAGCGCCTCGCTCGACTGATCGGGCCTCAGCGCCGGCGAGCCGCTCTTGCCCCCCACCAGCTTCTCGAAGCTGCGGGCCAGGCTCGAGCGGCCCCGGGCGTGGACGTACAGGAACACGCCGCTGCCGGCCTCGTCGATCGCGCGCAACGCGGCCTCGACGTCGGGCCGCACCGCGAATGGATCGATCACCGGGTCGTGCGCGGCCACGCGGACCAGCACCGGCCCGCTGGCCTTCTCGGGCTCGCCCCGCACCAGCGCCAGGTACTCGGTGTCCTCGACCTCGGTGTCGTAGAGGTAGGCGCGGAACGGCTCGCCCGGCCCCAGCCAGCCCGGCCGCAGGCCGCCTTCGCTCCGGCGCCGCACGATGTGCTCGCGCTCGAGCCGGTAGGCGATGAGGTCGGCCACCGAGCAGATGACCAGGCCGTGCTCGTCGGCGAACTTCTCGAGCTCCGGCATGCGCGCCATCTCGCCGTCGTCGCGCATGATCTCGCAGATGACGCCGGCCGGCTTGCAGCCGGCCAGCCGGGCCAGGTCGACCGAGCCCTCGGTCTGGCCGGTGCGCACCAGCACGCCGCCGCGCCGCGCCCGCAGCGGGAAGACGTGACCCGGCGAGACCAGGTCGGCCGGTCGCGCCTCGTCGGCGATGGCGGCGAGGATCGTGGTGTAGCGGTCGCGGGCCGAGATGCCGGTCGACACCCCGTGGCGGGCCTCGATCGACACCGTGAACGCGGTGCCGAGCGTGGCCTGGTTCTCGCGCACCATCATGGGCAGCTCGAGGCGATCGATCATCGCGCCGTCCATGGCCAGGCAGATGAGCCCGCGGCCGTGGCGGGCCATGAAGTTGATGGCCTCGGGCGTGACCCTCTCGGCCGCCAGCACGAGGTCACCCTCGTTCTCGCGGTCCTCGTCGTCGACCATGATGACCATCTGCCCGGCGCGGATGGCGTCGAGGGCGGCGGTGACGCGGGCGGTTGGGCTGGCGTGCTGCTGGGGCATGGGTCCTCACACGTTGGGGCGGTAGCCGCCCAGGAGCTTCTCGACGTACTTGCCGATGACGTCGACCTCGAGGTTGACCGGATCGCCGGGACGGCGGGCGCCCAGCGTGGTGGCGCTGGCGGTGTGGGGGATGATGGCGACGTCGAAGCCGGTCTCGTCGACGCGGTTGACGGTGAGGCTGATGCCGTCGACGGCGATCGAGCCCTTCTCGACGACGTAGCGCAGGAGCGCCGGCGCGGCCCGGACGGTCAGGACCAGGTTGGCGCCCCGGTCGACCCGCGCCGCCAGCTCGCCGGTGCCGTCGACGTGGCCGGCGACCAGGTGCCCGCCCAGGCGCGCCCCGGCGGCCAGCGCGCGCTCGAGGTTGAGCTTCGTGCCCACCCGCGCCTTCCCCAGCGTGGTGCGGGCCAGGGTCTCGGCGCCGGCCAGCACGGTGTACGTGCCGCCGCCTGCCTCGGTCACCGTCAGGCAGACGCCGTCGTGGCAGATCGACTCGCCGATGGCCAGCGACCCGACCTCGATGGCGGCCGGCCGCACGGCGAGCACCAGCGCGTCACTGCGCCGGTCGGCGCGGGCGACGGTGCCGATGTCCTCGACGAGCCCGGTGAACACCCGCTCCGTTTACCACGCTCCGCTCCCGGCGGGGCTATCGAGTCCTTACTGGTCGCCTTGCGCCGGTGTCGGTCATCGGGCACGGTGTCTTTCAGGGGCACGCTGCGTGGGCCGATTCGTCGCCGCGGCGGGCTCCAGGAACAATCATGGCCAAGCTGAATCAGATTCTTGCGATCGAGAAGGGCATCAAGACCCGCGTCTACGCCGAGTTCACCGAGCTCCATCAGGCGACGCAGAAGCCGGCCCTCATGAACGGCTTCCACAAGGCCTACCAGCCTCGCGACGAGGACGGCGAGACCTACCCCTCCGAGAGCCAGAAGGTGCAGCACAACGCTGCCGACGTGCTCGAGCGCGTGGCCCGCTCGCTGACCGAGCTCTTCGACATCACCGCCACCAAGGACTGGGCCAACTGCTCGGCCAAGGCCGACGTCGTCATCGACGGCAAGCCCCTGCTCGAGAGCGTGCCGGCGACCTACCTGCTCTTCCTGGAGAAGCAGCTCGGCGACCTCACCACGTTCGTGGCCAAGATGGCCGAATTGGACGCCGGCAACGACTGGAACGTCGACCCGAGCAGCGGCCTGTTCCGCACCGAGCCGACCGCGACCCAGCGCACCCGCAAGGTGCAGCGCCCGATCGTGCTCTACGACGCCACCGAGCACCACCCGGCCCAGACCCAGCTCATCACCGAGGACGTCATCGCCGGGCAGTGGACGACCATCAAGTACTCGGGCGCGATGCCGGCGCCGCGCAAGAAGCAGCTCCTCGCCCGCATCGAGAAGCTGTCGAACGCCGTCAAGTACGCCCGCGAGCAGGCCAACGCCGTCGAGGCGCCCGACAAGAAGCTCGCCAAGGAGGTGTTCGAGTACCTGTTCGCGCCCTGAGCACGCGAAGGTCCGAGCAACCAAGACCGATTCCCGAATGGGAGACAAGCTCAAGCTCAGCCTCAGACTGACTGGAGCAGCCGTTCACGACGTGGAGGTTCGAATCCTCCCGGGACCACTCTCCTTGGGGCCCCGTGGCGAAATGGTATACGCGGGCCCTTCAAACGGGTCTGTCGCGGCGGCTGCCTGAAACTGAAGCTCTCTCCCAGACTCAAACCGCCGAGCGCACCATCTCTTCCGTGGTCGCATTGGCCCGAGATGCCGGTTCGAATCCGGTAGCTGGCTCCACTTCTGCCAGCTTTGACTAACGGCAAGTCGCGGGCACGAAGATCTCAGCGACCACATCTGCCGTTGGTGTGCGAGACCGGCACCTGCGTGGGGCAATCCGCGCAGTTCGCCCCCCGGAGCCGGGTACAGTTCCGGGGGGCACTATTTTCGGGGTCTGCACTACAGTAAGTAGCGATGACCAACCCTGGCAGCCGCAGGACCGCCGCCGTGATCGCCCTGGCGCTCGCCGGCTGCGCGTTCCGTCCCGCCGGCGGCGACGACGGCGATGCGGTTGACGCCGGCACCGGCGACGACGCCGGCGAGGCCGACGCCGACGACGACGGCGATGCCGCCCCCGCCGACGCTCCCGCTGCCGACGCCGCCGCGACCGATGCCCGGGCCGACGCCGCGACCGATGCTCGGCTCGACGCCGCCCTGCCCTCATGCCCCACCGGCTACGCGCCGATCGGCAATTCGACCACCCAGTACCGCGTGATCGAGGTCGGCGTCACCTGGGCCACCGCGGCCCTCGACTGCAACGACGATGACGATCTCGCCGCCGTCAACGGCCACACGCACTTGCTGGTGGTGGGCGACGATCTCGAGAAGGCCGCGCTCACCAGCCAGTTCAGCGGCAACACCTGGGTCGGCCTCACCGACCAGCTCGTCGAAGGCACCTTCAGCTGGGTGACTGCCGAGCCGACCGGCGGCTACCCGGTGGTCGGCCAGCAGCCGCCCTGGGACAACGGCGACCCCGATGGCTCCACCGCCGAGAACTGCGTGCGCTTCAAGAACTCGTTCGACTTCGAGGACAAGCCCTGCCTCGACCTCAACAGCTACGTCTGCGAGTGCGATCGCTTCGCGCCGAACGGATCAGGTACCTGAACCCGAGCCCGTGCCGGTCACCGAGCGCAGGGGCTGACAGCGCGGATCGTCGGGCGTGACCGTCTCGGCCTTCCCATCGCCGCGCTTGAGCGCAACCGCCGTGCCCAGCGCCGTCACCACGCTCAACAAGATCGCGGCCAGGATCCACGCACCCCGCCGCGGCTTCAGATCGGGGACGTCGTCGTCGTCATCGTCCTCGGCCGCGGTGGTGACGGTGGTGTCGTCCTCGCGTTCGCCCTCGGGCTCGGGCTGGGCCGCCGCCGTGAACACGTGCAGCGAGCGAGCGCCGATCTGGCCCTTGGCGAAGAGCTCGATGTCGAACAGTCCCACGACCTCGGTCGACGATCCGGGCTCGAGGTTGAAGATGAGCTTCGAGACCGAGCGCAGGACGCTCACCAGCCCCAGCCCGGCGCCGCCGATCTTCTGCTCCAACTCGGGCGAGTTCGAGCGCGCCTTGAGCAGGTATTGCATCGCGCGCTCGCGGGTCAGCGAGCCACCACCGTCGCGCACGGAGAGCCCGAAATAGCGACCGGTGGATCCGTACTGGACCTCGATGGCCGGCACCTCGGCGAGCTGGACCAGCTCCTTCAGGGTCTTCTCGCGGTAGAGTTCCTTGCCGTCCTTGTCGACGGGCGCGTGGTACAGCGCGTTCATCATCAGCTCGTCGGCGACGGTCTGGATGCGCTCGCGCACGGGCCCGCGCACGCCGGCCAGGTTGGCGTACTGCATGAGCACGTCGATGGCCTTGTTCTTGTCGGCGTAGCTCTTCACCACCATCGAGAAGGTGGTCACGCCCCACGGGAAGTACTTGTTCAGCCCGAAGATGTTGCCGCGCAGAGCCTTGGTCGCGCTGGCGATGAACTCGTCAGCGTCGAAGTGGTCGCCGTGGCTCATCACGCTGACCACGTGGCCGTCGCTGAACACCGGCAGGTCGTCGGTCAGCTTGTGGTCGGCGGCGACCACGAAGATCATCTTGGCCGAGTTGGGCACCTTCTTGTGCAGCCCGACCGGCGGCCGCTCGGTGCGAGCGTCGACGATCACCAGATCGGGCTTGCGCTCGCCCTCCAGGACGGTGAGATCCTTACCGAACGACGCGGTCGACGCGGTCGACGCGGTGACACGCTGCACCTCCCGCTTGAGGCGGTTGTCAGCCGTGATCACAGACATGTGATGGCGAAGCATCGAGGCTCGTCGTCACTTCTTGGGCGGGATGACCGCAGTCTGACCGGTGACCGGATGGTTGCGGTGGGTGCCACCGAGCGACGGCAGCGTGCCGCTCGTGGTGCTCGACGCCGCAGCCTCGGGCTTGGCCGCCTCGGGCTTGGCCGCGTCGGCGGACGGGGCCCCAGCGGCGGCGGCCGCGCCGGGCTTGCCGCCCTTGCCGATCTTCTCGGCGAGCTCGAGGCGCTCGCGCACCACCGTCGTCTCCTTGTGGTCGCCCTCGTGCTTGGCGATCTCGTCGCGGCGCTGCTTGATCTCGGCCTCGAGGTCGGCGATCTCGGCCTTGAGCGAGGCCACC
Organism: Myxococcales bacterium; assembly: GCA_005779305.1. Lineage (GTDB taxonomy): Bacteria > Myxococcota_A > Polyangia > Haliangiales > Haliangiaceae > UBA2376. The sequence continues at coordinate 63,907 of SXJR01000049.1, forward strand.
CGGCCCTGGAGGTCGTTCTGCCTCCGGATCGCGTCCTGGATGATGGTCGGCAGGTGGATGCCCACCGACTCGAGCGAGAACTTCACGACCTGGACGACCAGCTCGATGTTCTCGCTGGGCAGCGTGCGCATCAGCTCGATGGCCTTGTCGATGCCGTAGTCGTCGTGGTCCGCAGCGGACGGCGGCGGCGCCGCCGCGGGCGCCCTCACGGGCTGGGCCGCCGCTGCCGCAGCTGCCGGCGCCACGGCAGCGGGGGCC
>SXJR01000050.1 GCA_005779305.1 Myxococcales bacterium
CGGCAAGGGCGCCAACCTGGCCGAGATGACCCGCATCGGCCTGCCGGTGCCCCCGGGCTTCATCGTGACCACCGCGGCCTGCCGCGCCTACCTCGCCGACGGCGCCGTCCCCGACGATCTGTGGGATCAGACCGACAAGGCCATCGCGGACCTCGAGGACGCGACCGGCAAGCGCTTCGGTGATGTCGATAATCCGCTGCTGGTGTCGTGTCGTTCGGGTGCCCGGTTCTCGATGCCCGGCATGATGGACACCGTCCACAACATCGGGCTCAACGACGAGACCGCCGCCGGCCTGGCCCGGCTCAGCGGCGACGAGCGGTTCGCCTGGGACGCGTACCGCCGCCTGGTCCAGATGTTCGGCCGGGTGGTCATGGGCGTGGCGGACGAACCGTTCGAGACCTTGCTGCGCGAGGCGCGCAAGCGCCGCGGCGTCACCAACGACGCCGACCTGCCGGCGGCCGATCTGCGCGAGCTGACCGGCGCGTTTCGCGGGATCGTGGAGCGCCATGCCGGGCGCACCTTCCCGCTGGCGCCGCGCGACCAGCTCCGCGAGGCCACCGAGGCGGTGTTCCGCTCGTGGCAGGGCAAACGCGCGCAGGATTACCGCCGGGCTGCCGGCATCGCCGACGATCTCGGCACCGCCGTCAACATCGTGGCGATGGTGTTCGGCAACCTGGGCGCCGGATCGGCCACGGGCGTGGCTACCACGCGCAACGTCTCGACCGGCGAAGCGCAGCTCGAGGGCGACTACCTGCTCAACGCCCAGGGCGAGGACGTGGTTGCCGGCACCCGCACCGTCAAGCCCATCGCCGAGCTCGCGACCGAGATGCCGGCCGCCTTCGCCGAGCTGTCGCGGATCGCCCGGCTGCTCGAGCAGCACTATCGCGAGACCCAGGACATCGAGTTCACCGTCGAGCGCGATCGGTTGTGGATGCTGCAGACTCGAGACGCCAAGCGCACGGCCGCGGCGGCGGTGCGCATCGCCGTCGAGCTGGCCGGCGAGGGCTTGATCACCCGCGAGCAGGCGTTGATGCGGGTCAAGCCCGAGCACGTCGACTTCTTCCTGCACCCCCAGTTCGATCCCGGCGCCATCAAGCGGGCCCGCGGCGACGGCCGGCTGATCGCGACCGGGCTCAACGTCTCGCCGGGCGCGGCGGTGGGACAGCTCGCGTTCGACGCCGACCGCGCCGAGGAGTGGGCCAAGGCCAAGCGCGACGTCGTGATGATCCGCGCCGAGACCAAGCCCGACGACGTCCACGGCATGCTGGCCGCGCGCGGCATCCTGACCAGTCGCGGCGGCAGGACCAGCCACGCCGCGCTGGTGGCGCGGCAGTTCGGCAAGCCGGCGGTGGTCGGCGTGCTGGCGATGGAGGTCGATGCGGAGGCGAGGATCGCGGTGATCCGGCGGGCCGGCGCCGCCGCCACCACGCTCGCCGAGGGCGACTGGGTCTCGCTCGACGGCACCACCGGCGAGGTGTACCTGGGCAAGCTCGACACCATCCAGCCCAGCCTCGAGGATCCGTTCCTGCTCGAGCTGCTGAGCTGGGCCGACCAGGCGCGGCGCCTGGGCGTGTGGGCCAACGCCGACTACCCGCGCGACGCCGAGCGGGCCCGAGCGATGGGCGCCGAAGGTCTCGGCCTGTGCCGCACCGCGCACATGTTCTTCGAGACCGAGCGGCTGCCCCTGGTCCAGCGCCTGATCCTCGCCAGCACCGAGGCCGAACGCACCGACATGCTGGCCCGGCTCCTGCCGATGCAACGCTCCGACTTCGAGGGGCTGTTCCGCGCCATGGATGGATTGCCGGTGACGATCCGGCTGATCGATCCACCCCTGCACGAGTTCCTCCCGCGGCTCGAAGCGGTCAGCCACGACGTCACCGTGCTCGAGACCCGGCTGCAGCTCCACGACGGCGATGCAGCGGCGCTGACCCTGGAGCTGGCCAAGCAGCGCGCCCTGCACGCGGCGATCAGCCTCCTGCGAGAGGAGAACCCGATGCTGGGGCTGAGGGGCGTGCGGCTCGGCATCCACATGCCGGCGCTGGTCGAGATGCAGGTGCGCGCCATCTTCGAGGCCGCCGCCGCCTGCCAGGCGCGCGGGATCCGGGTCCGGCCCAAGATCATGATCCCGTTGATCGCCCACAGCAACGAGCTCCACCTCGAGCAGACGATGCTGGAGGCAGTGGCGCGCAAGGTCATGGACGCCACCGGCCAGGAGATCGAGTACGCGTTCGGCACCATGATCGAGATCCCGCGGGCGGCGATCACCGCCGACCAGATCGCCGAGGACGCCCAGTTCTTCTCGTTCGGCACCCACGACCTGACCCAGTCGACGCTCGGCCTGTCGCGTGACGACGTGGCCAGCTTCCTGCCGGCGTACCTCGAAGCCGAGCTCCTGCCCAAGGACCCGTTCGTGACCCTGGACGCCGGTGGCGTCGGCCAGCTGGTCGAGCTCGCGGTCGGGCGGGGCAGGGCGGCGCGCCCCGGCCTCAAGGTCGGGGTGTGCGGCGAGCACGGTGGCGATCCGGCCTCGGTCACGCATTTCCACCGCTACGGCCTCGATTACGTGTCCTGTTCGCCATTTCGGGTCCCTATCGCGCGGGTCGCCGCCGCCCGGGCCGCCCTGGAGTCTCCGTGATCCCTTGCCCTTGCCCGTGCCCGTGCCCGTGCCCTTCCGCGGCTTCCGGGGCAACCACCGCCGCCTCCCCGAGGTCCAACCGCTCCGCCATGCTCTCTCGAAGCCTCGCGGCCGGCGCTGTGATCCTCGCCGCAGCTTGCACGGCGTCCTCCGAGGACGTGCGGCCGCCCGAGGGCGAGCTGTTCTTCCCCACCGGGCTGGCCGTGAGCCCGGACGAGGGCGTGCTGTTCGTGCTCTCGGCCAACTCCGATCTCCGCTACGACTCCGGCACGATCTCGGTCGTCGACGTCGAGACCGTCGACCGCGTGGTCACGGCCTACAAGACCACCGGCGAGATCGATCCGGCGTGCACCGCCGATCAGGAGTCGCCGGGCACGATCGAGTGCGACGAGGCCGCGTTCATGGTCGGCGGCGCCGGCGTGCGCATCGGCAACTTCTCCAGCACGCTGGCCGTGCAGGACAAGGGCGGCAACGACTTGCGCGTGCTGGTCCCGGTGCGCGGCGATCCGTCAGTGACCTGGGCCGAGTGGGACGGCGCCGCCCGCGAGCTGTCGTGCGGCGGCGGCCAGGGCTTCGAGCTCTGCGACGACGACCATCGCCTGACCCGGATGCGCGGCGACGTGGATCTGCCCGAAGTCGCCGAGGAGCCGTTCGCCATCTACGTCGACTCGGTGGCGCAGTTCGCGATGATCACGCACCTGAGCTCGGGCACGGTGACCCTGGTCGACTCGCCGGCGGCCGGCGTGCCCGTGCTCGCTGACGCGGTCGCCGGGCTGTTCGGCGGCAGCGGCAGCGCTCGTGGCGCCACCGGTGTGGCCGGACGCCAGGCCGGTGATCGCAACATCGTCTACGTGCAGAGCCGCACCGAGGACCGCATCCAGATGCTGAGCGTGGCCCGGGCGAGCGGCAGCCTGCCGTTCCTGGTGCCGTCCAGCTACTTCTTCCTCAATGGCGTCGGCGGCGCCGGCGGCACGTCGAGTGATTCGCGGGGCGTGGCCTTCGGCACCAACGGCGAGCGCGCGTACATGATCAACCGCTTCCCGCCGTCCTTGCAGATCTACGACACCACGCTCGACGTGACCGGCGTGCCGCGCAACCGGCTGTCGGGCGCCTCCGACCTGTGCCGCGAGGCCTCGGGGCTGGTCGTCGCCGACGGCGGCATCGGCGAGCGCGCGTTCGTGAGCTGCTTCCTGAGCGGCGAGGTCTACGTGATCGATCCGCAGGGCACCAGCCGCGTCGAGGCCGTGGCCAGCGTCGGCCGGGCGCCGTTCGGCCTGGCCGCGGCCGAGAGCCGTCAGCTCCTGTTCGTGTCGACGTTCCTCGAGGACTCGGTCGCCGTGATCGATCTCGATCCGTCGTCGTCCACCTTCTATCGGGTCGTCATGCGCATCGGAGTCAGATCGTGAGTCTGCGTCCCTGGTTCCCGTTGACGATGGCCGCGCTGGCGAGCGTGAGCTGTGGCTCGACCGCGCAGGAGCCGGCCGGCGTCCCCAACCTGAACCGTCCGGTCGACCTCGCCTTCGCCTGCTACGGTCAGACCCGCATCACCGGCGGCAACGGCGCCGACGCCGCCGATCCGCTCGAGTTCCAGCCCGCGCCGCTGGAGTCGTGCCGGATCCGCACCCAGGACAAGCCGCCCGAGAACAACCCGGCGCCGGGCGAGAACGGGCACGTCCCACCCAACTGGCCGCCGGGTCAGGAGAACCTGCCCAACCAGCCCGCGCTGGAGAGCAGCATGCGCTGGTTCATCTTCGCCGTGCAGTCGGCGTCGGGGACCGTGGCGGTGGCCGAGGCCAACGTCAACGAGGGTGGCGGCGGCTATGCCAGCGGCGAGATCTTCGTGCGCGACGGCGACTCGCTGGTCCCGGGCAAGAACTCGCTGTCGGTGGGTTCCATGCCGATCGCGGTCGCGGCCGATCCGTCGAGCTGTTACATGATGACCGCCAACGCGGGCAGCTGCGACGTCTCGGTGATCGACGTCGACGCCATCGTCGAGCGCCGGAACGTGCCGCTGGTGCGTCGGCTCGACGTGATCAACGCCAGCGGCGCCCGCGTCCTGGCGCGCCCCGCGGCCATGATCTCCGACGTCCGCGACGCCGAGATCGGCGTCGCCTGTCCGGCCAACCCCCAGGGCCTGCTCTACATCGCATACCCCGAGTGCCACGCGGTCGCGGTGGTCGAGGCCAGCACCGGCATGGTGGTGTCGAGCATCCGCTTCGACGCCATCGGCACCGCGACCATCGGCGACGGCAACCTGAGCTGCCCGGCCGAGTGCGGGATGCGCATGCCGACCGGCGACGGCGGTCGCCCGGTCGCGCTCGACCTGGTTCGGGACGACTTCTCCGGAAACCGTCGCCTCGCCATCGGCCAGGACAACCGGCCGGTGATCACCGTGGTCGATCTCGACGCCGGGTACCTGCCGACCGCGGTCGAGCAGGTCGAGCTCGAGGGCGACGTCGGGGTGATCGACGTGGCCATCACCAAGGTCATCAACATGACCGGCAGCGACGGCTGGGAGGACATGATCAGCCCGCTCCGCGCCGCCCAGTACGTCTACGCCGTGGCCAGCGACGCCACCGTCCGCGTCGCCGAGGTCACGACCCGTGACCACGAGTGCGAGACCCAGCTCGATCCACGCTTCCTGCGCGGCGTGACCGATGGCCGCGACTTCATCTGCTTCGAGCCCGGCCAGGTCGGCACCCCGCCGCGCCGGGCCTTCGCGCGCAGTCCCGGCATCCAGCTTCCCGGCGACGACGCACCTCTCTCGGTGGTGGTCAGCGAGGCCGGCGTCGACCGACCGTCGGCCGACGTGGCGCCCAAGACGCTCATCGGCCACTTCGCCTTCGTGACCTCGACCATCGGGCTCACCTACGTGGTCAACATCGACGACGATAACTACGCCGACACCCAGAACAGCACCGCACCGCTGACCACCCAGCTCGCCCTCGGCATGCCACACCAGCTCCGTGACGGCGGCAGCCTGCGCGACGATAGCGCCACGACCGCGGAGGGCGACCTCCTGTGCGACTTCGCCGGCCCCGCCGACAACGAGGGCGGGCCGAGGGCCGAGTCGATCCCGACCAGCTTCGTGAACTCGACCCGCATCGCCAACAACAAGGGCTTCTACATGCCGTACCTCCGGCAGCTGGCCTGCGACGGCGAGGATTCCGACCGCGCCCTGCCCGAGGTGATGTACGCCACGCCGCCGATCGTGCGGGACGACGTGTTCCCCGATCTGCGGGCCCTCCGCTTCGAGGAGGACTGGTCGTTCCAGTGGGAGGGGTCGTTGTCGCTCGACACCGCGTCGACCGCCACCGACGGCCCTGCGATCCGGGCCGGGCAGGTGACCGTGGCCGTGGGCTCGATCAACGTCTACGACGCGGCGGGCCCGTACTGCGCCGCGGGCGTCATGCCCTTCGACCACGTCCAGATGCGCGGCTGTGATCCGGCACAGGGCGACCGCCAGTGCGGCCTGGGCGAGACCTGTTACGTCCACCCCGACGCCACCGTCGCGACCGGGGCGTGCCTGCCCAAGGACCGCGTCGACCAGCTCGCCTCGGCCTGTCGCGACTACCTGGTCTCCGTGCGGAAGTTCGCCGTGCAGCGAGCGTCGTCCGGCCACCTGGAGATGTCCGAGCGCCGGCGCGTGCTGAGGACCTCGCCCGTGACCGGTTGCACGTCGAACGAGCAGTGCACCGAGCTCGCCGACTACGAGGCCACCCTCACCGCCGGCGATCACCCACAGGACGACATGACGCCGGCCTCCGACAAGACCTATGTGTGCGAGCCCGATCCCAGCCGCGCGCCCGGTCTCAACCGCTGCCAGCAAACCTGCGGCGACGCCGGCGACTGCGACGAAGGCACGGTGTGCTCGGGCGGCTACTGCCTCGAAGGCACGATTCCGCCGCCTGAGTGCCTGGCTGGGCTGCAGCGCTACTCGCTGCACGCCACCGAGGCGTTCACCGTGGTCGGCGAGCGCACCGGCTACATCCACGACGTGGTCGAGAACTCGACCGGGCAGTGCGTGCGTGCGACCGGCGCCAACCCGCTCGTGGTCGGACGGATCCCGCTGACGGCGCCGCCCTGCACGGGCGATGGCGTCGCCGACGTGACCCCGAACCCCTGCAAGACCACGGTGCAACACACCGAGCTGGTCCCCGACTACATGCCGGGCACCTGCACCCCGGTCAGTCAGGTCGGCATCTTGCGCACGGTGCCAGTCGAGGCCATCCGTTTCCGCAACCACGTCATGACCATCAACGTCGTCGATCCGACCTATCCGGGCGACGCCGTGTGCCGGCACGATCGCGGCGGTGGGTTGGTCGGGATCCCCACCACCTACCCGGGGTTCGCCTTCGGCTTCCATCTGATCGGCGGGTTCGCGACCCAGACCGCGGGTAGCTTGCTGGCGGTGTTCCCATCCCGGATCGCGCGCTCGCCCGACGGTGCGGTGTGGATCGTCGACGAGGGCGACATTCAGCCCTTGGACGGATCGAGCCTCAGCACCACCGGCCAGATCATCCGCGTCGATCCCGACGCCGTCGACTCCAGTGCCTTCGTGCGGTAGCCGTTTTTTTGCCCCGGCGGCGGGGGTGGGCGAACGTCGGGGGTGATGGTGACCCGTACCTCGGAGCCCGAGCTGTACAAGGACAAGATCGAGGTCAGCCTGGATGGCCGCCAGATCTTCTACCTGTTTTTCGGCGGCGCCGTGGTGGCGTGCCTGGTCTTCGTCCTCGGCGTGATGGTCGGACGGCGGCTCGAGGCGCGAGCCCACGTCGATCGCGCGGCGGCGACGTCGGCGCGCAAGGACCCGCTGGCCGCGCTCGATCGGCTGGCCGACGGCAAGGGCGACATGTTGTATCCGCAGACCCTGCGCGGCGCCGATGCGCCGGTGACCGAGGTCGATCGCGCGATCCAGGCGGTGGTCGAGCCGGTGGTGAAGCCGGACCTCAAGGCGGAGGCGAAGGCGGACGCCAGGAAGCCCGAGGTGAAGCCCGAGGTGAAGCCCAAGCCCGAGGTCGATGGGCCGGCGGCCAGGCCGGACGACGGCAAGTTCACGCTCCAGCTCTCGGCGTTCCAGGACCGCGTGGAGGCCGATGCGTTCCTGGCCACGGTGAAGGGTGCTGGCTACAGCGCCTACGTCGTCAGCGCCGAGGTCGAGGGCAAGGGTACGTTCTACCGGGTGCGGCTCGGCAACTACGGCAGCTACGACGAGGCGGTGGCGGCGAAGGCCGAGTTCGAGCGGAAGGTGCCGAAGATCGCGTACGTGACGCGGCTCTGAGATCGCCGGAGATCGTGGAAGGGCAGGGGCAGGGGCAAGGGCAAGGGCAAGGGGAGACGTGGTAGGACACCTTCGGTGTCCCGCACGTCTCCAGCCGATACGCCGCTCATGCGGCAGTTCCTGGAGGTGAAGGAGCGCTATCCAGACGCGATCGTCTTCTTTCGGCTGGGTGACTTCTCCGAGATGTTCTTCGAGGACGCGGTGCTGGGCTCGGGGCTGCTCGACCTGACCCTGACCACCCGCGACAAGGGCAAGGTCGACGCGGTGCCGATGTGCGGGATCCCGCACCACGCAGCCCGTGGCTACGTCGCGCGCCTGACCGAGCTCGGCCACAAGATCGTGATGTGCGAGCAGGTCGAGGATCCCAAGCTCGCCAAGGGCCTGGTCAAGCGCGAGGTCGTCCGCGTGGTCACGCCCGGCGTGGTCGTCGACGAGGAGTCGCTCGATGCACGGACGCCGCGCTACCTGGCTGCGCTGGTAGCCGCCGGCGGCGCTGACGGCGCCTGGGGCCTGGCCTACCTCGACGCCACCACCGGCGAGTTCCGCGCCACCGAGCTGGCCGGCGCCGCCGCGACCGCCGACGAGCTGTGTCGGGTCGCGCCCCGCGAGGTGATCTCGGTGGCCACGGCGCTGGTCGACGGTGGCGCCGCCGGGCCGGGTACGCCGGTGCGCCGTCATCGCGCGGCCTGGTCGGTGGCCGCGGTCCCCGACGAGGCCGTGGCCCGCGCCGAGCTCGCCGCCACGCTGGCCGATGTGCCGGCGGCGTCGCCGCTGGCGGTACGCGCCGCCGCCGCGGTGCTCGCCTACGCCCGCGCCACCCAGCCGGCGGGTGCGCTGCCGGTGGTGCGGCTGGCGCTCTACGCCGCCGATGCCGCTCTGGTGCTCGACGAGGCCGCGATCGCGAACCTGGAGCTGACCGAGACCCTCATCGGCGCCAAGCGGCAGGGCTCCCTGCTCGACGTGCTCGACGACACCGCGACGTCGCCGGGGGCGCGGCTCCTGCGCCGCTGGCTGCTCTACCCCCTCACCGAGGTCGCCGCCATTCGTCGCCGCCACGACGCCGTCGAGTGGCTGCGCGAGCGCCCCGAGCTGCGCCGCGATCTGCGCAGCTCGCTGCGCGGCGTGGCCGACATCGAGCGGCTGGCCGGCAAGGCCACCCTCGGCGTGGCCCAGCCGCGCGACCTCGGCCGCCTGCGCGACTCGGTGGCGATGCTCCCCGAGCTGGCGGCGCTGCTCGCCGCCGCTGGTGACGAGCTGGCGCCGGTGCCCGATCTGCTGGCGCTGGCCGCGGTGGCCACACCGGCGCTGGCAGCGCTGGCGGCGCGCCTGGCGGTGGCGCTGGTCGACGAGCCGGCGCCGATGGTCAAGGATGGCGGCTACATCCGCGGCGGCTTCGACAAGACCGTCGACGAGTGTCGCGCGCTCGCCGACGGCGGCAAGGATCAGATCCTGGCCATCGAAGCCCGCGAGCAGAAGCGCAGCGGCATCGCCAGCCTCAAGGTCCGCTACAACCGCGTCTTCGGCTACTACATCGAGATCACCAAGTCGCACCTCGGCAAGGTGCCGAGTGACTACCTGCGCAAGCAGACCGTGGCCACCGGCGAGCGCTTCGTGACGCCCGAGCTGGCCGACCTCGAGCGCAAGGTGCTGTCCGCCGAGGACACCCTCGCCGTGCGCGAGGCCGAGCTGTTCCGTGGCCTCACCGCCCTAGTCGCTGCTCAGGCGCCGGCGCTGCTCGCCGCTGGCGCGGCCGTCGCCGCGCTCGACGTGCTGGGCACGCTGGCCGACGTCGCCGAGCGCGCGAACTGGTGCCGGCCCACCGTCGATGACGGGGTGATCATCGACATCACCGACGGTCGCCACCCGGTGGTCGAGGCGGCGTTGCCGGCAGGCACCTTCGTGCCCAACGACGCGCACCTCGACGCCGCCGGCGCCCAGCTCCTGCTGGTCACCGGTCCCAACATGGCCGGCAAGTCGACCTACATGCGCCAGGTCGCGCAGATCGTGCTCCTGGCCCAGCTCGGCAGCTTCGTGCCGGCGCGGGCGGCGACGATCGGCGTGTGCGATCGGCTGTTCACGCGAGTCGGCGCCGCCGACAACCTGGCCCGCGGCGATTCGACGTTCATGGTCGAGATGCGGGAGACCGCGGCGATCCTGGCCGGCGCTACCCGCCGCTCGCTGATCGTGCTCGACGAGGTCGGGCGCGGCACCTCGACCTTCGACGGCGTTTCGATCGCCTGGGCGGTGGCCGAGTTCCTCCACGACGCGATCGGGGCGCGGACGTTGTTCGCGACCCACTACCACGAGCTGGTCGCGCTGGCCGAGACCCGGCCGCGGGTGCGCAACCTCTCGGCCCAGGTGCGCGAGCACAAGGGCGAGGTGGTGTTCTTGCGCCGGATCGCGCCCGGCGCCGCCAGCCGCAGCTACGGCATCGACGTGGCCCGCCTGGCCGGCCTGCCACGCTCGGTCATCGGGCGCGCCCGCCAGATCCTCGAGAAGCTCGAGGCCGGTCGTGGCCTCGGCTCGGCGTCGACGCAGCTGTCGCTGCTGGCCGGCGTCGCCGCGCCGGCGGCGGTGGCCGCGGACGTCCACGCCCCGCTACTCGCGCGCCTGCGCGCCCTCGATCCCGATCGCATGACACCGATCGAGGCCATCGCCGCGCTCGCCGAGCTGCGCGGATCGCTCGGCGATTCGTAGCGCTGGCAGGCGTCAGTACGCGTCGTACTCGAGGACGTCGACGGGGCCGGCGCCGGCGGCGGCGAGCGCGGTCTGGGCGGTGGCGGCGGTGGCCACGGCGACGGTGACGACCGACGCGGGCTTGAGCCAGCGGGCGGCGGCGACGGCGACGTCGGCCTGGCCCAGTTCGGCGACGCGGCCGGGCAGGCTGATGGTGTAGCCGGCGGGGAGTCCGTAGACCGCGTCGCGGACGGCGATCTGCATGCGCTGGCGCGCGGTCGCCTGGTGGAACGGCATCGAACCGACCACGTAGGCGCGGGCCAGCGCGGTCTCGTCGGCGTCGAGGCCCTTGGCGGCGACGTCGGCGAAGAGATCGAGCGTGGTCTTCACCGCGTCGCCGGCGACGTCGATCGCCGTCGCCATCCACATCTCCAGCCAGTGACGGCCACGCGAGCGGCGCAACATGCAACCCGCGCCGTAGCTCCAGCCGCGGCGCACGCGGATCTCCTGCATCAGCCGCGACGAGAACATGCCACCGAAGCCGGTCTCGAGCAGGACCAGCGCGGCGGTGTCCTCGTCGCCGAAGCGAGGTCCGAGGTGGCCCAGGCGGAGCTGGGCCTGGGTGCGCTCGGGCTTGTCGACCAGGACCACGCGTCGGCCGGGCGCCGGATCGACACCCTCGACGTCGGGCGGCGCCGGCACGGCCCTCGAGGTCAGCCGATCGGTGAGGCGCTCGGCGATCGCGCGAGCGCGGGCCTCGTCGATATCGCCGGCCACGCCGATGACCAGGTTGTCGGGCACGACCTCGCGCTGCCAGGTGGCGCGGGCCAGCTCGAGCTCGAGCCGGGGCAGGGAGGCGTCGGTGCCCAGCGAGGTTCGAGCGTAGGCGTGGCCGGGCGCGCACTCGCGATCGAACCAGCGCGAGACCAGCGAGGCGTCGTCGTCGCGGATCTCGTCGAGCACCTGAGGCGTCTCGCGGCGCAAGCGCTCGTGCTCGACCACGGCGAACGCCGGCGCCGCCAGCACGTCGGCGCACAGCCCGACCACCTCGTCGAGGTTACGGGTCAGGGTCACGGCCGAGAGCGTCGTCGAGTCGCGGCCCACGCCGACATCGATCGCCGCCCCCAGGCGATCGAGGGTCTCGTCGAACGCCGCCCGATCACGCCCGCCGGCGCCCCGTCGGGCCAGCAACCCCGCATGCCGGTGCAGTCCTTCGAGACCGAACGGATCGGCTGCGGCCCCGCCGCGGATCGCCACCTCGATCCACACCAGCGGTGCGTCGGCGCTGGACTCCACGAACACCGTCACGACCCTTGCCCTTCTCCCTCTGCCTCTCCAACTTCCTCTCCCTCTTCGTCTCCGTCTTCGTCTCCGTCTTCCGTCTCCGGCTCCGGCTCGGCCACGATCACCGTCCGCGTCCTCGGCACCAGGTACTGGCGCACCACCCGCTTGAGATCGGCAGCGGTCACCGCGGCCAGGCGCTCGGCGAGCTGGTTCAGCGTGCGGAAGTCACCGAGTGCGGTCTCGTGGTGGCCGAGGGCCTCGGCCTTGCCGTCGGCGTCGACCAGCGCCGACCAGAAGTCGGTCTCGGTCAGGTTCTTGGCCTTCTGCACCTCGGCCTCGTCCGGGCCACGCTCGGCCAGATCGGCGATGACCAGGTCGATCTCGGTCAGCGACTCCTCGGCCCGGTGGCCGCGGGCGGTGGTGACGGCGATCCGCAACAGCGATGGATCGCGGAACGGCGTGAGCTGCACGTCGACCGTCGAGGCCAGCTCGCGCTCGATCACCAGGCGGCGGTGGAGTCGCGACGATGGGCTGCCGGCCAGGAGCGTGGTGAGCAGCTCGAGCGGCGCCCAGTCGGGATGACCCTGACCGACGACCTTCCAGCCGCACAACACCCGATCGGTGGCGATGGGGCGGCGGGCGCGCTTGACCCGCTCTCCGGCCTGCGGCGGTTCCACGGCGGCGGTCGCCGCCGGCAAGGCGGCCGGACGGAGCCCGCCGTAGGCGTCGCGGACCAGGCCGAGCAGCTGCTGCTCGTCGACGTCGCCGACCACCACCAGGGTGGCGTTGTTGGGCGCGTACCAGCTCCGGTAGAAGGCGCGGATGTCGTCGAGCCCCACGGCGCGGATGTCGGCCATCCAGCCGATGGTCGGCCATCGGTAGGGGTGGACTTCGAACGCGGTGGACATCAGCTGCTCGTCGAGCCAGCCGTCGACGTCGTCCTCGACGCGCTCGCGGCGCTCGTTGGTCACCACGTCGCGCTCGGGCTCGACGGTCTCGGCGGTGAGCAGGAGCCGGCTCATGCGCTCGCTCTCGAGCCGCACCGCCAGCGGCAGATCGGCGGCCGGTAGCGACAGCCGGTACTGCGTCCAGTCGACCCAGGTCGCTGCGTTGCTCTCGCCGCCGGTGCGCTCGACCACGCGATCGAACTCGCCCGGGGCCAGGGTCTCGGTCTGCGCGAACATGAGGTGCTCGAACAGGTGCGCCAGTCCGGTCTTGCCCACCTCCTCGTGCCGCGAACCCACGCGGTACCAGGTCTGGTACGAGACGATGGGCGCGGTCTTGTCGACGACGACGATCACGCCGAGACCGTTGTCGAGGCGCCAGCGCCGCACCACCTGGGCGCGCCCGATCCGGCTCTCGGCCTCGAACGTCAGGCCGTCAGGAGCTGCGAACATCTGGATCTTCTACCACGGCTCCCGCGCTCGCCCTCGCGAAGCTGGTCGACAGGGCAACCGCGCCGTCGCGCTCGAGCGCCGCGAGCACGACGGCGGCCGCGGACAGCTCCGAGGGCGCGCGCGCGCCGGTGACGGGCGTGCCGGCGGCCAGGGCTAGCGCGGCATCGACGACGGTCCGGGCCGCGAGCGCGTACACGTCGCGACCGCTCACTCGCACCTGCGCGTGCGTGAAGCCGCGGCGCGCGCTGGCCACCACCGCGAAGCGTGCGGCGGCGCGGGTCGCGGCGTCGGGCACCTGGGTGGGATCGACGAACGTCGACAGGATCGGCGCCACCAGCCCCGCAAACGGCGCGAGCAAGCCGGCCAGCGGCGCCAGCCGCTCGAGGCCGCGGGCCCATGGATCGTCGGGCAGGGCGATGAAGCCGTCGACGACGCGGGTGGCGAGGTGGCGTGGCAGCGTGATGATCTCGGGCGCCGGGAACGAGCGCACCGGCCGCCGGCCCAGCTCGCCGAAGTCGATCTCGCGGCCGCGCGCCGCCGCCCGGGTCGGGTCCCAGCGGCCCGCGCGCCACACCACGCCGGACGCGGTGACCGCGTCGATCATCGCGCGCCGCGCCGCCGGCGCCGGGACGAAGCCGTCGACCGCGACGGCGACGGCGATCTCGTC